>JAYVUC010000175.1:0-6683 GCA_043788295.1 Phycisphaerales bacterium
TGGGCTACCCGCGGCGTGGGCCGCGAAAGTGCTCGGATAGACGAGCGGGAAACCCCGAGGCCGCGCTTGACTTCCGGCAAGTCCTCATAGAGGTGGCACCTAAGCCATCGGCCCCGTCAATAGTTCCGCGCACGCCGCCCGCACCGTCTCAAACTCGATCCGGTCGATTCGGCACCGTTCCGCGTGATCGTTGGCTGTCTCGCTCTCGGGGAGCGTCGGATCGGCGAGCAGGATTCGCTCGGGCGCGGTCGGTTCTGGTGGCCCGCCTCTCCGAGGCGTGCGGCTTGTGGGAATCGTCGTCCACCGATGATCCGTCGGGCCAAACAACGTCACCAGCGGCACGCCGAAGGCCGCCGCGATGTGCCGCGGGCCCGTGTCATTCGTCACCATCAATCGGCACCGGCGCACGAGCGCCTTGAGCGACCCGATCGTGATGCCAAGCTCCGGGAGTCGCACCACGCCCACATCGCCGCCCGGAATCGCCATCGCGATCTCACGCGCCAGATCGACCTCCCCCGGCGACCCATTCAGAAGCACCGTCATCGGCGGTCTGCCCACGCCCCCATCCCGCAGCCACGCCGCGAGTGCCGCGTATCGCTCCGCCGGCCACCGCTTCGCCGTGTTGTTGCCGCCGGGATTGAGAATCGCCATCGCCCCGTCCGCCGCGACGCACGCGCGCGCGAGGATCGCCTCAGCCGCTTGCTCATTCTCCGTCGTCGTCGCTAGCTCCATCGGCACGCCGTTGTACTCGCTGCTCGCGGGCACGCCCAGGCACGCGCTCACGAGCCGATGGTAATACTCGACCGCCGAAATGATCGCCCACGAGCCGTCGGCCCTCACCGGCGCCTTCAGTTTGTCGGTGAGCAAAAGCCCGCGCATGTCGCGGTCGTATCCGATCCGCCGCGAAATCCCCGCCATACGGATCGCCAGCGCGGTGCCAAATGAGTTCGTCAGCAGCACCGCCGTGTCATATCGCCGCGGGCGAATCTTCCCCGCCGCCACCTTGGGCCCCATCACCCCGCCCCAGTGCGCAACGTGAACCTCATCAACGACATCGAGCCCGGCGAGCAATTCGTCCATCCCCGGCTTCACCAGTGCCCCGATGAACGCTCCCGGCGCTCCATCTCGCAGTCGCCGCAGCGCGGGCGTCGCCATCACCATATCGCCCAGCCAACTCGGGCAGACGACAAGAATCCGCAGTCCCGGGTTTGGCGAGGATGTGTCGCTCAATCGTCGTCCCCATCATCGTCATGGTCGTCCTGCGAATCGTGCCGCCCGCCGTCATCGCCCGACGTCCACTCATCGTCGTGCTTGACATCCACCTCGCCCCACAGGCTCTGTCCCGGATGCTTCCCGGCGAACCACGCATTCGTGATCCGGCGCAGTTCCGCCAGAAACCCCAGCCCCGCGAGGCGGCTCGCCCCGATCGTCACCGTGATCGCATCGTCGGTCGGCACCACCTCCAGCAGCGGCACGCCCGTCCGCTCCGCGATCGCGTGGGCTGTCGAGACCACCACGCCACGCACCTTCACGTCCGCCAGAGGCGTTCCCGCAAGCGCCCTCAGCCGCACCGTCGAAGATTCCACCGGTTCTTCGCCCTTTGGTGTCATGCCACCGCCCCAACCTTCCCAGCCGCCACGACCAGTCCGCCCTCGCCCACCCGAATGCACCGCGCCGCCGGAATCCCCGCCCGCACACCCGCCTCCACGTCGCGTTCGCCGTCGCCGATCATCCACGATTTCGAAAGGTCCAGCTGCAGTTCCGCCGCCGCCGCGAGGATCATCCCCGCCTCGGGCTTTCGCCACTTCCAGCGATCGACCGCGAACCGTGGGAAGACCGAATCGCGCCGCGTGGGCGCGTAGTACACGCCATCGAGCGTCACGCCAAACACCCCTAGTAGTTCACGCAGCCGGTCATTCACTGCTTCCACCTGCGCCATGGTTCCAAGCCCCGCCGCGATCCCCCCCTGATTGGTGACCACCACGAGTCTGTAACCGATGTTCGAGAACGCCGCACATGTCTCGCCCGCTCCCGGAAAGAGCGTCACGAGCGCGGGGTCGAACAGATCACCCGGCGTTGCCGTCGTCACGTCGCGGTTGGGGATGATCGTGTCGTCGCGGTCCATGAATACAGCCGGCCTCATGCGGCACTATACCCTGGGGCTACGAACCATCGCCAGGCAGCGCATTCACAACCTCGCCCGCCGCATCACGCATCGAGCCGCCGCGAGCCGATATTCAAGGCTCCCATGCGCCCGTTCAATCTCAAATCCATGGTGGTCGTGCTGCTCGCCCTCGCCGCGTCGGGTGGCCTCGCAGCCTGGCTCCACGCTCGCCAATCCGCCGCCATGGCGTATCACGCCCAAGGCTCGCCCACCCCCGTCGCCTACATCACCCGCGACATGGTGCCCGAAGTCGCCCAATCACTCAAGACCCTCAAGCTCGTCACCGTGGAGTTCAAGACCAAGGTCATCAGCTCCGCGGGCGACACAGGCATCCTGGGCGGCACCACCGCCACCGTCACCGCCCCAGTCATCATCCGCTTTGGCGTTGATCTGTCGCAGCTCGAATCCCACGCCCTCATCTTCAGCCCTATCCACAAGTCGTACATGGTCACCATCCCGCCGCCCACACGCATCGCGACGGAGGTCCTCGGGCAATTCGAGGTAGCCAAGGTCTCCACCGGCTGGCTTCGCAGCCGTTCGTCCAGCGGCGAGTATTTCCTGGGTCTCGCCCGCCGCGATCTGCACCTTCGCGCACAGGAATTGACTCCCGACGAGGGGCAATTGAAGCAAATCCGCGCCGACACGATCGAGCAGGTCAAGACGCTTGTCCGTTCCATCGTCGGCCCCGACGCCGGCGTCGTCGTGCGCGTCACCGCCAGCAGTCGGGAGGCCAAGTGAGACTCGCACTCGGCCTTTGGCGATCACGCTGGTGCCTGCTCCGGCTCGCCGTGGCCTCCACGCTGCTCGCCATCTTCGCCCTCGACTTCGACCGCGCCATGGCAAGGCTGCGCCTCGACGCACTCCCCGACATGGACTACGCCGCCGAAGTCCGCTCACTTACGTCCCAGGGAAGGCTCGGCGAGGCCCTCGTCGTCGCCGATGCCGGTCTCGCAGCCGTCGGTGACTCGGACCCGGTTCGCAGGACCGGGTCACCAGTAGCCGAGCAGATCCGCGTCGCCCGTGATCAGGCCAAGGCCGAACAGGACAGTTGGCTCCGCTCCGCCCGCGAGATCGGCCTGGGCGCACTCACAGGTCGCGGCGAATCTGCCGAACGCCTCGTCGGTGCGGTAGCTTCCGATTTTTTCCTCGTGGGCGATGTTCGCGATCTGGTTTTGCAGGGCATCCAGCAGGCCACAACCGGCGACGCCGACGAGGTTGTTGTCGCCCTGTCGACACTGGGCATCGTGACGACGCTCGCCCCCGAGATCGACTGGGCTCCCTCGATCCTCAAGGCCGCCCGCAAGGCCGGGGCCATCTCGGCGCGATTGCAGGCATTCATCATGGATGCCGTGAAAGGTCGCAAGGTCGCCGCCGTCGAGCGTGTCTGTGCCGATGCCGCAACGCTTTCCACGCATCTCTCGCCCGGCGGGGCGATCAAGGCCATGAAATCGGCCCAGGACGCCGAAGATCTTGCCGCCCTCGCCGCGTTTGTGAATCGGCGTGGTTCTGGCGGCGGGGCCTCCCTCGCCGTACACATCGCGGGCCCCGAGGCCGCCCGCGTCGCACGAGCCGGTGATGCGTTGGCGGAGGCAAGGCTGATCGACGCCGCGCGCAAGGGCAAGCCCGGCATCGCGTGGTTCACATCCCCCGCAGGCCGGGCCGCGATGAAGCCCCACGTCATTCTGGGGCTCGCCAAAGGACTCTGGAAAGGCAATCTGACCGCCCTCGCCGAGCGAATCGTCGAACGGCTCAGCCCCCACGCGTGGTGGCTTATCCCGGCCCTGTGCCTGTGGACGTTTCTCGAACTCGGCTGTCGCTGGCGAACAATGAGGCAGCCAAAGGCCGCCCTCACGAACCCCCTCACGAACCCCCTCACGAACCCCCGAGGCGCTTGAGCTCGCCCAGTGTCTTGTTGAGCTGCCGCTGAAGCTGCCCAAGCCTCACCAGCGACCGCACCCGCGTGATGAACTCGAGCCGATTGACAGGCTTGGTGAGAAAGTCATCCGCCCCAAGCTCAACCGCCCGCTCCACGTCGGCAACCTCGTTCAGGGCCGTCACGACGATGATGGGAATCTGGCTGGTGGCGGGGTCGCTCTTGAGCTTGCCGCACACCTGAAACCCGCTCATCCGAGGCATCATCACGTCCAGGAGGATCAGGTCGGGCTTCTGCTTTGCCACCTCCGCCATCGCCTCGACCCCGTCGCGTGCAGGTCGGACGCTGGCACCGATCTCTTCGAGATAGGCTTGTAACAGCTCGAGGTTCTGCTCGTTGTCATCAACAACAAGAATGTCCGCATCGAGCGACTCGCTCATCGGCGCGTGATTCGGTGAGGAAGCGGGTGTTGCAGGTCGTGCATCGGTCATAGGTGGTTCTCGGTCGTCGGAACGGATCGTATCAGCATGCCGGGCCCTGTGGATTCTCCGGCCCACCTCCCCAAGAATCACTCGCTTTCCCACGCCCCGGAGCACCAGTATGTCGCTTGTCCACAAAGTTCGGTCAGCGTGGGAAGATCGATTTCAACGCCCGACTATCGAGCAGATCCTCGCCGAGATTCCAAAGCCGGTCGGCACGCTCGCCGCCGCAGCCAGGGATGCCTTTGTCAAAGTCGGTGCGATGACCGAGCGGCTGACCTGGCACGGCGTGCCCTGGCGATGGGCGTTCGAGTACGCAGCTCCCGGTGGCGAACCCGCCGCGTACCTCATCCCCAATCCGCAGCGGGTTATGGTCGCAATCCCGGTCCCTGTCGACCTCATGGCAGCCCTCCCGACCAAGAAAGTTCCCAAGCCCATCCGCGACGTCGTGATGCTCGCTCCCGTTGTCGGCACGTCCAGGTGGGCCCAATGGGATCTTTCCGCCAAGCAGCAGATCGACGAGCTGACGGCCTTCATCGTGCTGATCCGCAATTCTGTGGTCGCAGCAGCCTGAAGAATACCTCCTGAGCGAGGTCAAGCTTTGCGCCGCCACGCCCGAACCACGCTGCAATTCTTCCCCACTCAGAGTTGCAGGCTTTCAACGCCGATCGCCGATCCCTACATTTCAACCTAGGAAGTCCAAGGTCAGGAGGAGGCCCCGAGGATGGTTCGTTTCGCACACCGCCGGTCGTTTCTTGCGCTCACGGTCGGCACGCTCGCGGCGCTCGCCTGGCCGTTGCTTGCTGGGATTGCCTTCACCCCGGTGAATGCACTGGGCCAGCCTCTCAACGACGAGGTCGAACGCCTTATGGCCAAGGCCAAGCTCTCGGCCGATCAGGTCGGGGTCAGCGTGATCGAGCTCGCAAGGGCTGGCGGTTCCGAACAGGTGCTCGCCGACATCCAGTCCGCCGTTCCGCGAACGCCCGCGTCCAATCAGAAAGTTCTCACCACCGGCGCGGCCCTTCTCATCCTGGGCAAGGACTACACCTACCGCACCGAGTTCCAGATGGTCGGGGACACACTCGTGATCAAGGGAAGCGGCGACCCTTCGCTAGGCGACCCCGAGATGCTCAACAAGTCGCCGAGCAAGATGACCCTGCCCGACCTGCTCGCGGCCATCACCGGCGCGATCAAGAAGTCTGGGGTCTCCAAGGTCTCTGAGATCGTGGTCGACGACCGTATCTTCGATCGCACCTTCGTCCACCCCACATGGAAGCCCAAGCACCTCACCGAGTGGTACGGAGCACAGGTCGCCGGCGTGAACTTCCACGCCAACGTGCTCTCGATCTTCCCGTCGCCCGCCAAGCAGCGCGGCGTCGCTCCGTCGTACAAGGTCGAGCCCGAGACGGATTTCATCGAGATCGACAACGCCGCCAAGAGCCTGCCCGGCGAGCCCAATGCCGTCGACATCGAGCGGCTTGGCGAGACCGACAAGTACAAGCTCAAGGGCTCGGTGGGTCAGGCGGCCCAGGGCGCGATCGAAGTGCCCATGCACAACAACCCGCTGGTTTTCGGGCGTGTGCTCGCCGAGCAGCTCGCCAGGCAGGGTGTGACCATCGGCAGCGGTGAGAAGTCGGGCATCAAGGCGGTGCGGGCGGTGAATCTCGACGAATCGTTCGAGACGGCGCGAACCGTTGCCGTCGTCACCACGCCCCTGGTCGACGTTGTGAAGCGGTGCAACAGCGTCTCGATGAATCTTTACGCCGAGTGCATGTTCAAGCTGATCGGGCACGAGGCAACAGGCCGCCGCCAGAGCGGCTCGTGGGACAACGGCGCGTTCGCGGTTCGCCGCCAGATCTCCGAGCGACTCGGGCCCGAAGCGGCTGCAAACACGGTGATCGCCGACGGTTCGGGCCTGTCGGTCAACAACAAAGTCTCAGCCAGAACCATGACGCGGTGGCTCGCACTGCTTGCCGCCGACGCGCAGGTTTCAGGGCCCTTCCTCAATTCACTCGCCACGCCTGCGGAGGGCGGCCTCCGCAAGCGCATGGGCAAGACGCAGCTCAAGAACTCGCTCCAGGCCAAGACCGGGCACATCGACGGCGTGTCGTGCCTCTCGGGCTATCTCACGCACGAGTCGTCGGGCACGCGCATCGCGTTCAGCATC
>JAYVUC010000176.1:0-18406 GCA_043788295.1 Phycisphaerales bacterium
CTGCTCGGGGCTCATGTACGCGAGCGTGCCCACCAGTTGCCGCTCGCCTGTCCGCATGAGCGTCAGCCGATGCTCGGCCTCTCGCCCGCCCGTCGCCCGCGCGACACCGAAGTCCAGAATCTTGGGCTGGGCATGGTTGTCGACGAGAATGTTGGCTGGTTTGAGGTCGCGGTGCACCACCCCGCGCTGGTGGGCGTGCTCGACCGCCTCGCACACACGAACCATCAGCTCAACGCGAGCGGGGATGGAAAGGTTGCGCTCGCGGGCGTACGTCGTCAATGGCGAGCCATCCACCAGCTCCATCGCGAAGAACGGCTGCATGCCAAAGGGCGTCTGAGCCGCCCCGGCTTCGATGATCTGCGCGATCCCCGGGTGCTGTAATCGGCCCAGGAGTTCTGCCTCGTACTCGAAGCGCTTGAGCACGCTTTGAGTAGCAAAGCCCGGCCTGATGACCTTGAGTGCGACCGTGCGTTTGGGCCTCGCCTGCTCGCCCACGTACACCACGCCCATGCCGCCGATGCCCAGCACCGAACGAATGATGTAGGCCCCCACCCTCGTCCCGGCGGGCAAAAGCGAGGCGTCCTCGCCCGGGATTGGCATATCCACGAGCTTGGGGGCGCTCTGGTCGAGCACGCCATCGGGCTCGGCGGCACACTCCAGGAGTGAACGAACCTCGTCGAGAAGCTGACTGTCGTCGCGGCACCGGGTGCGAAGGAGAGCGTCACGAGCGGCGGCCTCGCAGGCGGAGACCTCGGTGAAAATCTGCTCGACCAGCCGCATCCGGTCCGCGTTCATGGAGCCCCACCCGCGCCAGGCGCGGCCGATTCCATCTTCCTGAGCTGCGAGTGCAGCCACGCCCGCGAGAACTCCCACGAGGTCTTCACCTGACTCACCGTCATGTCCATCGCCATCGCGATCTCTTCGATTGTGAGCCCCGAGAAGAACCGGAGCATCACGATCCGGGCCTTCACCGCGTCGTACGCCTCCAAATGTCCAAGTGCTTCGTCGATCATCAGCATCGACGCAGCCCCCGGCTCGACCGCCATCGCCTGATCCCCAAGCTCGACACGCTCGCGGTCGCCGCCCCGTTTGATCGCGTTGTTGGTGCGGGCCCGATCAACCAGAATCCGCCGCATCGCCTGAGCTGCCGCTCCGAAAAAATGCCCGCGGCTGTTCCAGCTCACGTCCTTGCCGCCCACGAGCTTCATGTACGCCTCGTGCACGAGCGCGGTGGGTTGGAGCGTCGCCCCCGCACGCTCGGTTGCCAGGTGCCCCCTGGCCATGCGACGAAGTTCCTCGTACACCAACGGCAGCAGTTCGTCTGTGGCGCGCGAGTCTCCGTCGCGGGCAAGAGCGAGAAGCTGCGTGACTTGGATGACTGGATCGTTCACGTGCGCGACTCCGAATGAACCGCCGCAAGCCAAGCCCAAGGACAGTTCAGATAGCATGATAACGCGCCCGCCCGTTCGCCGTTCCAAGACCTTCCCGATCGTCCGAAATTGACCCTGTCGGAACGTTTCATGCCCCAGACTTCTCGGAGCACGCGGGAGATTGGAGGAAGGGTGTCGAAAGGACCGCTACTATCTGGTTGGCGGCTGTTTGTGGCCGCGACAAGCCGATTTCCTTACCCATGACGGAGTGTGCTGCCGTGTCTATTGCTGCTGTATTGAGCCCACATGCCGACGCGATTCTGCCTCGCACCAAGCTGCCGCTGCCGGATTTCACCAAACCGCTCCCTCCGTTTGATCCCGCACCGGGGACCGAGCGGATCATCCAGTACCGCGAAGCGCTCCGCGAGGCGATGAGCGAAGAAATGCGGCGCGACCCGCGAGTGTTCCTGCTTGGCGAGGAAGTGGCCCAGTACAACGGCGCGTACAAAATCTCACAGGGGATGCTCGACGAGTTTGGGCCCAAGCGCGTCATCGACTCGCCGATCTCGGAGAACGGCTTTGCGGGTCTGGCGGTCGGGGCAGCGATGTACGGCCTCAAGCCCATCATCGAGTTCATGTCCTGGTCGTTCAGCCTCGTCGCGGCGGACCAGATCCTCAACAACGTGCCCAAGATGCTGTACATGAGCGGCGGCCAATGGGGTTGCCCGATCGTCTTCCGCGGCAACGACGGGGCGGGCGGTCAGCTTGGCTCGACGCACTCGTGGTGTGTTGAGGGGCTGTATAGCAACGTCCCAGGGATGAAGATCGCCATTCCGAGCAACCCGTACGACGCGAAGGGGCTGCTCAAGACCGCCATCCGCGAGTATGACCCGGTCTTCTTCCTGGAGAGCGAGCGGATGCTGGGCGATAAGGCCCACGTGCCGGCTGAGGAGTACTACATCCCCTTCGGCCAGGCCCACCTGAGGCGTGAGGGGTCCGACTGCACGCTTGTGTCGTTTGGGCGGCCTGTGAACTTCTGCATCGAAGCCGCGGATGAACTTGCACTGGAAGGGATCACCTGTGATGTGCTGGACATGCGGACGATCAAGCCGCTCGATATCGACAGCGTCCTGGCGAGCGTGAAGAAGACGAGCCGAATTGTGGTGGTCGATCAGTGCTGGCCTTTCGCAAGCGTGGCAAGCGAGGTGATCACGCAGGTTGTCGAGTGCGGCTTCGACCTGCTCGACGCCCAGCCGGGTCGCGTGAACACGGACGATGTCCCGACGCCATACGCGAAGGGGCTGGAGATGGAGTACCTGCCGAACAAGGGGAAGATCGTTCGAGCCGTCAAGAAGACGCTGGGTGTGTGACGCGAAAGGGGATTGATCATGGACGCCAAGTCGGTGCGAATGATGGTGAACGAGAACACCAAGGGGGTGCTCATCCGCATGATTGACGGCACTGAGTTCCACATCCCCCACCGCGATTATGTCTGGTTCACGCCGAATTTCGAGGGCGGTGAGACTCGGTTGTCACGTCCATCGACTTCGTTCTGGTTGCACGACGCAAAGAGCAGGGAAACTCGCCTCATCAACGCGCTGATGATCAAAGAGATCGTGCCGTTGAAGCAGAACAGCAACGGGCATGGCAAGGCTGGAAAGAGCAAGAAGAAGGGCTGAAACACACACCGATGATCCGCAAGGTTACTCTCACAGCCCAGGTTGACAGTCCACCATCGAGATTCGAGGATTCCAAATGGCTATCGAAATCACCATGCCCCGCCTCTCCGACACCATGCAAGCCGGCACGATTGTCCGCTGGGCGGTGAAGGAAGGGCAGGCGGTCAAGTCGGGCGACGTGATCGCGGACATCGAGACCGACAAGGCCACCATGGAACAGGCGGTCTATGACACGGGCACACTGGCGATCCACGCCGTGCCCGAGGGCAAGCAGGTGCCCGTGGGTACGCTCATCGCCGTGATCGCTGTCAAGGGCGAGGACGTGGCGGCGGTGAAGGCGACCTACGCCAACAGAGCCCCCGGCGCAAGCCGCGGGGAATCCGCGCCCACCAACACCGCCGCCCCTGCAAAGGCAGCGAGTGTCGGCAGCTCAACACCCCCTGCTGGCGCAGGGGGCTCTGTTGCGGTCCTCGACGCTCCCGCACACGACGCTGGCGGCCGAATCTTCGTCTCCCCCCTCGCCCGCAAAATCGCGGGCGATTCGGGCGTCGATCTGAGCCGCGTGCAAGGCACTGGCCCCTCGGGCCGAATCATCCGCAAGGACGTCGAGGCGGCCTTGGCTGGCGGTGGCACCGCTCAAGGTGGCCCGGTTCCTGGTGGCCCAGTTCTCCGAACTGGGTCTTCCCAAACGCCCGGCTCGGAGAACCGGACCACCACAAACAAGCTCTCGGGCCAGATCGTCACGCTCAACAACATGCGTCGCACGATCGCCCGTCGCCTCGTCGAGTCCAAGACGACGATCCCGCACTATCAGGTCACGGTCGAAGCTTCGATGGACGCGATCGTGGACCTCCGCAAGCAGCTCAACGAGCAGCTCGCCGATCAGGGCGTCAAGCTCAGCGTCAACGATTTCCTCGTGCGGGCGTGCGCCCTGGCGATGCACAAACATCCGTTCGTCAACAGCCGCTGGATCGCCACGCCCGGCAGCGAGAACATCGAGCAGCTCGCCGATGTCAACATCGGCATCGCCATCGCGCTCAACGAAACCAAGGGCGGGGGGCTCGTCGTCGCCACCATTCGGGGTGCCGACCAGATCGGCCTTCGCTCCATCTCGTTGCAGTCCAAGGCACTTTCCGAAAAAGCCCGCACCAAGGGGCTCACCATCGACGAGATGAGCGACTCGACCTTCACGATCAGCAACCTGGGCATGTTCGGCGTCGATCACTTCACCGCCATCATCAACCCGCCCAACGCCGCGATCCTCGCCGTCGGTGCCGCGATCCAGAAGCCCGTCGTGCGCAACGGCGCGGTCGTGCCCGGCTGGGTCATGTCGATGACGATGTCGAGCGACCACCGGATCGTCGACGGCGCGATGGCCGCCGCGTATCTCAACACCGTGCGGACACTGCTGGAGAAGCCCGCGACGCTCTTGGTGTGACGAGCAATTGTCTCACTTGGTTACGCGTGCCCGCAGCCCTTCCGCCTCGCCCGATCGCCCCTGCCGCTCAAGCACATCAGCGAGCAAAAGCTCAACAGCCCTCGCTTCTTTCTCTTCCTTGAGTGTCTGGCAGATCACCAGACTCTCGCGGTACCGTCTTTCCGCGTCCGCCAGCTTCCCCGCCTTCGCCAGAACGCCACCCCATCTCGAAAGAACGTCGGCACACAGGTCCGTTCCAGGCGCATCGGCACTCACCATTGCGTGCGCCTCGCCCAGAATGTCGGCCGCCTCGGGGAGACGTGACTGCCCCTCGACCGCCTCAGCCAGCGAGATCAGGATCAGCACCTGCGATAGCCCGCGGCGCCCCGAGACCTTTACGATTTCGCTCGCCTCTCGCAGGGGCGCCTCGGCAAGGTCTGACCTCTTGAGCTTGTTGCACGACTCTCCCCACAACTGAAGCGTGACGATGAGCTGCACGGAGTTGTTGAACCCCTTGCACATTTTTGCAGCCTCGCCAAAGTCCGCTACCGCACGATCACACTCACCAAGGTCCGTGTGCAGGCGAGCAGCCACGGTGAGCGCGTTCAGGAGATCGGGGCTCTCTGTCCCCAGTGCCTTGCGCTCTTCGTCGACGAGTGCGACCGCGAGATCACGCGCTTCGGCAACGCGATCCTGATCACGAATGGCGTTGATGAGCCTGAGCCGAATCGCAAACGGGGCGGGGTGCCCGGGCGGAAAGACTCGCGACCTGATCGCCAGAGCCTCCTTGAGAACCCTCTCGGCCTCGGCGGGTCGCCTGTCGCGAGTGAAGACCATCCCCAGCGAGCTGAGAACCGTCGCCGCGTGCGGCTCGCCGACCGCGCCACGCTCGCGAAAGATCACCAGCGCCTCCTCGAGCATCTGCTGCGCTTCCGTGATGTTCGAGTGAAACTTCATCGACTTCATCAGCACTTCGGCGTGCAGAGTCACGCAATTGGCAAGCTCGGAGCTCTTGCTCTCCTCCAACACCTTGCGAGCAAGGCGAAGCTCGACGATCGCCTCGTCGTTTCGCACCTGATCGATCAAAGCCCTCGCGTATTCCAATCGCGCCACGGCAACCAGCGGGTCGGATTCAGGCAGAAGCCGCAGGCGAAGGTCGAGCACCGCGCGGTTTACCTCCAGCGCGTCGGCCCGCTTTTTCTGCGTGATGGCCACCGCCGCCCTGACCGCCAGCGCACGGCTGTACTCCAGGCTCTCGGTGCCAAACGTCCGTTCGGCCAGCACGCACGCTTTCTCCGCCTGCTCGCTCGCGCTCTCGACCGCATTGAGCGAGAGGTACGTGCGGGAGAGGGCGATCCGCGTCTTGGTCTCCACCTCGGGCTGCTCCGCCAGATCGAACGAGACCCTTGCCGCCGCCTGATCCACCAGTTCTCGCACCGTAAGCGCACGCCCGCGCGACACAATCGGATTCGCCGACGCCAGCATGGTCACCAGAAAGTCCGTCGCACTCTGGGCCTGCAACGCCGCCACCTTCGCATCGTGCTCCCTCGATTCCGCCCGTGTCTTGGCGTCCCGGGCTTGCACGAGGCCGATGCTTGTCCCCACAACCCCCACGATCAGCAGCACCACCGCCGTCAGCGCCCCGCCCACAACCGCGCGGTTTCGCCGCGTGAACTTGCGAAGCTGATACATCGTCGTCGGAGGCCTTGCCAGAATCGGAGCGTCCGCCTGCGACCGCCTGATGTCCTCGGCGATATCCGCCGCCGATTGGTACCGCCTCGACTTGTCCTTCTCGAGTGCCTTGACAACGATCGTCTCGATGTCCCCGCGAAACTGACGATCGACTTCACCCAGCAGCCGAGGCTCGGTCTCCAGAATCATCGGCGCAGCCTCCGCCAACGATCGCCCCTTCAGATCGATCGGAAGCCTGCCCGAAAGCAGCTCGTACATCACCACACCCAGGGCGTACACATCAGATCGCGTGTCGATCTCCGCAGGGTCCGCCCGCACCTGCTCGGGGCTCATGTACGTCAGCGTCCCGATGATCTCGCCCGCCGTTGTGTGCGAGGTGAGATGCAAGTCGGCCTGCGCCATCCGCGCCACACCAAAGTCCAGAATCTTGGGCCTGGACTGCGTCCGCGTGCCGGGCCGCCCCGACGCCGTCCCAGACTCCGCTTCTCTCTCGCCGCCATCTTCCACGAGAATATTCGCGGGCTTCAAGTCACGATGGATCACACCCTTGGCGTGCGCGTGCTGCACCGCGTCGCAGATGAGGGCCATCAGCGTGAGCCGCTCTGACACCGAGAGCCCTCGCTGCTTGGAAAACTCCAGGAGCGGCATTCCGCGCACATACTCCATTGCGAAGTAGGGCTGCGAGCCAATCTCGGTCTTGACCCTGCCCGCGCCGTAGATCTGCGCGATGCCCGGATGCTGGAGCCGTCCCAAAATCTCCGCCTCGTGCTCGAACCTTCGCACCAGGGTCGGCGAGAGCACGCCGGGCCTCATCAGCTTGAGCGCGACGGGCCGCCCCGGGTTCTGCTGCTGCGCGAGATACACAACACCCATGCCGCCCGCACCGAGCCGCGACTGGATCAGATACTCGCCGATCGATCGGCCGACCAACGGATCGGTGACCTCTCCCTCAGCGGCCGACCGCCAGACCTCATCGAAGTTCGCGATGGGCTGGGCCAGAAAGTCGGTCTTGCCCGCCGCGACCACGAGCGACAATACCTCGTCGAGCAGCTCGGCATCCCCGCCGCACGCCTGCGCCGCCCCCGCGCCGCGCACATCGGCGGGCAGAGCCATCACCGTGTGGAAGAGCTCCTCAGCTCGCGCCAGCATCTTCGCTCGCAGTGCGTCCATCCGATTCTCCTCGTGACAGATCGCGGTAGAGCCACGCCCTTGCAAAGTCCCAGTCCCGCTTGACCGTCGCGGGAGCCACGCCAAGAGCCGACGCTGTTTCCTCGACACTCATCCCGGCAAAGAATCGCATCTCAACCGTTCGCGCCTTGCGCCCATCAAGCTCTGCAAGCCGAACCAGCGAATCATCCAGCGCGACCAGGTCGGTGTCCTGCTGCGGGCCCGCGATCCCCGACTCATCCAGCTCGACACGCCGCAATCCACCGCCGCGTTTGAGCCGATTCCCGTCACGTGCGTGGTTCACCAGAATCCGTCTCATCGCCTGGGCCGCCACAGCAAAAAAATGGGCCCGACCGTCATACTTCGCCGCGTCCTGCCCCACGAGCTTCAGATACGCCTCGTGCACCAGTGCCGTCGTCTGCAGTGTGTGCCCGGGGCTCTCGCGGCGAAGAAACGACCCCGCCAGTGCCCGAAGCTGGTCATAAATCGCGGGCAGCAGAACATCCACCGCACGGGAATCCCCGTCCGATAGCCGCTTCAACAGCCCTGTGACATCGTTCTCCATGTTTCTGGCTTTTCTTTCGGATCAGTTGAGCCCCCGCTGGACCTTTCGGTGCGAGTTTCTTGACCGGTACTCCGGGATTGTACCGGCAACGCCGCGCTCAGGCCTTCCAAGTTCCGGAGGACTAAGGCCAAACCAGTTTCACGCACCGTTTCAGGAGTTTCGCCATGATGAACAGATTGCAGTATTCAACCCGTCCTTGTGCCCTTTGTGCCGTGGCGGGGCTCGCTTTGTCCTCGGTCGTACGAGCCGATCCGACCGCCACGTTGCTCTGGAACAATGCCGCAGGAGGTTCGGCAGGCACCGCCGGGAACTGGAACCCCGTCGGTGTGCCCGCAGCCGCCGACTTTCTCAACTTCAACCTCGCGGGCAACTATTCCATTTCGTTCCCCGCTTCGGTTCCCACTTCGTCCCAGATGAACTTCAATGTCGGCACGATCGGACTCTCCACGCTCGTCCCCCACACCGCGACCGCACAATTCACCTTGGGGATCCTCGCCGCCAGCACACCCACCGTCACCTTCACCTCCGGCACCCTCAGTTCTGCCGTTATTTCTGTCGGCAGCAACCCCACCAGCACCTCGATCCTCAACATCACCGGCGCCGCCGCCGACATGCTCTCCACGGGCGCAGCGGGCACCCGAATCGGCAACACCGGCAACGGCACGCTCAACATCACGACGGGGGGAAGCCTTCGATCCACCAACGCCGTCACCGTCGCCGCCGGCGCGGGCTCACAGGGCGCGGTCAACGTCTCGGGCCTCAGCGGCGCGACCCGCTCCGAGCTTGTCACCCTCGACCCCGTGGGCGGCGACCTCAACATCGCACTCAACGGCCCGGGCTCGCTCGCCGTTACCCTTGGTGCCAAGGTCGTCGTTGCCGACGACGCCTTCATCGCCCCCACCACCGGTTTCACCGGCACCGCCGCCGTGGGTAGCACCTCCGTCAACGACAGCACGATGGATATCGCGGGCGACCTCCACATCGGGCACAACACAACCGCCGCCGCCGCTGGCACAGGCACCTACACCATCAACGATGGAGGCCTCGTCACCGTCGCCGGCACCACGACCGTCGGCGACTCCGCGGGCGGCACGGGAACGCTCACCGTTCACGAGGGCGGGCAACTCACCACCGCCTCGCTCGCCATCGACTCGTCCCACGGCGTGTTCAACCTGCTCGGGGGAATAATCGCCGTCACCGGGGGCACCCTCAGCACCACCAGCAACCAGATCACGCTCAACGGCGGCGTCGGCGAGTCCCCGATCCTCTCCATCAATGGCGGTGCCCTGTGCACACTCTCGGCCACCCCTACGGCGCTCACCATCGGCACCACACGCTCGGCGTTGCTCGATGTTTCCAATAATGGCTCCTTGAACGTGACGGCCGGTGATATTGTGCTCGGCGAATCGCTTGGTTCCAACGGGACGCTCCAAGTGCAACTCGCAGGCCAGGCCACGCTCGCCCCGTCCGGCACACTCACCGTCGGTAAAGCCGGTAGCGGCGCTCTTACGCTCAGCGCCAACGGCCACATGGCCAGCGGCCCAGTTCAGGCTGGAACCCTCGCATCAAGCACAAGTTCAGTCTTTATTTCTAATTCGAGCTCGCTCGACATCACCGGCACACTCGCTCTGGGTGGAACCTTCAGCACCTCCGGTGGCACCGCATCCATGACCATCGGCAACGCCTCACCCAACACCGGCACCGTCACCGTCACCAGCGGACCAATCGCCGGGGGAGTCAATACCCAAGTCTGGAACGGCTCATCCCTCACCATCAACGCGGGTGGAAGGCTGAACTCCGACGAGGTCATTCGCTGCGGCGGCTCGCTCACCCTGGCCGGCGGGACAATCGACGCGGACAACGTCGTGCCTGGGGGCGCAGGCCCCTTCTCTTTCACGGGCACCATCGTCCATCTGCTCGAGCCTCTGGGCAGCACGGTCGTCAACCTGACGGGGCCTCTGGCCGTGCAAGCCCTGCGTAACCACGGCACCATGAACGTCGGCCCACACACCCTCACCATCAATGACACACCTGGCCACCACAGTTGGTTCATTGGCAACTGCACCCTCCTGGCCCTGGGTCGCGTCGTCGCACCCGACGGCCTCATCCTCCTGACCGGTGAGGTCATCAGCGGCGAAGGAACGATCGACGCTCCCATCACCAACTCGGGCACCCTCACCGGCTCAGGCACCGGGCTCAAACTCAATGGCCTCGTCACCGGACTTGGCCAGGGGATCACCGGTACCGCCGTCACTTTCGGAGCCACTGGCGGCTTCACCGGCCAGGGCACCTTCGGCGCGAGCGTCAAAGTGAACGCCCAGGCCGGCTCGGTCATCACGGCGACCGGCAACCTCACCATGGGCAATGCCGCGTCGAACCAGGGGTTCGCCTCCGCCGGAAAAATCGTCGTGGGCGATAACATCGCCGTCTCGCTGCGGTCTCTCTCCTTCTCGGTGGTCCATGACCTGACCTTCTCGAATGGCGACCCCGCCTCGGCGCCCTCGGTCCTCTCGGGCACCGGGCTCATGGTCAACGGGCGCGTCAGCGGAACAGGCACCATCGGAGGCAGCGTCTCCACGCAGATCCAACTCATCGGCGCCACGCTCTCGCCCGGTGTCCCGGGTATTCCGGGTGCTCCGGGATCGATCTTCCTTGATGGCGACACCTTCTTCGGCAACAACACCAGAACTGAGATCGACATCTTTGACGCCACCACCCACGACCAGATCCGCTCCCTCTCTCACCTCGTGTTCTCGCCCAGTTTCCACACCGTCCCAAGCGACGTGGTCCTCTTTGGCACGCTCGTCCTGAGGGTCGAGCCCGGTCACACACCCACCAGCGGCGAGACCCACCAGATTCTCGCCACCAACCACGGGCTCTTTGGCCCCGATGGCGTCGTCTATGGCGCCTTCGAATCGTACGAACTTCCACGCCACTGGATCATCAACACCATCCCCTTCGAGAGCCCGGGACAGGAGAACGGCGTCTTCGCCGTCTACTGCACCGCCGACTTCAACGAGGACGGCGTCGTTGACTTCTTCGACTACGACGATTTCGTCGTCGCCTTCGAGGCAGGACTCCCCGAGGCCGACTACAACAACGACACCGCCATCGACTTCTTTGATTACGACGACTTCGTGGTGGACTTCGAACAAGGATGCTGAGCGAGCCAGATCACGCGGCGAGACGCCGTATCTGAAATCATCTCTCGCCTGGGGACCAAGCACGCCCCAGGCTCTGAGAGACTTCAGATGCGGCGTTCTCGCTTTGTGGGGCGATGGTGGCGACGAATCATCCTTGCCCTGCCACCCGATCGACCTCCTCGAGCGTCGTCGTCCCTTCGGCGACCAGCCGCCACCCGAACTGCGCCAGCGTCGTGAACAGGCCCTGCTCGATGATCCTTTTGATGTCCGCGATCGTCGGGCTCTTGAGCACCACGTCTCGCAAATCGTCGTTGAACTCCAGCAGCTCGAAGATCGCCCGCCGCCCGCGATATCCCGTCCGCAGACACCGCGGGCACCCCGTCGAGACGAACATCTCGCTCTTGCCGCTGAGAAACTTGCCCAGTCGCGTCGACACACCGGGCGGCACCGGCACGCCCCGCTTGCAATGCTCGCACAATTGACGAATCAGCCGCTGCGCGATCACAAGGTCCAGCGAGTTCGCCACCAGGAACGGCTCGACCTTCAGGTCCAGGAGCCGGAAAATCGCACTGATTGTGTCCTTGGCGTGAACCGTTGAGAACACAAGGTGCCCGGTCATCGCCGCCTGCATCGCCGTGCGCGCCGTCTCATCGTCGCGGATCTCGCCCACCAGGATCACGTCGGGGTCCTGCCGCAGCACGCTCCGCAGCAGCCCGCCGAACGTGTTGCCCTTCCCCTCGTCGATGGGAATCTGCGTGATGTTGTCGAGCTGATACTCGACGGGGTCCTCGATGGTCACGACGTTGCGAGCCTCGCGGTCGATCTCGCGCAGGGCGTTGTACAGGCTCGTCGTCTTGCCCGACCCAGTGGGCCCGCACGTGAGGAACATGCCGTGATCCTGGGCGCACGTTCGCCGCACGCGATCGACCATGTACCCCGCCATGCCCATCTCAGTCAGACTGCCCGGCGCGTTCATCGTGTCCAGCACCCGCAGCACGAGCTTCTGCCCATAGACACTGGGCGTGAAGCTCACACGATACTCGACGCGCCGCTCGCCGAACTTCGCCGAAAAGTGCCCCTCCAGCACCGCGTCGCGCCCGGCCACCCGCATTGCGCACGCCGCCTTGATGAGCCCGAAGAAAAGCTCTCCCACCCGCATGGGCAGCTCCACGATCGTGATCATCTGCCCGTCCACGCGGAACCGAACGTGGTACGTGTCCTGCTTGGGCTCGATGTGCACGTCGGTCGATCGCGCCTTGAGCGACGCGTGCAGCAAGAGCCGCACCGCCGCCGGCCCGTCGCTGCTCCCCGACAATGCCTGACTCGGCTTGCCCGAACTATCAATGATCGCCACCTCGGGCAACACCGCCGACTTGGGCGGCAGGTTCTCGATCATCTCGTTGATCGTCGCAGTCCACGCCATCGGGCTCGCGTCCGCGTTGGTCACCATCGACCCCTCGGCCTCTTCGATCGCCGAGTCCGACATCCCCGAGCTGTCGTCGGGCACCACGTCGTTCTCCAGCAGAAACTCATGGTGCCCCACGCGGATCACGTCCCCCGCCTTGAGCTTGCTCTCCATCACCTTTGCTTCGTTCACCTTCGTGCCGTTCTTGGACCCAAGGTCCTTGAGCACGAACGACCCCGACGAGACCTCCTCGATCTCGCAGTGGAACCGCGACGACAGATCGTCGGTGATCGGGATCACGTTGTCGGGGTGGCGGCCAATCGACACCTTGCCCTTGCCGAGCTTCACCACCGCCGCCGAACCGCGAATCGGCTTGAGATACCAGGTCCCCATGGGGAATTGCTCCAGAACACATAAGCCGATCCAGCCAACACCTGACCAAGTGTACTCCCAGTCAGATTGGGTGCGAAGCAGAGGTTGAACGCAGAGGAATCAGAGAGGGATCAGAGGGTCGCAGAGGGGATGGAGACGGGAAAGGGGGATCGGGAGAGGAATAGATGCGACCCTGCCCGCCGTGAAGGCTCATGCGTTGCATCGACGAGGAAAGGGGCCATTTTTGCGTACGCTGAGAGAGTACAAGTGCCCGGTTAGAGAACGCAAGCGGCCGAGTAAGCTCCCTCGTGCCAGAGGAACCCCCCGCCGCAACCCTCCGCTCCCTCTTTTCCCCAAGCTATTCGTCCCTTCCTCCTCCGCGTCCCTCTGATCCCTCTCTGATCACTCTCTGATCACTCTACGTTCCTCTTCCCCCTACACTGGGCTCCATGATCGACCTCAAACAACTCCGCGAGAATCCGGCCCGCTTCGCCCTGGGGGCCAAGGCCAAGGGAATCCACGTCGATATCGTGTCCCTCGTTTCTCTCGATGCCGAACGCCGTCAGCACCTCGTCCAGATGGAGAATCTTCGCGCCGAGCACAATCGCCTTGCCAAGGAGATCGGCCCCCGGATCGGCCAGCTCAAAGGCAAGCTCAAGGGCAAGCACGGCGACGAGGCCAAGGCCATCGAGCACGAGATCGACACCCTCTCCGCCAAGCCGATCCAGCTCAAGGCCGGCGTGCAGGAGCTCGAATCAAAGCTCGCCGAGCTCGAGCCCCAGATCAACGCCATCCTGCTCGCCGTGCCTCTCCCGCCCGACGCCGACGTGCCCCTTGGCACCTCCGCCGACGACAACGTCGAGGTCTCGCGATGGAACCCGCCAGGCTTCGACACCACCAAGACGTTCGAGTCGCAGCGCGGCTTTGTCCCCAAGAGCCACCTCGAAATCGTCAAGAATCTCAGGCTCGCCGACTTCGAGCGCGGCGTCAAGCTCGCCGGCTCACGCTCCTACATCCTCTCAGGCGACGGCATGGCCCTGCATCAGGCCGTCCTCCGCTACGCCGTCGATTTCATGACGTACAAGCAGGGCTTTCGCCCCATGGGCGTCCCCGTGCTCGTGAAGGAAGAAGCCATGATCGGCACCGGCTTCTTCCCAGCTGGCCGCGAGCAGGCGTACATCGTGGACGAGAAGCACCGTGGTGGGACTGCTCTCCAGAACAGTCATGGCTTGCCGGCAGCCGCTCACGAGAGCAGTGCCACCCACGACCTTTACCTCACCGGCACGGGCGAAGTCGGCCTCATGGGCATCCACATGGACGAGATCCTCGACGAGTCCGCGCTGCCCCTGAAGTACATCACCGTCAGCACCTGTTTCCGCCGCGAGGCCGGCGCCGCCGGCCGCGACACCGCGGGCCTCTATCGCATCCACCAGTTCGACAAAGTTGAACAAGTGGTCATCTGCAAGGCCGACGAGGCCGAGAGCCGCCAGTGGCACAAGACCATGATCGGCTACGTCGAGCAGCTCCTTCAAAGCCTCCTCATCCCCTACCGCCTGCTGCAGTGCTGCACCGCCGACCTTGGCCCAAAGAACGCCGACATGGTGGACATCGAGAGCTGGATGCCCGGCCGCGGCGAGTCCGTCAGAACCCCTGGCGCAAGCCAGGTGTGGGTTCCCTCGGGCGCCTACGGCGAAACCCACTCCGCAAGCCGCCTCTACGACTTCCAATGCCGCCGCCTCAACACCCGCTATCGCACCGCCGCCGCCGGGGGCAAGGGCGACATCGTCTTCTGCCACAGCCTCAACAACACCGTCCTCGCAAGCCCGCGCTTCCTCATCCCGCTCCTCGAAAACCACCAGAACGCCGACGGCTCCATCACCATCCCCGAGCCGCTCCGCCCCTACATGAACGGCCGCTCCAAGATCGGCTGACCATCCCCGCTTGAACGCAGCGAGGATCACCGCAGCGGATGATCCTCGCTACCCCCACACCCACGCCCCACACCTCGACGCTGCAAACATGGAAACCAAACCTGCCCACTCTCGTTTGGCATTCCTCACCGCCCCGCAGCTTGCGAGCCTCGCCGTTCTCGTCACGATGGTCGTTGCCCTGAAGATCGAAGGCGGCATCTGGTGGTGCGCCAGGGGCGACTGGAGCCCGTGGATCACCGACGTGTGGACCCCCCACTGCTCGCAGCATGTCGCCGACCCCTACAGCCTCACCCACTTCTCCCACGGCCTCATCTTTTGGGGCCTCTTCTCGCTCGTCGGCCTCCGCCTCTCGCTCAACTGGAAGCTCGTGAGCGCCATCACCATCGCAGCCGCGTGGGAGGTTCTCGAAAACTCGCCCCTCATCATCAACCGCTACCGCACCGTCACCATGTCGCTCGACTACCTCGGCGACAGCATCATCAACTCACTGGGCGACGTGCTCTCGTGCGTCATCGGCTTCTACGCCGCCCGCTGGCTGGGCCTCTGGAAGACGCTCGCCCTCTTCGTTGCAATCGAGCTCGTCCTGCTTGTGCTCATGCGCGACAACCTCACGCTCAACATCATCATGCTCATCCACCCCATCGACGCCATCAAGCAATGGCAATCCGTCGGCCACGCGTAGCCTTCCTGGCAACGTCACTCCTGACGGCACTGTTCTCCGAACCGTGCCTCCTGTCGCACATTTCTCCGAAATGTGCTTCCTCCTACCTCCCCACCCACATCCCCCGCTTCGCTCTCCGCGCCTCTTCCTCCGCTGCCCGCATCTCTTTCTCGTACCGATCGCTGCGATACTGCGTGACGTAAGGCGTCCACCCAAGCCTTATCATCTCCACGTTCACGTTCTTTCCATCGACAATCAAATACGCCAGCCACCGCCCATACTTGTCCCGCTGCAGTTTCCCCGGCTTTTCCGGTTCAAGCCGCACCGTCTTGCCCTGCACCAGCAACGCAAGCGCCCCCGTCGCCTCGTCGTGCCAGGGCTGTCCGCGCTCGGGCGTGTTGATCGCCAGGAGCCGCACCTTCTCCTTGCCCTCCATCCCCTCTTGCACAACATGCACCGTGTCACCATCGACCGTGTGCGTCACCGTAAAGACGTCCGACTGCGGCACACCCGCAAGCGTGCCCGGCGCAGCCTGCGACGCAGGTCCCGCCGGCGCGGTCAAACGCCCGGCCCAGAACGCGACCACCGCCGTCGCCAGCACACCAGCGGCAAGCTCACGAAATCTCATGCACGACCATATCCAATCGCCCGCTCGCTGGGCGTCATCCACTCTTCGCACGTTTCGCACGCTTTTTTTGCCGCGACCTCACCACGTAAGGCTTGCCCCCGGGCCAGGGCACATCGGGCCAGCTCTGCCCGCACGCGATCGCCCAGATCGTGCTGTTCCCCACCTTGTACTTCGCCGCGAGCTTCGCCTGCGTCGTCCCGCCACGCACCAGCGCACCCTTGATCGCCTGCACCTGCTCGATGTTGAGCTTGACGTTCCCCTCGCCCATTCCCTGCCGCGCCGCAATGCCCATCGCACGAAGGTGTATCAACACCGTGCCCGGGAGGTACCCGGCCTTGCGCGAGAGGGCCGCCGCCGATGTTCCCGGCCCCGTCCCCAATATCGGAACGATCGACTCCGCGAACGCCCGAATCCGCAGCGAATATTCCGGCGTGGGCTTCGCGTAGTCGCTCGCGTCCTTCATCCTCACGCGGCGATTCTTCAGGACGTACATCACCCCGCTGGGCGTGCACCCCACCATCGCACCGATCTTTGTCGACGAGTGACCCTCGTGATAGAGCTTCACGATCCGGTCATAACGCTTCTTGTTCTGCGGCTTCTCTTTGTGGCGCATACCACAGAATACCACGCACCCATCCTCGCCGCAATCAGGCCTTCTTTAGCACGTCAAACGCCTTGAAGCTGCCCTCGAGGATCTTCTTGCTGTCGGTCTTGAACCAGCTCTCAAGAATCCCCGAGTACACACTGCGGAAGTCCACCTTGTACTTCAGGTCGCCCTGATCCAAATCGGTCAGCGACGGATGCTCGCCGTGCACGCCCGGCTTCACCATCGGCCCAAACAGATAGAGCGGCGCCGCCGTGCCGTGATCCGTTCCCTGACTTGCATTCTGGCTCACACGCCGCCCAAACTCGCTGAAGCTGAGAGTCAGCACACGCCCGTCGTTGCCCTGCTGCTTCAAGTCGGCATAGAACGCCTTGATCGCGTCGCTCCACTGCGTCAGCAGGTTCGCGTGGCGACCGTTCGCCCCGCCCTGCCCCGCGTGCGTGTCGAAGCTGCCGTGATTCACGTAGTACACCTTGGTCTTCAGGCCCGCCCGTATCATCTTCGACACCATCGCCAGATCCTTGGCGATCCCGCTGTTGTTCGGGAATGTTGCCAGCGTCGGCTGCGCCACAGCCTTGCGGATCGTGTCGCTCGCCACCTGCGCGTCCAGCGCGGTCCGCAGCAGGAACGCCGCGTTCGTGTCCGCCCCGACCTCCTGCGACTCGCCCCGGCGGTTGATCTTGTGGTACGGATCACGCAGATTCTCGTGGATGTCCTCGCCCGACCAGCGGAACAGGTCCGCCGACTCAAAGCTCACGGGCTTTGCCGCCCGGCCCTGCATCGCCAGGGGCGCGGTACGACCGATCGCAATCCCCGGCAGGCCGCCAGTATCAAGCGCGGGCTTCGCCGGCTTGCCCGACTCCCCGCTTCCATACCCGCAGCACTCGCAGTCCATGTACCGCCCGATCCACCCGTCGCCCGTGCCGCTCGTCTCGGCCGTCTGCCAGATATCCATGCTCTTGAAGTGCGACCGGTTCGGGTTGGGATAGCCGACTCCCTGCACGATCCCCATGAGCCCGTTGTCGTACAGCTCCTTGAGCCCCTTGAGACCAGGGTGCAGGCCAATGCCCTGTGCGTTGGAGAGCTGCAACACCTGCCCCTGCGCCACGTTGATGCCCGGCCTGGCCTTGTAGTACGCATCCATCCCGTACGGCACCACCGTGTTGAGCCCGTCGTTGCCCCCGCCCATCTGCACCACAACCAGGATGTGGTCGTCAGGAACTCCCGGAATGCTGGTGAGACCCGCCGATAGCATGCGCTCGAGCATCGCGTCGGCGGAGCCCCCGATGAACGCCGGCACCGCGGCCGCAGCCGACGCGAGCGTCAGACCGTTGGCCATGAATCGGCGGCGTGAGTAGATCGCGTGCTCGTGGTTTGACATGGTTTACCTTCCCAAATCGATGGACCGGGACAATCGGACACCTGAGTTTAGCAGAGTTGGTATTCGGGCATGGCGGTGATGAGCAGCAAAAGACCCCGAATATGGTCGGGCCCAAGTTGATTGCCGCTCTTGGAAAGGAACGACAGCAGTGGCTCCTGAGCCCGCGCGGGCGTGCTGCCCAGCGTGAGCTTCAGCAAGTAGTCCACCACCTTGCCAGGATCGCTCAACGCCGATGGGTCGGCCGTCTTCAACTCGGACAAAAGCGCCATCGGGTCGTATCGCTCGCTCTCGGCGCTTGAGTCATACCCCTGTGGCCTCTTCCCCGTGATCAGAAACGCCATGATGTTCTGCCTCACATAAAGCGTGCTCGTGTTGATCCAGCTCCGCCCGC
>JAYVUC010000177.1:0-4512 GCA_043788295.1 Phycisphaerales bacterium
TCGACACCGCGAATCTTGACGAGATCAAAGCAGCCAACGACCTCGGCGTGCTCGACGGCGTGACAACGAATCCGTCACTGATTGCACGGGAGAAGATCGACTACGGCAAGCGGCTCGCCGAAATCTGCGAAGTTGTCAAAGGACCGGTTTCGGCCGAGGTCATCGCGCTGGACTTCGCAGGAATGATGAGGGAAGGCCGCGACCGCGCCAAGATCGCCGAAAACATCGTTGTGAAACTGCCGTGCACGGTCGAAGGGCTCAAGGCGTGCAAGGCGATGACAACTGAGGGCATCCGCACCAACCTGACACTGTGTTTCCAGCCTCTGCAAGCGATGATGGTCGCCAAGGCCGGCGCGTTTCTCATCAGCCCGTTCGTCGGGCGGCTCGACGACATCTCGCAGGACGGCATGGACCTCATCAAGCAGATCCGCCAGATCTACGACAACTACGGGCTTGAAACGAAGATCCTGGCCGCGTCGATCCGGCACCCGCTGCACCTTGTGCAGTGCGCGCTGGTCGGGGCCGACGTTGCGACCGTGCCATTCAACATCATTCAGACGGTGATGAAGCACCCGCTGACCGATTCGGGCATCGAGAAGTTTTTGTCGGACTACAAGAAGGCTTTCGGCGGGTGACCGTTTCACTCACTGCCAGGCGGGCCCCTGCCGCACATTGCCCTGGCTCGCCGAGATTCTTCGCAAGGCCTCGGCGTCGGCGGTCGAAACGTCCGCCGGGGCCGGTGCTGTCACCTGCACGACGGTGAAGAGATCGCCCTGCTGCCCGCTCGCGGCCTTGATTCCCTGTCCGCGCACCCGCAGCCGCCGGCCGCTCGATGTGCCGGGCGGAACCTTCAATTCAACCTTTGCATCCAGCGTCGGCACCGACACCGCCGCGCCGAACGTCGCCTCGGCTATCGTCAGCGGCAGGTCGAGGTAGAGATCAAGTGATCGGCCGGTTTCCGCCCCCTCACCGCGGCGAAAGAGCGGATGATCGCCCACACGAACGGTGAGCATAAGGTCGCCGACCTCGCCGTCGACCTCGTCGCCCTCGCCGCGCAGGCGGAGCTGCGCCCCGTCGGGAATTCCTGCGGGGATGGTGACGTCGATCGTGCGCTGCGAGCCGCTGCGGGTCACGCGCAGGGATTCCTTGCCTCCCAGGCACGCGGTGATGAAATCGACCCTAAGAACGGCCCTGGCGGGCTCGACGGGCGGCGAGGCCGCGTGCTGCCGCGGCCTGCGTGTCGATCGTGACTTGCCTCCCTGCCCTCCGGGCCTGCCGCCCGCGCCTCCGCTCCCACCCCGAGCCCCGCCGCCGAAAAATGTCTCGAACATGGAGGAAAGGTCTTCCTGGTCAAACTCGGCGCCCTGCCCTTGCGGCGAGCTGTTCCACGCGTAGTGCGGGCTCGCTCCGGCCGTTCCGCTCGCGGGGACTGCGTTCATGTTGAGCCCGGCCTCGCCGTGCAGGTCGTACATGGGGCGCTTCTTATCGTCGCTCAGAATGTCATAGGCATGCTGCACCTCGGCGAACTTCTTGGTCGCGTCGGCCGACTTGTTCACGTCGGGGTGCAGCTTGCGGGCAAGACCGCGATACGCCTTCTTCAGCTCGTCGGCACTCGCCCCCTTGGCGACGCCCAGAATGTCGTAGAAGTCTCGTGCCATATCGGCAAGCGTAGTTCGGCGTGCGCGTGAAAGGGGCCCCGGCAGACCGCCGAGGCCCTTTGGAATGCAATTCAGGCTTGACGTGAGGCGATTTACTTGGGTACGGCCGGCTTCACAGGCTCGGCCTTCACGGGCGCGGGCACCGGGCTCCCGCCGCTGCCAGGAGGCACCCCCTGAGGGCCAGCGGGGCCACCGGGCGCACCCTGCGGGCCCGGCTGGGCGGGCGGCGGTGGCGCGGGCTCATCAACAGCCATCACCTCGACCTCGAAGTAAACGTCCGAGTTGGCCGGGATCATGTTGTTGCCCTTGGCCTTGTCGCCCCAAGCCATCGACGGCGGGACATAAAGCCGAAGGATCGAACCCTTCTGATAGCCAAGCATGCCCAGGTTCCAACCCTTGATCATGCCGCCCTGCGCGTAGCGATAGGGCATCGGGCGTGTGCGTGAGGAGTCGAACTGCTTGCCGTTCTTTGCAAGCCACCCCGTGTAATGGGCGGTGACCTGATCCTTCTCTTCGATCATTTTGCCCTCGGTCCCCTTCTTGAACTCAAGAACGGTGAGGCCGTCCTCAAGCTTCTTGACGGCGATCATCGGCTCGACGCGCTTGAACGAGTACACGTCGCTGGGCTGGCTTCCCCACACGACCTTGCCGTCGGCGTCGTACCCGCGATCGGCCGAGGTCATCGTGTCCTTGGTGAGCGTCATCTCGCTGGTCATCTCGACGGCCTCGCCGACAGCAGTGGGGTAGGGATATGGGGTCTTGCCCTTGTACCCGCCGCCGTCGGCCTTCAGTTCGACATCGAGCGTGCCCACGAGCTGCTCGCGCTTGGTCTCAGGGAACCACTCGGGGAGAGCCGACATACCGGCGAGCATGGTGCTGATCGGGGCCGGTCCGCCGTCGGCGGCGTGGTGGAACTCGTACGTGCGAAGGCGGATCGCGCCCTTGTGCTTGTAGAATTGGAAGATGCTGACGCGGTACGGCGCGTGCATCGAATCGGCGCGGGCCGTCTCGCAGAAAAGCGCGTTGGGCACGCCCTCGATCATCACCGGCGCAATGCTCAGCACGATGTCGGCCTTCGCGGCCGAGTCGTTGCCCTGGGCCACCGGGGCCGTCGTCTTCCACGTCCCGGCGAGCATCATGCCCGCCTTCTCCAGATCGGGGTCGTTCCATTTCATCGACATCGCCGCGCGAGCCGGGGGCGGGGGCGGGGGCGGCGGCGGGAGAGCCTGGGGTTGCTCCTCCCCAGGCAGAGGCTCGCCCTTGCCGGGCGTGATGGGCTTGCCCGTGCCCAAGGGGGGCCTCACGGGCTTTGCCGTGGGCGGCTGCCCCGGCGCGGCCGCTGGCGGTGTGCCGGGCTGGGCTGCCGTGGGAGTGGCGGGGGTCTTGGTGGGGGTCTTGGGTGGTTGTGTGGCGGGCGTTGCGGGCTGGCCCGCAGCGACCATCAACAGGGCCACGACGGTCAGGCCGCCGGTGGCGAGATGTCGAAACTTGCGCATCATCGTTGCTTTCCTCATCAATCAGTTTTCGCCGCAGAGCATTCCTTCAGGGCCAATCCGTCTGCGGCGCGGTTGGCGGGTGACTGTTTCGTGGAACGGATCGTATCGGTCTTCAGGGAGCTGTGGGCATTCATATTCGGTCCGGATGGACCCCGTACATAAAGGTCGTTGGGCGAACCTGCGGTTCATTTTTCGTTATGCCAGTTCCGGGAAAAGTTTGCGGACCACCCCGACCAGATCCTTGACATGGCTGATCGACTCATCCATGAACTTCTGCTCGGTCGCGTCGAGCTTGAACGTCAAAATCCGTTCGACGCCGTTGGCTCCAAGGACGCATGGAACGCCGACGAAGTAACCCTTGCCTTTCTGGCCCGGCGCGACGCCGAACTGGTCCTCGCAGTATGCCGCTGAGGGGATGATTCGCTTTTTGTCGCGGACGATGGCTTCGACCATGTCGATGGTGCCGCTGGCGGGCGCGTAGAAGGCCGAGGTGCCCATGAGCTTGACGATCTCGCCGCCTCCGACCTTCGCGCGATCGACACACGCCTGGATTTTCTCGGCGGAGAGCAAATCCTGGATCGGGATGCCGTTGACGCTCGTGAGGCGTGGGAGGGGCACCATGTCGTCGCCGTGCCCGCCCAGGAGCAGCCCCTGGATGTCCTCGACCGAGCACCCCAATTCCATCGCGAGAAAGGTCTTGTAGCGGGCGACGTCGAGGGCGCCGGCCTGGCCTATCACGCGATTGGCGGGGAAGCCCGTCACCTTCCACGCGACATAGACCATGGCGTCGAGCGGATTGCTGACGACGATGACGATCGAGTCGGGCGCGTACTCGCGGACTTTCTCAGCCACACTCTTGACGATGCCGGTGTTCACCTGAATCAGATCGTCTCGGCTCATCCCGGGCTTGCGGGGCATGCCCGCAGTGATGACCACGACGTCGGAACCGGCGATGTCTGCGTAGTCGAACGTGCCGGTGATTTTGGCGTCAAACTTCTCGATTGGGCCGCAGCACGCGAGGTCGAGAGCCTTGCCCTTGGGCATGTGCAGCTCGGGCTTGTCCTTGATGGGGATGTCGAGCAGCACGATGTCGCCGAGTTCCTTGGCGGCGGCCCAGTGGGCACATGTACCCCCGATGTTTCCTGAACCGATGATGCTGATCTTGGCGCGACGGGTTGCCATGGGAAAGTCCTTGGGACGGGGTGGGGGTCAGAACGGAGGAAAGCGATGGTCATGTGAGGCCAGGAATCGAAGGGCCAATACTAGGCTCTGTCTGAAAACAGTAACCTCAAGTACCGCTTGATTATCGCCAGTTGGAGCATCCCGTGGAAGTGAACCGCGAGTTTCTCGAAGCGAGT
>JAYVUC010000178.1:0-7253 GCA_043788295.1 Phycisphaerales bacterium
GAAAGCCGGTTCAGCTGACAACACTGAGGGCAAAATACCCTTTCGTGTGTACAAACAGGCAACAGGTTGTCATTCAGGCAATGGCCGTCATAGTCAAACCCCTGCAACCGGCGCGAATGCCGGTAGATTGATGATAGCCGAGTTCTCAGAAATCGCAAGCGACTTTGGCACTTTTTGCGATTTCAGGGAAGGCCCGTGCATGTCAGTCCCTCGCTCTGGTAACATGTGGACACCGATGAGTCCTGTCGCCCAAAAGCAAGCCGCGCCGAATAGCCCCATCTGTTGGCGGCAGGATAACACGGCGTTCACGCTCATCGAGCTGCTGGTCGTCATCGCCATCATCGCACTTCTCATCGGGATGCTGCTGCCGGCGCTTGCCAAAGCACGCGAAGCGGGCCGGGCTGTGAAATGCCTGGCCAACGAGCGATCGGTCGGCCTGGCGATGTCGATGTACGCGCAGGCGAACAAGGACTTTGTGCCGCGAGAGGGCATAAAGCCTCTGGGCTGGCCGAACGTGAAAACCACGCACCCGCCGTGGGCGTGCGTGCTGCGTCCGTTTCTGGATCAGCGTTCGACGACCGGATATGACATCAACGACCTTTTCGCCAACGCGCCGTACTACTCGTGCCCCACTCGGTTCAAGGACGGGCACAACATCAATTATGTGGTAAACGCGATGCCTTTCACCGCTCCGAGCCAGTTTGATCCGCGAGGTTCTCTCAATGAGCTGTGGCGGCGTGGTCTGACGAACCTTTCCCGCATACTGAGACCCAGCGACACGTACTACATCACGGAGATGGCAGAGGACCGTAGCCGCACGCTCTATAACCAGTGGTACACCGGGGCGACCCAGGACATTGATGTGGCCCAGTTCTACGACGTGTGGGATGATGGACAGGTTCTCTTCGGGAGCAACACGCTTCGGATCTTTCCCCGACGGCACGGTAGAGGGACCAACGTGGTATTCTTTGACGGACGGGCGAACATCGTGAGGGATGAGGCCGTGCAGACTCTCACCAACTGGGACGACGGGATCTACAATTGGGTTCCTCGATGAAGGAGCAGTGCGATGCGTGCGGTCCTTGCGTTGGGGCTCGTGACATTGGCGGGCTGTGCCGCTCAGCCGCGGACCGCCATTCGCGAGGCCTCGCACGGGGGCGTCGGCCCGCTCATCTCACCCATGTTCTGCGACGAACTCTACGAGCGCGCGATTGCCAATCATGCCGCCCAACTCGTGGAGGGCGGCAAGACGCGCACTGCGGCAGTCCTCGCGGCACAGCTCGCGCGGGAATCGTGCTCGGTCGGGCTTCCCGCGCTTCGTCGCGGTGCTTCGGGGCTGGAAGCGGTCTACGACAGCGCGGTGCCGGGCGTGCTGATACTCGCGAGCATTGCCAAATGCCCCGGATGCGGGCACTACCACCTGCCAAAGTCGGAGGCAACAGCATTCGTCCTGACCTCCGACGGTTTGTGCGCGTCAAACTACCACGTCTTTGATCACGCCGACGCGGACCAGCACGTCGTCGCATTCGATTACCAGGGCAGGGCCTACGTCGTCACCGAGGTTCTCGCGGCCAGCGCCCGCGACGACGCGGCGATCTTTCGGATCGACCCCGCGGGCCGAACGCTGTCACCCATCCCGCTGAACCCCGCCGGCCGCGTGGGCTCGGCGATCTCGATCATTTCCCATCCAGACGGCAACCACTTCATGCTCAGCAGCGGGATCGTGTGCCGGCGCGGCACGAAGTTCGGCGGGATAAACGGCGACATGGACGAGTTCCGTCCGCCCAAGCACGACACGCGGCCCACTGGCGAACTCGACAACCCCACCGACGCCGACAAGCTCACCCCGATCCTCGAAGTGAGCTGCGAGTATGGCGTGGGGTCGAGCGGCGGGCCTGTGCTCGACTCTTCGGGCAACGCGATCGGAATGGTGAGCAACACGCGGACGATCTATGCCTCGCCGAAAGGGAAAAAAGACCCTCAGATGGTCGTGCGAACGTGCGTGCCAGCCGAGAGTATCATCAAGCTGATGAGCGGCGTGAAGCCTGCGGGCGAATAGCGGTGAAGAGTCGGAGCCACGTCCTCCACCACCTCTCCCCCCGGCTTGCGCCGGGGGCTCTGTTAGGAGAGGAGGAAGTTTTTGAGGAGCGTGGGGCCTTCGAGCGTGAGGAAACTCTCGGGGTGGAACTGCACGCCCTCGACAGGCGGCCTTGACGCATCGGCGAACACGCGCCGCAGGCCCATGACGACCTTGGTGACGGTGCCATCGGGGAGCGTGTCGAAGCACCACGCAGAGACCTCGAACCACGATTCGTCGCCGGGCTTGCGAGGCGGAATCGTTTCGGGCACCACCACGAGCGAGTGATATCGCGTCGCAGTGAACGGGCACGAGAGTTTGGCGAAAATGCCGCAGCCGTCGTGGTGGATCGGGCTCGTCTTGCCGTGAACTTGGATCTTGTGGCGCGTCACCGTCATGCCGTTTGCATCGGCCAGGCACTGGTGCCCCAGGCACACGCCAAGCACCGGCACCCGCCCGGCGAACCGCTGTATGATCTCCGACGATGCCCCCGCCTCTCGCGGCGTGCACGGGCCGGGTGAGATGATGACCTTGGCCGGTGGCTTGCCGCCATCAATCGTCTCGGCCTCGTCCGCAGTGATCTTGTCGTTGCGCACGACGAGCAGATCGCGTCCGGGCTCCAGCTTCGGGTCGATCTCACCGAGCCGCTGCACGAGGTTCCAGGTGAAGCTGTCGTAGTTGTCGATCAGGAGGATCATCGCGGGAAGGATACGACCGCCCGAGGGGTCAATGCGCCGGCACCGCGATCGGCCCGCCCGCCGGTTCGGGCTCCGCCGCCGGGTTGGGTGCCTTGTGCGTCCCCGCGATAAGCATGTAGATCGAGGGCACGACAAGCAGGGTGAAGGCTGTCGAGATGAGCATCCCCGTCACCAGCACAGTGCCGATGCTGTTTCGCGCGAGCGCGCCCGCTCCCGTCACCAACACCAGCGGAAAGTGCCCGGCGACTGTCGCGACGCTGGTCATCAGGATGGGGCGAAGCCGCGTGACCGACGCTTCCTTCACCGCCTCCAGCTTGGTCCTCCCCTGTTCCTGTAGGTGGTTGGCGAACTCGACGATCAGGATACCGTTCTTGGCCACAAGCCCGACGAGCGTGATGAGCCCGACCTGCGAATAAATATTGACGGTCGAGAAACCCAGGAACGTGAAGATGAGCGCTCCGGTGATCGCCAGCGGCACCGAGCCCAGCAGCACGATGAGCGGGTCGCGGAAGCTGCTGAACTGGGCCGCAAGCACGAGATAAATGAGCCCCATCGCAAATCCCAGCGTCACAGCCAGCGACGAACCCTCCTGGCGGATCTGCCGCGACTCACCCGCGTAGTCGATCGCGTATCCGGCGGGCATGATTCCCTTGGCGGCCTCTTCGAGTACCCGCAGTCCTTCCTCCTTCGTCACTCCCGCCATGACGCCGCCGAAAATCTTCACGCTGTTTCGTTGTTGAAAGCGAGTGAGCGTTTGCGGCGCAACTGACATCTCAAGGCGCACAAAGCTCGACACACTGACGAGCCCGCCGGTCTTGGTCCGCACCTTCATCTGCAGCAATTGATCCGGAGTCGCCCGCCCCGCGTCGACGACCTGCGGGATCACCTTGTAGCTTCGTCCATCGTAATTGAATCGGTTGACGTATCCGCCCGAGAGCATAACCGCAAGATCGCGGCCCACTGTCGCCAGATCGAGCCCCATGTCGGCGACTCGCTCGCGGTCGATGACGATGCGCGCCTGTGGCAAGTCGATCTTCAAGTCGGTGTCCGCGTACAGAAACTTCCCGCTCTGGAACGCCGCCCCGACCAGTTGCCCCGCCACCTCGGCCATCTTCTCGGGCGATTCTGTGCTGGTCACGATCATCTCGACGTCAAACTGCCCCGCGCCGGGCAGCGGGGGCGGAAGCAATGGGAACGCGAGAACGCCGGCGATGCCCGACACAAGAGGGAACGCCTCCTGATTCAGAATCTGGCTGCTCGTGCGTGTCCGCTCGTTCCACTTGACCGTCTGCATCCCGCCAAAGCCGCTCGACGGCGAGAGGATGATCCGCCAGCAGAACTTGGCTTCCTTGATCTTCAGCAGCGAAGTGGCCACCTCTGTCGCCGACACCCGCATGGTGTCGAGCGTCGCGTCAGGTGCGGCGGAAAGCACGAAGAAGATACCCCCCTCGTCCTCGGTCGGCGCAAGTTCCTTCGCCGAATGTTTGTAAAGCGGCACCGCGCCCACCGCGATGACAACCGCTGCCAGCGCCATCACCCACCTCAGCGAGAGCGTGACGTCGAGCGTGCGGGAATAGCCGGCCTTCACACGATCGAAGATTCGGTTGACAAAGCGAGTGAACCACCCCTCCTTGCCCTTGTCGGGGACGAGCTTGGCGCTCATGATGGGCGAGAGCGTGATGGCCACGACGCCTGAGACGACCACAGCCGCCGCGAGCGTGAATGCGAACTCCTTGAACAGCACGCCCGTAAGTCCCGACTGAAAGCCGATGGGCGCGTAAACCGCAGCCAGCGTGATCGTCATCGAGATGATGGGGGTGAAAAGCTCTCGTGCCGCGACCAGAGCCGCCTCGATTTTGCCTTTCCCCTCGCGGATATGCCTCTCGACATTTTCAACCATCACGATCGCGTCGTCCACAACCAGCCCGACCGAGAGCACCAGCGCGAGGATCGTCAGCAGATTGAGCGAGAAACCCAGCATGGACATAAAGACGCACGCGCCGACGATCGACACCGGCATCGCAACCAGCGGCACAATCACCGTGCGGATCGACCCCATGAACAGGAACACCACGAGCGCCACGATCCCGATGGTTTCGGCGAGAGTCTTGGCGATCTCTTCCAGGGCGTTGCTCATGTAGTACGTGCCGTCGTAAGCGAGCCGCATATCCACACCCGGCGGGAGCGAGGGCTCAAGCCGCTTCATCGCCGCTCGCAGCCGCGTCGCGACTTCGAGCTCGTTGGCGCTGGGCAGTGGCCAGACCGACAGATACATCGCAGGGTCGGCGTTGAATCCGGCCTCGCCGGTCGCCTCCTCACTGCCCAGCTCGACCTTCGCGACGTCGCTGAGACGAATGACCGTCCCTTCCCGCTGGCGGACGATCAGGTGCTCAAACTCGGCGGGCGTCTTGAGGTCCGTGTCGGTCAAAAGATCGACCTGAACGGTCGCGCCCTTGGTGCGGCCCACCGACGCGAGATAGTTGTTGCGACGCAGCGCATCAAAGACTTCCGTCGGCGACACGTCCAGCGCGTCGAGCTTCGTCGGATCAAGCCACACCCGCATGGCCAGACTCCGCTCGCCCTCGATCCCGCACCGCTGCACGCCCTCGATGGTCCCAAGCTCGGGCTGAATCTGCCGTGTGAGAAACTCGTTGAGCTTGGGAAGGCTCAGGTTCGTGCTCGTGAAACTGATGTAAAACGTCGCATAGGGTCGATCGGCCCGCTGGATGTTCAGCACGGGCGACTCGGCCTCTTGTGGCAGCTCGCTCCGCACCTGATTCAACCGCGCGCTGATCTCCGACAACGCATAATTACTGTTGTGATTGAGCCGCAGGTGTACCGTGATCAGACTGACGCCTGCCGTGCTCGAGCTCTCGACATAGTCGATCCCGTCGATCGCCGAAACCGCCTTCTCGATGGGGGTGGTGATGAACCCGCGTACCGTCTCGGCGCTCGCGCCGATGTAAGGTGTCGTGATGATGATCTGCGCCGACTCGATCCGCGGATACTGCCTGACGGGCAGCCCGCCAATCGATCGCCACCCCACCGCCAGGATGATCAGACTGATGACGACCGCGAGAACAGGCCGCTTGATGAACATGTCCGTGAATGTTGGACGCATGTAACTCCTCTGCGCTAGCCGCCGCCGAACGAATCCTCTCGCCGAATCACAACCAGATCACTTCCCGGGAACACTGCCCGCCGCACTCTTGGGGCTGTCGGGCACGCTCGTGACAATCGCCCCGTCGCGAAGCTTGAACGAGCCGGACGCCGCCAGCTCCTCGCCCGTCCTCACACCCTCAAGCACGATCACATCCTCGCCGATCGTGGGCCCGAGCTTCACAAACCGCTGCTTCGCACGAAGCCTGGCCGGTTCCGTGCCGCTCGCCGGCTCCACCACGACAATGAACACCTGATCGGCGTACGACGCCCGCCGCACCGCTGTCGACGGGATCACAACCCGCGCCGACGGCTCCGCGACGGGCACGCTCACCTGCACGAACATCCCCTGCCTCAGCATCTCGTTTTTGTTGTCGACGATCGAACGCACCCGCACGTTGCGCGTCTCGTTGTTCACCGAAGCGTCGATCGCTACCACGTTGATCTTCACGGGCTCGGGTCCAAACACCGCGCCCGTCGCCATCACCGACATGCCGGGCTTCACCCGCGCGAGATATTCCTGCGGAATGGCGAAATCGAGGTAAATCTTGTCCGACACCTCCTGCATCGCCACAACCTGCGAGCCGTCGGCGAGATACTGCCCCTCGTGCACGGCCCGCAGGCCCACGCGGGCACGGAACGGCGCCTTGATCACCCGTTTGTCGAGCCGTGTCTGCACCTGGTCAACCTTGGCCTTTGCCTGGTCGATCTCCGCAAGTAGCCGCTCACGATCCGCTGTTGCCCGGTCCATCTCAGCCCTGGAACGGTCCAGATCCATCTCCGAAGAGGCCTTGAGCTTTACTGACTCTGCCAGTCGCCCCAGCTCGCTGACCGCAAGCTTGAGCCGTGCATCGGCAACAGCCACGCTCGCCTGCGCCACGCGCACGCTCGATTGCGCCGCCGCCAGATCCGCCCGGTCGGTCGCGTCGTCGAAGACGACGAGCACCTGGCCGACCTCGACGATCGACCCCGAATCAAACTTCAGCTCGCGGATCGTTCCCGCCAGCTCGTTGCTCACCATGATCGACCTGATCGACAGCACAGTGCCGACAAGCTCGGACATGGGCTGCCACAGAACCTCGCGGGCCCTGAGCACCTGCACCGCCGTGGCTATCTCGGGGGGTGGAGCAGCATTATCATTCTTGTGGATGGAGTGATTGTGATACGCGTAGAGCCCGCCGCCCACGCCGCCTATGAGCACGAATATCCCGACACCCACCACGTAACTCTTCAGCCGACGGCAACAGCACGGGGTGGCAATGGCGGGAGTGAGCCGGTGGCCGAGTAGGCCCGCAGGGCCGATTCGATGGTCGCACGGG
>JAYVUC010000179.1:0-3472 GCA_043788295.1 Phycisphaerales bacterium
AACCAGACGCCGTGGGGCTCTCAGGCCTCCTCGTCAAGTCCGTCAACGTGATGGAAGACAACATCGACGAGCTCAACAGCGGCCCAGACATGCCGCGGCTCATCCTGGGCGGGGCTGCCCTCACACGCCACTACTGCGAGGGGCACCTGCGCCCGAAATACAAGGGCGAGTGCTACTACGGCAAGGACGCGTTCGATGGCCTGCGCATCATGGACCTCATCACCGCCGGCAAGACCGGCGAACTCGCCACAGAGGTCGCCGACCGCCAGAGCAAGCGTTCCAAGGCCGAAGAAATGATCGTCGCCACCCGCGTCGCGAAACTCTCCGCCTCTAACAGAGCCCCCGGCGCAAGCCGGGGGGAAGACTCACTCGACGCCAAAGCCCCCCGGCTTGCGCCGGAGGCTCTGAAGGAAATCCCCACGCCTCCCTTCTGGGGCTCCCGCGCCGTTGAAGGCCTCAACCTCGACGACATCTATCCCTTCATCAATCCCGTCGCCCTCTTCCGCGGACAGTGGCAGTTCAAAAAGGGCGCGATGTCCGACGCCGACTACGACGTGATGATCGAGGACAAGGTCATCCCCATCTTCAACCGCCTCAAAGAGCGATGCCGGGCCGAGCAGATCCTCCAGCCCAAGGTCGTCTACGGCTACTTCCCCTGCAACTCCGACGGCAACGATCTCGTGATCTACAGAGCCCCCGGCGCAAGCCGGGGGGAGTCTGGAGCCACCAACTCGCCCGCCCCCCGGCTTGCGCCGGGGGCTCTGACGGAGCAACTTCGCTTCACCTTCCCCCGCCAAGCCGACAAAAAACGCCTGTGCATCTCCGACTTCTTCCGCCCAGCCTCCTCCGGCGAGGTTGACGTCATCGGCATGCACTGCGTCACGATGGGCCACAAGGCCAGCGAGGCCGCCAAGACTCTCTACGCCGCCAACGAGTACCAGGAATACCTCTATCTCCACGGCCTGGGCGTCGAGACCGCCGAGGCCCTCGCAGAGTTCTGGCACAAACGCATGCGCCAGGAACTCGGAATCGCCAACGACGACAGCCCAAAAATCAAGGACCTCTTCACCCAGCACTACCGAGGCAGCCGCTACAGCTTCGGCTACCCCGCCTGCCCCGACATGAGCGATCAGGACAAGCTCTTCGCCCTGCTCGACCCCGCCCGCATCGGCTGCATCCTCACCGAAAACCACCAGATCGACCCCGAGCAATCAACGTCGGCCATCATCGTCCACCATCCGGAGGCGAAGTATTTCAACGTCTAACGTGGCCTGTTGATGATCACATCAATTCCGCGCTCGACCATCCTCAGCCAGAGGTCGCGTGCCGGCCCATCCTTGCTCTCGATGCCCCCATCGTCCACTCGGTCTGCCCCCACGGAATACAGCAGAAACTCACGCCCGAGCTGATCCTGGGCCGGGTCCACGCGCCTGTACACAAAGGGCTTGCCCGACCACGGGTCCACCGGCAGCTTCGCGAGCTGCCCGGGCACAAGTTCCGCGAGTGCCTCGGGAACTTTCCCTGTCGCCGCCCGGTATTTCTCGATTGCCAGGAGTAGCCTGATTCCTCGCCGCTCCATCCGCTCGCGATCCGCCATCGCGAATTCCGATCCGCTCTCGGGCAAGACCATCCTGGCGACCAGCAATCCGGTTCTGTCATCTCGGTTGGGAGGCAACCACGTTCGCTCGTACGCGTCCTGCTCAAACACTCCTTCGGGCACACGACATCTCGCCGCGCACTCGTCGCGATTTTCCATGTACCCCCCCAGCGGCATCCACCAGAACCCGCCCGAGTCTCTCGACGTCTCAGTGAAGGGGCCGAGTCGCGTCATGTTGGGTTCCGCGAAATGACGAGCCACCATGAGCTCGGACTGAATTCGATGCCATTCGGCCATATCCCGCATCCGAGGCTCGAACGCCTGCCTGTCGAGTGCTGACTCGATCGTCTTCAGCACCGCCACACCCGGGTGGGTCGCGATGACCTCCACGATCAGCGCGTTCGCATCAAATTCCGATCGCAATCCCGACACCTTTTCGTCCATCATCGGGCTCGCGCAAAGCACCCGAGCAAGGCCGAGCCGGATGTCGATCAACTTCAAGAGGCCTGGCACGTCAAAGGCTTTCCGGCACTCAAGCGCCCGAGCCCCGAGAAAGTCGTCGACATACGAGGGGTCGTACTTGAACGAACTGATAAAGCCGTACGCAAACACATTCAAGCCCTGTCCCGAGAATTCATCCGGCAGTTCCGGCGTCGAATTCGCCACATCCGCCAGTGCTTCCTCCAGCCCGCCCTCGCGGAACATTTTCAGGAGCAATTTGGCGTTCGCCAGTGCTCTCGCCGCATCCTCTGGCGACAATTCACTTTCGCTCGCGAGTGACCCGTCAAAGATGCCCCGAGGACTCAGCAATGCATAGGACCGGGTGTTTGGGTCGGCGCTGTCGTACCACTTTCCTTCCACCCGACCGGCCAATGCAACCGCCCTGTCGATCGCCGCCCGCGCGGTCTCCCCGCCCGCCGCCGTTCCCGGCGGAACAAGTCCCGACTTCCGCATCAGGTCGAAGAGCTCGCCTTCAAGCCGAACCCCATCCGCCCGTGCAAGCGCCGCGTCGCGCCGTATGAGAAACTCCCAGGTCCCCAGAGTTCCGGGGATCACCACGAATATGAACAGCCCCGCCACCCACACTGCCCGCTTCAGCCGGCGCCTGGTCTTCACCGACAACGTCGGCGGCGGCTTGTGGAACGCCCCATCCACCAGGACCCGCCCCGCCATCGTCCGGGTGAGCTCGCCCAGCGACATGTCCACCATGCACTCGACCCCGCACTCCGGACACATCACCGTCGATCGCTCCGACAACGCCAGACCGATCAGTGAGTAGCCGCACGCCGCACATCGCCCGCGCGTCCGCAGCACGTATCGCAGCCGCCACTGCAAGAGCCTGTCCCGCACGATGTATCCCACCACCGGCCCCAGGCCCAGCAGTGGCAAGGCCGCGATCACCCACAGGGCCAGTTTCCACGCGTCCCGCTTGAAATCGACCGTCACAAACCCGACGAGCCCGTTGAGCATCCACGTCCAAAGTCCGGCCCCCACCACTGTCATTCCCAACCCCACAATCCCTATAACCGCTGCCATGACCAGCTTCAGAAAGAGCCCTCCCCGGGCTGATCGAATAAATCGCCCGCACTGAGCGTCGTCGTACGGATCAAGCTCGACAAACGCCCGGTGGATGTGCCGCGTGAGCAATCGCATGCCACAGTGTACCGGCAATCGCCCGACTTGATGCCCCCGGTTCTATGTCCAACTTGATGCCTCGATGCCTCATCCCTCGATGCCTTCCCCTTCACCACCAAACTCAATAACTCAATCACAAAAAGGTAACTCTTCAGCCGACGGCAACAGCACGGGGTGGCAATGGCGGGAGTGAGCCGGTGGCCGAGTAGGCCCGCAGGGCCGATTCGATGGTCGCACGGG
>JAYVUC010000180.1:0-35991 GCA_043788295.1 Phycisphaerales bacterium
GCATCGAGTGAGGTTGTTCCTGGTGGCCCATTTCTCCGAAATGTGTCCTCCTAAGGTGGCACGTAATCTCCCAGGCGAGTGTCGCAACTGTTCACCCACGCTGGTTTGCGCCACGGGCTCTGTTACCCTCCGCCATGCCCATCGACGAACCCATCAAAGCCGCCACCCCTCTTCTCGCCTGGATCGCCCTCGCCTTTGGCGGCCTCTGCGAGCTCGCTCTCGTCGCCCTCATGCGTGCCTCCAAAGGCCAGATCGTCTCGATCCCCTTCGCAGGTACATGCCTCATGGGCCTCATCGGCGTCGCCATGATGACCTTTGCCACCAAGTTTGTCCCCGCAGGCATCGCCTACACCATCTGGGTCGGCACCGGGGGGCTCGCCGTCACTGCCGTCGGCATGTACGCCTGGGGCGAGCCCCGCACCGCCCTCCGAGTCTTCGGTGCCCTCATGGTCCTGGGCGGCCTCATCCTCCTCAAACTCACCGCCGAACCCAAGCCATAATGCCTTTCCCCTAGTGCCTCGTGCCCAGTGCCTTCTTCTGCCTCTACACTCGCCCCATGCCTCCACTCCTCGCTTCCTACTTCCTCGACCTCAACCCGGAGGTCGTCAGCTTCCTGGGCTTCCACATCAAGTGGTACGGCGTCTCCTACCTCACCGGCTTCCTCATCGGCGGCCTCATCTTCTGGGCACTCGGCAAGAAAAACCGCATCCTCCTCCCGCCGCAGCACGCCGTCGACGCCATCCTCATGCTCGTCTTCGGCGTCGTCATCGGCGGCCGCCTCGGCTACATCCTGTTCTACGACCCCAAGCTGCTCATCACTTTCTCAACCTCCATCCCTTTCTGGGACGCCCTCGCCATCCAGAAAGGTGGCATGGCCTCCCATGGCGGCATGGCCGGGGTTCTCATCGCTTGCTTCCTCGTCGCCCGCGGGTTCAAGCAAGACGACGGCACCCGCATCGGTCGCTGCCGCGCCTTCCACATCGGCGACCTCGCCTGCCTCGGTGCCACACCAGGCCTGTTCCTGGGCCGCCTTGCCAACTTCATCAACGGCGAGCTTCTGGGCGGCATCGTCGCCATGCCCGGTCAACCCGCCCCCTGGTGGGCGGTCAAGTACCCGCAGGAACTTCTGCTCCCACAGAACCACGCCACGCCCCTCACCGATGCGCAGGTGAACACGCTCGTCGATATCGTCGATCGCGTCAAGCTCCCAAACGAAGACTTCGGCGACACGCTCGCCCGCATCATCACCCGCATTCAACATGGCTCCAAAGACCTCGCCGCCCAGATCGAGCCGCTCATCGCTGCCCGCCACCCAAGCCAGCTCTACCAGGCCGCCGCCGAAGGGCTCATCCTGGGCTCGCTCCTCTGGCTCATCTGGTCACGCCCGCAAAGACCCGGCGTCATCACCGGCTGGTTTCTCATCCTCTACGGCATCCTCCGCATCATCGTCGAGCACTACTGGCGACTCCCCGACCCCAACCTCAAGCAGCAGTACATCCTGGGCCTCTCACGAGGCCAGGGACTTTCGGTTCTCATGCTCCTCGCCGGCGTCGGAATCGTCTTATGGGCCATCCGCCAGCCCGGCCTGCGTTTCAGTTGGCGCACTCCGGTCATTCAAGGTGGCCCCACGCTCTAATCCGGATTCCAGTTCGCGCGTGCGCTCACGCCGACGATGAGGTCTTCCGAATCGTCGCGCTTCTTCGTCGCGTGACTCCTCCTTTCCCCCGCAATACAATCGCCCCCGTCCCCACACGCACCCCCGTCCCCACACGCACCCCCGCACCCCCGCGCCACCGCGCGTCCGCCGAGATCCCTCCCCATGCCGCACATCATCGCCGAACCCTGCATCGGCACCAAAGACACCTCCTGCGTCGACGTCTGCCCCGTCGACTGCATCCACCCCACCAAGTCCGAGGCCGACTTCGGCAAATCCGACCAGCTCTACATCGACCCCGACACCTGCATCGACTGCGGCCTCTGCGTCGACGAATGCCCCGTCAAAGCCATCTTCCCCCAGGACGATCTCCCCGCCGAGTGGAACAAGTACATCCAGGTGAATCTGGATTACTTCAAGAAGTGAACCGTGTCGCTTCCGACTCACGCAGAGGCTGAGTCCGCGAAGCCTCGGATTCCGTGACGCCGCCGCTCGTACTTCGTTCGATCTGAACATCGGACTTGGGTACTCAAACGGCAATCGTCGTCCTTTGTGATATGATCTTCGTGCATGCCTCTGACTGACAAAGATCGCCTGCGACTGCGTATCGAGGCTGACGAGTTGCTTCAGGTTGGATTTCGCACGCGCGAAGCGCTCCTCAGATTGACGAGTGAAGCGTTGCCGACCAAACTGGCCAAAACCCACGCCAAAGAGATCGCCGGCGTGCTGAAGGAACAGGAGCGGGTTTGGCGACGCCAGCAGTCCATATGGCCAGAGCAAACCGACTGCGAACGGCTCGAGACGGCCTTCGGCCGTCTCACTCGCCTGGGAATTCTGTCCCGGCTCTTGGTCGAGTCCGATCCCGACGAATCGATCGAGCGGACTCAGGAAGAATGCGAGGAACTCGAAGTCCGCGGGCACCCGATGCTCGGTATCGCATGCACGAACGGCCAATTCATCAACATCGCAATCGCGACCGGCGAATTGGTGATCGATGTCCTTGCAACCGATGAGCAAGCCCAGTCGCGGATCATCGCAAAGGTCCGCAAAGTGCTGAAGGACTGCGGCCTGAAGCTCAAGCCAGCAGAAGAAGCGGCCGTCACGCTCCGAGTGGCATGGCAGAATCGCCGGATCGGCGAATTTCCGAACTCTTTGGATCTGCCGCCGGCGAAATAGCCACGGATTCTCAAGCGCCGACCTCCGCCGTCGGATCCCGACACATTTCTGAGCTTCTCATTGATGGACTTCGATCGAAGGAGTCGTGGTGGGACCAAACCCTGGAGCTTGGACGTGAAAACGACCTTCGAGGAGTATCTTGTTTGTAAACGTGATGAGGACTTTGTACCGCTCAGACATTCCATCCGTGCCGAAGCAGAATCGGTCGGACCAATTGAAGACTTTCCCGCGTCCACCCTCCGGGTGATTTCTGAACGAGCCTGGCGAACGATCGAACGGCTCTACCCTGGAAACACCGACTTCCACCCGATCGCTGTCAGCTTCAAGAGTGAAGCCGTGGAAGGCTCTTTCGGATTGCTGCGCATCAAACATCATCTCGATTGCATCGACCGATCAAAGTCTGGAGAGCCAACCATGGTTACCCCACCTTGGGGAGATCTGTACCTGAAGTACGCGATCGATCCCGCGAAAGTCCCGGCTTCCGTCGGACTCTTCAAAGTGAAACATGGACTCGTGAATGTATTCGTCCGAGGAGACTTGGCCGCGGCTTTGAACGCTGAGGGCTACACCGGCTGGGCGTGGGGACCGGCATGGAATGGTCAATAGCAAAGCCAATCGCCGCGGTGAACCCGCACCCCCCCTCCCGCGCTGCATCCCCAAAGGAGCCCCCATGACCCGTCGCCTCTTCACCATCCTCACCCTCTCCGCCGCCGCCGGCCTCACCTACGCCCTCTCCAGCCCGCCGCAGGCGGCCCTTCCCGCCGAGCCAAAGTCCAGCGACCCCCAGACACTCGCCACCGACAATACCCGCTTTGCCTTCGACCTCTACCACGAACTCGCCAAGGGCGACGGCAACGTCTTCTTCTCCCCCTACAGCATCTCGACCGCGCTTGCCATGACCTCCGCCGGCTCCACAGGCGAAACCGCCGCCGAGATTTCCAAGGTCATGCGCTGGTCGCAGACCGGCGACACCTTCCACGACTCCTTCGCCGCCCTCACCCGCCGCCTCGCTCCGCCCGTGGCCGACCACCCTTCCAAGACCTACGTGTGGACCGAGGCCAACCGCATCTGGCTGGGCGTGCCCGTGCTGCAAAGCTACAACGATCGCCTGAAGACAAGCTACGCCGCCGACGCCGGCACCCTCGACAAAGACCCGGCCAAGTCCGCCGCCCTCATCAACGCCTGGACCGACACCCACACCAACCACCGCATCACCCAGCTCGTCAGCGCGTCCGACCTCACCAACGCGAGCCTCGTGCTCACCAACGCCGTCTTCTTCAAGGGCTCGTGGGTCACGCCCTTCCACAAGGGTTCTACCGCCAAGCGCGACTTCCACACAAGCGCCGCGACGACCATCCAGGCCGACACCTTGGCCGATCAACGCCACATGCTCTACACCAAGGGCACCGACTTCGCCGCCGTCCGCATCCCCTACCAGGGCGGCGTCTCGTTCACCATCCTGCTCCCCGATGTCGGCAAACTAAGCGAGGTCGAAAAATCACTCACCGCCGAATCGTTCGACGCGGCAAGCAAAGCCATGGCCGGTGCCATGGTCGATCTTCAGCTCCCCAAGTTCAAGTTCCAGACGCGGCAATCGCTCGCCAAGCAGCTCAGCGCCCTGGGCATGACCAACTCGTTCAGCGACGCCGCCAAGATGACGCTCATGGCCGCCAAGCCGCTCAAGATCTCCGACGTCATCCACGTCGCGGACATCGAGCTCGACGAAGTGGGCACCGAGGCCGCCGCCGCAACCGCCGTCCCACAGGCGCCCACCGCAGCTCCCGCCGTTCCGCACGAGCCGCCCACGCCCATCATCTTCCACGCCGACCGCCCGTTCATCTTCGTGCTTCGCCACGACGCAACCGGCGAGGTTCTCTTCGCAGGCCGCATCAGCGACCCGCGATAACCATCTCCAAGCGGCATCCCTCTTGGTTGCACTGCACTCCAGAGCAATGCTTCTTCAATTGTGGCCCCGCCCTCACGCCGCCTTCTTGTCCTTGAACCGCTCGGCCCACCGCTGGGGCCTCACGTTCGCCGCCGCATTCGGGGCCTCCTGCCAATCCTCCGCCGCTCGAAGCGTGATCTCGCTCTCGCACGTCTTGCGATACCCCAGCAATCGCACGACCTCCAGCACGTCGGTCCACGACGGGAATGTCATCTCGTTGGCCTTCTTGAACTCGTTGATCGCCACAAGGAACAAAAACTGCTCCTTGTTCATCTCGCCCTCTTCGGCAGCCTTGCTGAAATCCGACAGCCGCCGCCCGGGCCCGCGACGCCGCTCAAGACCCGTCGTGTCCCCTCGCGCCGCCGCGATCTCACGCCGATCAAGCCCCAGCCGCTGATCCACAACCCCGCTCCCCGTCTGCTTGCCCTTGCGAACATTCGGCGTCGATTGATTGTCCGGCGTCTCGGGCGATTTCTGGTCCATGGGCGGCTGCTCCACAAAGAAAGCGACGGCCGGCATGCACTGCCTGGCCGTCGCTTTCATCGGTCTTTCAGCCTTGATCGATCAGGCTCGCGGGTCTTCCAACAGGCCCTCACGTCCGATCACAGGTCGTCATCCTCGTCATCTTCCTCAGCCTCGGTACCCGTGCCCGCCTCGTCGGCATCGTCGTCGAGGAAATCCTCGTCGTCGTCCTCGAACTCCTCCCCGCCTCCAATGCTCTCATCGTCGTCGACCTCGTCGTCGCCGAACTCACCCTCTTCCTCTTCCTCCTCGTCGTACATCTCGGGCGTAGGAATCGCCCAGGGAAGAACCTCTTCGATCATCCCCGCACGCACGCTTTCGAGTTCTGTCATCATCGTCGTCATGAGTCATTCCTTCGATTCACGAGCATCAGCCACCCCGATCGCTTTGGTCTTCTGCATCCAACGGCCGTCGGCCGCCACTCGGCCAAGCCCACCCTCTACCACCTAGCCCACGCGCCCCAACCTTACCCACCCTCATCGCCCGGCTCCACCCCCCCTCACACATCGTTTGAGCCCCGTCCGGCGTCCGGGAAATTGAGGCCGTACATTAATGCCCTCCAAGGCGTTGTCCACTCCCCGCCCCGCGAATCCGCCCCTCACCTCGCTACCGCCCCCAACCACGATGAACACCCCAGACACACAGCCCGCTCCACATGCCATTCAACCCATCCTCACCCAGACCGGCATCAACCCCGTCGCCGGGCTCGCCGCCATCGCCTTTCCCGGAGCGGGCCACCTCGTCGCCGGGCAGCCCAAACGGGCCATCTGCATCGCCATCGGCGTCCTGGGCCTCTTCTTCGGCGGGCTCTTCATCGGCGGAATCACCATCATCGACCGCCAGGACAATGGCTGGTGGTTCATCGCCCACGGGTGCGTCGGGCCAGTCGCCTTTGGTGTCGACTACGTCCATCAGCACAAGTTTCGCGCCCCCGACCCCGATAAACCCGGCAGGTTCAAGACGCCCCCCCCGGGCCCCAACCAGACGTACATCAAATCCGTCGGCAAGTCCCTCGACATCGGCACCCTCTTCTCCGCCGTCGCTGGCATGCTCAACCTCATCGCCATCATCGACGCCGCGTTTCCAACCCGCCGAGTGAAGCCGTGACCCGCATTCATCGCCCACCCCAACAAGGATGATCCACCCCATGAGCACCCTCCCCCTCATCCTTGCCTACCGCCCCTTCATCGACGCGATCGACATCGACCGCTACTGGTACTTCACGCTCATCCCCCTTGCCCTGGGCGTCTCGCTCATCTTCAAGGCCATCCGCGTCCAGACCTTCGATGCCTTCCCCCGCCAGGTACTCACCATGGCCGCCCTCATCATCCTGGGCGTCATGGGCCTTGGCCTGCTCACCATGCTCGTTGTCACCGTCGGCATGCCGATGGTGGCGGCGAAGTGAGTGGGAGGTCCAAATGGTCAAATGGGGATATGTCAACTGAGTCATTTGACCATTTGCAGACCCCTCAAGCCCACCTCCCGCACCTCGCTCTCACCAGCTGATCCAGATTCTGGATCATGTACCGCAGGGCGTCCACCGCGTGGTCGGCCCCGTCCTTCTCGGGCACCACGCTCTCAGGATCACCCTCGGGATAGTGGTACCTTTCCAGCGATTCGATCAGCTTCACGCACCGCACGTGCACGAACAGCCTCGGCCCCCCGCACGTCGCCGAATCCGCCGGTTGCAACCGCGCCCGGATCAACTCCAGCCCCCGAACCGTCGGCACGCGGCTCGACCTCACCGTCAGCCTCGCCTTCCGCAGCACATTCGCCGCGCTCGTGCCCGTCTGCTCGTTCATCGCGTTCCCCGCCGGGTCAATCCCGATCCACTCCAGCGGCGGCCAGGGCGACCTCACGATCGCCTGGGCGTGCTCCGCCACCGTCTGCCCCGACCGCACCCGCTCATCCATCACGTAGAGCCGCCGCGTCGCTTCGTCGTACGCCGCCCACAGCACCACCGCCGGCGAGCGATACCCAAAGTCCATCCCGCCGATCCACGTCACAGGCCACGCGCCCGGCAAGATCGCCGCCCCATCCCCACCCACGCTCCCGCTCTCGAAAGGGCTCGCTGCGATCACATGCACCCCCGCCTCAAACTCCGGCAGCACCGCGTCGTCACGCCGCGGCCTCAGGGACATCATCTCCGCCTCCCACGTCGCCAATGACACCCGCCCCTTCATCCGCAGCGCATCGTCGATCGTGATGTGCCCGATCCCCACGCTTTCCGCATTCCCCTTGCGCATCTTCGCCCGCCCGCGACAATTGTCGAGCAGCCCGCAGGGGCGTGGGGGGTTTGGGGCCGCCGCCGCCGCGTCACCCTCGCACTTTCGACGCTCCGCGCACTGATCCAGCACATCCACCACACCCCACTTGAAAAGCCGCCGCTTGCCCTCGCGTGCCTCGGCCACCATGCGGTGCATCAGGCCGTGGGGCACATGCATCGTGCTGAAGCACTCGATCGATCCTCGCACAAGCTCGCCCCCGCACCGCTTGGTGCGGGTCGTGAGCTGGGCGGCCTCCCACACCGCCGGGTCGAAAAGTTCCACCTCGTCGCACCGCAGCCGTTGCACGCGAGCCCCGCGCACCGACGCCTGGCTCTGTGCCAAGAGCTCCACCCGCGACCCGTTGGTGAGCTCGATCTTTTTGTCGGTGATCTTGCCCGCGATGAGCCCCGACAACTCTTCGCGTTCCAGAAGCCGCCGCAGGTGCTCGTGCATCCGCAGAGCCTGCTCCATGCTGCCCGCCAGAATGCGCACCTCGATTCCCGGCTTGAACACCATGTCGAGCAGCGTCGCCACAGCCCCCAGAAACGTTTTGCCCCCGCCGCGATTCGCCCAGACGACGCCATCGGGCGGCATGTTCAGGATCGCGTGGGTGGGGGTGGGGGCGGGGGACGAAGAGCCTTCTGTTCTTTCACTCCCACGCAACGGAGAGCTCGCCCGCTCGCGCTCGCGGCTCGCCTCTCGCATCGATTCGGTGTCGAACCGCTGATCCTCGAAAAACGCCCACTCGATGTAGTCGAACGTCGCCGAGTGCCCCTCCACCACCGCCTCGCGCGGCAGTGTCACATCAAGCCACTTGCGAAGCCACGCGTGCAGTTCATCCGCGTTCGTGGGCTTGTCTTGCTTCGCTGCACAGGCGGCCTCTGCCGACGAGTCGTCCACCTTCACCTCGGGCGTTACGTCCTCAACCTTGTGTTTCCCGCGCTTTGCTTTGACTTCACAGGCCTTCTTCTTCGCCACTTTGCACCCCTCCCCAATCACCCCAAATGACCCCAATAGCCCATTCACAACTTCACACGGCTCCATGTGTACGCCGGTGGCCTCCAGAGCACCCTCGACGCCACCACCGCGCCCAGAAATGCAGCGTTCCCGCCGGCCTGATTCCTGGTCGCGTCTCTCGCACGCATCCATTTGTTGACAAGGCCTCGCACGCGCCCGCGATCCAGCACACGCTCGGCGTACCGCGCCTCGACGAGCCGCCTCGCGTCCACTCCGGCCTTGCGAAGGGCCCCGAGCAATCGCACGTCGTGCTCGGCGACGGGCGCCTCGTGCCGCGTCATGCCCGCCCGCTCAAACATCGTGCACACGCGGCCCATCGCCGCCACCGCCTCGGTGTCGCGCGTGAGCGGTGACACCAGATAGGCCCGCACCAGCGAGTGCGCGATCCCCACGCCCCGCCAACGCGGATCGACCACGACACGCGAGATGGTGCGCAGGCCACGGTTGATTGCCCCCGCCGATTCGGCCCGCTCGCCGCAGCGGTACAGGCCGGGCCAGCGAACCTCACGCCACCACCCGTTGAGCGTGGGCCGCGAAACCACCAGCACACCCGCGAGTTCGTCACCCACACGAGCCGCAAGCACGCCCGCCCACGTCGCGGGCGGCCCACCGCAGTAGTGGAACCGCTCCAGCGCCATGTAGTCCGCTGGTGATCCCGCGCCGATCACCGCCGCGTGGGGGGCATGGGCACGCGGCCCGCCCACGGCCCGCGCATGCAGCCACCTTTCGATGAGGCCCTTTGGAATGCCCGACATGTGACCCCTCCCCCATGAACCCAATGCTGAAGACGCAGGCTGAAGGCGGAATACTCAGCCTTCAACTTCCGCCTTCAACCCTTCCGCCGTCGATGCTCACGCCGCGCCCGCTTCGCGTCGTGCTCGCCCCCCACACCCCCCACGCGAGACTCCACGCGGATCGGCGCGTCGAACGGCACATAGACCAGGACGTCGGCGTCGAGCGCGTCTATCACGTCCTCTCGCGCCGTCGAGAGCACGCATATGACGCCGCGAGCCCGCACCCATCGCGCCACCGATGTGGCAAGGCTCAACGCCGTGGCGAGATCGAGCGTGGACGCGAACTCGTCGGCGATCATGCACGTTTGACGCCGCCCACTGCTCCCCGCTCCACGCGAGCACGCGGCCATCGCGCGGGCCAGCGCGAAACGCGCCCGCTGCCCGTCCGAAAGCTCGCGGTCACACCGCATCAGGAGCGTCGCCTCCGCCAGTCCGGCCGCCGCCAGCGCGTCGAGCGCCCCCGCATCGCCGCGGCGAGACTCGCGGGCGAGCCGATCAACGATCGACGCGCCGGAGTGTGTGTGGGCGGTTCGCCCGCATGTGATTTCCACGCCCGCGTTGACCACGCGCACGCGGCGGCGGCGAAGCATCGGACGCAGCGTGCGAAGGAGTGACGACTTGCCCCCGCCGCTCGGGCCCGTGATGAAGACCACGACGCCCGGTCTCATCAGCGGCATCAACGCGGCCGCGGCGGCACACTCGCGGTCGCGCAGGCATGCAACGCCACCGGCTCGTGATCGGCTTGCTCCACCCGCCTCGTGCACGCGCCGCAGCGAGAGCCCGAAGATCGCCGCGAGCCTGCGGAGCCTGGGCGTGAGCGTTGCCGAAAGGTTCACCTCACGCACGGCCGGCACCCTCCGTGTCCCAGGGGGAGTAGGGTGAGTGGGGGAGCGCCGCTTTGCGTAGGGGGGTGCTGGTGATGACAACTCCCGCGGCGTGCGCGTCGGCCGCAAGTATTCGTGCGGCCTCGCACACCGCGACGGCCGAAAGATGGTGCTGCCGAACGGTGTGGAGCGAGAGGCCCAGTTCCTTGGAGACCTGCCTGAACGAACGCCCCAGCACGAGCGTCGCGTACGCCACCTTGCGGCGCATCGTTGGCCAGGTACGGGAATGCTCCATCACAAAGTCGAAGTCGGGCGACATCACGCGTGCGATCAACCGGTGAACGCAGCGGCGCGCCGTGCGAACCGAGACGCCCGTCAATGCCGAGAGCTTCGCGAACGGCATCCCCTCCTCGAAGACCGCGCGGATCAGCACCGCCCCGCCCCCGTCCTGGCCCTCGGGCAGCAACTGGGCCCGGCGGAGAATCTCCTGCACAAACTCGCGCGAGTGCTTCCGCCGCAGGTCGGCGTGAAAGGCCCCATGAACCGACCGCACCCTGCGACTTCCACCACGCCGCGCGGTGGGGGTGGCCAAACCCGGCCCGTTGCTCGCCGACTTGTGCGGCGCACCAGGTTCCATGTGCGCCTTCGTCCCTGAAACAACCTGTTCCGACCCGCCCGCACGCTTTGCCGTTCCCATCCCCATCGGCCTCCCTCCTTGCCCTGCGATGCCCCCGTCTATCCACCGGCCTGTGTCCCCTGGCGTCAACTGTCAAGATGTGCCCTGCTTCTGGCTCGGGTGTTCACTGCCCAGAGAACAAAGGCCGTCCGGGAGGCGATTCTCTCATCGCATTAGGCGAAATATGAGGAATGTGTACGGCTTGACATAAAATGGCGCACAAACGTTGTACATACCAAGACCGTACAACCATACGCTTACCGAACTTCTCCGCGCCCGAATTGAACCCTATCAGAGGCCGCGATATGACCCAGAAATTAGACACAATCACACATGGTTTGGCCGGCTTGGGAGTGGGTGGGATTGCGGATAAGCGCGGCGTGCCCGGCGCGGCATGCGTGGAGGCGCACGACACCGCACCAATCTCGCAGCCCGCCATCGGCTCGTTCATCCGCCAACTCCGGCTCTCGCGCGACCTCACGCTCTCGGAGCTTGCGGATCGGGTGGGGTGCGTGAAGGGGTATCTTTCGGCGATCGAACGCGGGAAGAGGCCCCCGCCCAGGCGCGAGATCGCGTGGAGGCTCGAAGAAATGCTGGGGATACCTCGAGGCACGATCAGCCGGGCGGGGGCACTGGCGCGAACACCCAGCGAGGTGCTGTGCGAGCTTGCAAATGGTCCTGGCACAGTCACCGTCATGCTGTTGAACGCCCCGGGCGAGCCGATGCCGCCCATGCTGCTGGCGGGCGCGGGAGAACACTCGGGCGCGTCCCGTGTCGTGGTCGATTCGCGGATCCTTTGCGGCGGAGAACGCGGGGGACTACAGGGCGAGGGCGGCAATGGCCTGATCGCGGCATGGGTCGGCGAGAGCGTGCTCGTCCTGGGCTGTCCGCTTTCCCGGAAGGAAGTTCACGAGTTGATCACATGCGGCGAGCCATCTGACTTTGAGGCGGTGATCTGGCCGACTGACGCTCGCTCCAATGGCGAGGGGGCACCCGCTCCTGTCTGGGGTTATGTCACGAGGCACCAGCCGGTGACGGCACCCCCACGCGGGGGGCGCAAGGGGCTCCACGCGCATGGTGGGGGTAGGGGTGGGAGCGAGGGCAGGACGGGGTCGGTCTTGATGAGGCCCTGCGGGCAAGGGCCGGGCTTTGGAGCAAAGCAGCCCGACTTTGTGCTGAGTGTGCATCTGATCGGGCAGATTCGGCCGGTTCTTGCCCAAATCCGACGGGCCCGCAAGGCATAGAGCGCTGGCGACATGTCTGACGTATGTCCGCCCTTGAACCCCCGCACGGCAAAAAATCGAACGAATGGGTGGAACCGCAATCCGGTCCACGTCGAACAATCTGTCGTCTATCGGGCCACGTCGCAGGGCCCCATGCATTGTGAGTGTTGGAGCAGGGAGTTCGTACGACAATTTGATTCTCGCTTTGTGACCTCTTTTTAGTTTGGGTCGATTGGCCCGCCGCAAGTGTGGGTGGGCGGCAACCCGGCGTGATCTGTCGAACGTGGTGTTCGGCGACGCGGGTTGTGCATCCGGTTTGGTTTGGCGGGCCCGACGGCCACCCCCGGTCGTCGGGTCTCTTCCCGGAATGTCGGGATCGTCAGTTCGTTTGACCACTTGGACTTGTTGTCATTTGTGCTGCGCCGCGATCGGTCACTGCGCGTGCCCGGAGTGCGGAGAGGGTGCCCGACCCGGCGTGGTTTTTACGGGTGTCGTCGGAGCGTGGTGTGCGCCGACGGCTTCCTCACCGTGTGGTGATGGCGTTTGTTTTACGCTTCCCCACGCGACAATCGGCCCGGGCATGCGTTAGCCCGGGCCGATTGTGTTTTTCGTTGAGAGAAGTCACGAAGTCAGAGAGGCATCACCTCTTCTCGACGTCGTGACTTCTCTCGGTGACTACGTGACTCTCCAGGCACGTTGCTACGCTTGGCAGGCGACTTTCTCTGGCGGGTCATTGGAAGTCGCCGCCTGGAACCAGTCCATGGGCACACCCTTGACGCCCGCGATCGCCGTTCAAATCCGCCTCGTAGCACGCGACATCAAGGTCTCGCACTCGGTCTTCGCGCTGCCGTTTGCTGTTCTCGCAGCGTGCATCGCCAGGCCCCAGGCCGGCTCGTGGTCTCGCTTTGCGGTGCAGCTCGGGCTCGTCGTTGTGTGCATGGTGGCAGCACGATCGTGGGCAATGATGGTGAACCGCCTCGCCGACTCGGCGATCGACGCGAAGAACCCGCGAACCGCACGGCGCACGTTCGCCAGCGGCGAACTGTCAACCTCGCGCGGGTGGATCATCGCCGCGGGGTTCGCAGCCGCATTTGTCGCTGCCGCCTCGCTCTTTGGCGTGGTGATGGGCAACTGGTGGCCTGCTTTGCTCTCGCTCCCGGTTCTCGCGTGGATCGCGCTCTACTCATGGACCAAGCGATTCACCTGGCTCTGCCACATCTTTCTCGGTGGCGCACTGGCGGCCTCGCCCATCGCGGCGGCACTCGCGGTCGATCCGGGCGCGGTGGGGCTCACCGGCTCGCTTGGCGGCGCGGTCGGCGTGGTGGGGGTGGCCGCGAAGCCCGCGGTGTGGTGGCTCGCGGGCATGGTGCTGGCGTGGGTCGCGGGCTTCGACGTGATCTATGCGCTGCGGGATGTCGAGTTTGACCGGCGCGAGGGGCTTTTCAGCGTGCCGGCATCGCTGGGGACAAATGCGGCGATGTGGGTGAGCCGCGGGCTTCATGTGGCGGCAGGAACGATGCTCTGGATGGCGATGCAAAGCGACCCGCGCTTTGGAGTCATCTTCATGTCGGGCGTCTTTGTGGCGTGGGGATTGCTCGTCATGGAGCACCTCGTGCTGCTTCGGCGCGGGATGGCCGGGCTTGACATGGCGTTCTTCACACTCAACGGCGTGGTGAGCTGCGCCGTCGGGCTCGCGGGGTGCATCGATCTGCTCGAATAGCCTCTTGGTGACTCGCCCCACCTGAGCGTGCATTGCCTTCAACCAAACGAAGAAAAAACACGCCCGAGGAGGGCGTGCTGTTCATGTTATACGCACGCCCCGGAGGGGCGAGCCACCATGAAGCGTGCCACGATCGTTCAGGACCGCTTGCCGATGAGCCAGCCGACGAAGCCGGCAAAGATCGCCAGGCCCGCGAACCCGCCCACGAATATCGGCATGTTGTTGCCCAGGAGCGCGAGGAACCCAGCACCCGAGGTCGCGCCGGTGAGTGCGAGAAGCACGGCAAAGGCTGTGACCGTCAGACAGATCAAGGTGCCCAGCGCCAGCCCGCCCACGAGACCCGAGCCCGGCCCGTCATAGGGCTCGGCGTAGGCAGCCATCATCGGGACCATTCCCCCGCCCTGATCGGAACCCGAGGGCGACTCAAAGAGTCCACCGCCGCCCAGTGCCGCGTCGGCCGAACCGGAGCTGCCCGCGGCCGACTGGTCGGCCGAGCCACTGGCGGAGTAGGCGTCTTCGAGCGAGGTGACGCCCAGCGAGGTCTCGTCGATCTCGCGGGTGAGGTCGAGCAGGCCCGAGCCCGACTTGCCGGGATCCTGGGACAGAATCGACTGGGTGGGCGTGACGCGTGTGACGGCCGAGGGATCGGACTCGTCGGTGCCGTCGGATTCGAGGGCGAAGATGTTGACTCCGGTCTGTTCCTTCGCGTCGGCATTGAACCCCCCGCCCGAGCCCGATGAGGAAGCTGAGATCGGCTCAAGCTCGCCCGAATCGGAGGCGAGCGGGATGATGTCCTCGCCGACAGGCTGGCGGCCTTTGACGCCTGAGGCGAGGAGATCGACCTGCTCAACCTTGAGCATGATGCGGTCGCGGTCGCGGAAAATCTCGAGTTCCTTGCGGTCGGCCATGGCCGATACTTCCTGCGTGGACCGCCCGAGCTTCGCGGCGGCTTCTTCGAGCGAGTAGAACATCTTGGCCATTTGCGACTCCAATACCTTCGGACGGTCGATGTTTGGGAACCCGATTCAGCCGGCACGGGGTGCCGGGAGTGACAACCTAGTCGAAAGTCCGGACACTTTCAAGCCGAGGGAGGACTTGTGACCCTCGAACCAGCCCCCAAACCCAGCACGTTGCCCGATCTGCCCAGGCCGCTGGAACGGTACGACATCTGCCATCCCGATGTTCCGCCATCGTGGGAGGGGGCCACGATTCTACACCTGACAGACCTGCATGTGAGGCGGGGACGACCTTGGACGCCGGTTCTGCGTGAATTGATGCGAGTGTTGCCACAGATCGAGGTCGATCTGGTCGTGCTGACGGGCGACTATCCCGACAAGCCGCGCGATGAGGCGGCGGCTCTCGACGTGATCAGGCAGCTTGCCGGTGCCTGGCGGTGCCGCAAGGGAGCATTTGGAATCTGGGGCAACCATGACAGTGCGGGGATCGTGAGCCGATGCGCGGAGGTGCCGGGCGTGAGGTGGCTCGACGGCGGGGGCGTGGACCTGGGTGGCGGGCTGGCGGTTGCGGGCACATCGTTCCCTGAAGACACGCTCGCGCTGGTCTATGCCCTTGAGAGCCGCCATATCTCGCCGCAGACCCATTTCGTGCTGGCGCTGGCGCATTACCCGACGGAGGGGTACTCGCTGGCGGCGATGGGTGTGCAACTCGTGCTTGCCGGACACACGCACGGCGGGCAGATTCGGCTTTCTCCATCACGGGCCCCGCACACGTCGGGCGACATGCCCAGCGACCTGGCGTCTGGACTCTTTGCGACTGGGAACACGCTGGTGGCGGTGAGCCGCGGGCTGGGCAACGCGGTGGTGCCGTTCCGCATGAATTGCCCGCCGCAGGCTGTGGTGTATCGGCTCGTGCGAGGCGCGCTGGATGGTTCACGGGGGTCCGATGACAAGGGTGTCGCGCCGCTTCGTGCGATCGTGCGCTGGTGACAAAGAAAGACCGCGAGCGACACGGGTCGCTCGCGGGGAGGAGAGGGAAGTGCATGGGCGGGCGAGGTCAGCAGCCGATCTCGAAGGCGATGACGAACTCGTCGTAGTCAAAGAAGTCGATGGCGCTGTCGTGATTGAAGTCGGCGGTGGGGAGCCCCAGCTCAAAGGCGAAGACGAAGTCGTCATAGTCGAAGAAGTCAACCGCGCCGTCGTTGTTGAAGTCGGCCGGGCATCCCGACGAAATATTGCCTTTCTGGATGTTGCCCGAGTCAAGGCTCACGTTGCTGATGGTCCAGGGGCGTGAGGTGCGATTGGTCACCTGGACACACACGAACACGTCGAAAAAGCTGTCCATGAAGAGTTGTTCGGGGATCGGGAAGCTCAGGCGGACACCTTCCAACGGGCGGTTGCCGATGAAGATGTCGTTGAACTCGACGTGGGTCTCGACAAACTGCGTCAGATTCAAGGGGCCTTGCATGCCGATGACCTGGACTGTCCAGTTGCCGGGGTGGAAAAGGTCGCCAAAGTTCAGATTGTGAACACGACTGTTCACGGCCCCCAGCGGGACGAAAAAGGAGACGCTTGTCACGTTGTCGGGCGTATCCAGCCATGGCATGGGGTCCAGGGGGATCGGCCAAGGCTGAATCGAATAAACCGAGGTGGAGTTGGGCAAAGTGGAATGGGGGACGGTGACGTCCATGCGGTGGATGTCACCGTGATCGGAGACGAAGAGGATGAACTCTTCGCCGCAGGGATCGTCGGAAGCGGCGATGTCCTCGCCGATTTTCTTGAGGGCGTCGGAAAGCCCCTTGTGGGTGCCCGGATGGTCGTAGGTGCCGTTGCATCCGCCCACGCTGGTCACGGTGGTGTTGGGCTCGCCGGCGAAGTGCCCTTGATCGTGTCGAGCATGGCGTCATCTTTGGGGTCGGGCTGACCGGTGTAAAAGAGCACATGGCGACTATGCACGTCGTTGGTCCCCACGGGGTCCATCGGGAAGCTAGGCCCGGGGAGCGCGCCGCCGGTCTGGGGCGTTTCGAGCGAGTCGCGGCCCGCCACGCCGTCGCCGTGAACGTCGCTGGCGGTGCGGCCCACTGCGGGCCTGAGCCCTGCGGCCGCATCGTCGTCGTAGCCGTCGTAGTAGGACTGCTTGCCGGGTGAATTGGCCGAAGTGGCGGCGGTGTTCGCATCACCCGCGAAGTCGTCGAGGAAATCGCCCCCGTAGCACTGGGTGAACATGAGCAGCTTCTTGCTGCAATCCGGGATGAGGTCTGAGATCATCCGCTTGAGCTCGTAGTCGTAGATCGAGCTGTCGCTGTCGTCACAGACGCACATCGTGCCGTTCACGACGGTTTGCACCTGGGCGTGTGCCGTTGCGGCGATCACGAACGGGGCGAGAGATATGGTCAGGATGGCGAGTCTGTGAGAAAACTGGAACATGGGAATCTCCTGTTCCCGGGCGCAGCACAACCCTGGGCCCGAGTCGATGGACCCGGGAAGGGGGTGACCCAAAGTTGTGTCAAAGTCCCGCGTTGAACGGAGCGGGCATCCGGGAAACCCGCTCACACGCGGGCCGCGTGCGGGAGGGTGAGGAGAGAGAATGGAACGAAAGCCCGCCGGCCTTCGTCACCATCGGGCACGGCAAGCGTGTCCGAATCGGCGGTTCGCGGCCTGTTGGTTTCGGGAGGAGCTTGAGAGAGCCGATCCCAGCTGGACCTTGGCCTTGATTCGCCAGCCGGATTCATCCGGCGATATCAAGCATCCGTGAGTCCGCGAGTGATCTTGCACCGCAACGGCGAGAAACTTCAGATTGGAAAAACAATAAAGCCCACGACTCACCCGAAGGGCTCATCGTGGGCTTTGGGGGTGGGGGCAACTTGTTGGCAGATAGTACCCGAAGTCGGCGGCGTGTCCAGTGCAACCTCGGCCGGATCGTGAAATTTCTGTGGAATAGCCCGTTTGCATCCCGTAAGCATCCGGCCGGCCCGGCATTTATGGTGAGGCTTGTGGTGGGCGTCTGTGGTGCGGGTATGTGAAATGCGGAGCCGACCCCACAGGCGACATCACGCCGGAGAGGAGCTTGCTTCAGGGGCACGGGGTCTCAAACGCCAAGACGAACTCGTCATAGTCGAAGAAATCGACCACGCCATCGTTGTTGAAGTCGGCGGTGGTCCATGGCGGGCAGAAGACTCCCTCGAAACAATTGACAAACTCGTCGTAGTCGAAGAAATCGACCACCCCGTCGTTGTTGAAATCGGCCGCACATGACATGCTTGGGGAGATGCAGACGTAGCTGTACCCGATGATCTGGCCCATGGAGTTTTTGATTGGCACGAGCGTGTAGACGACAAGGGATGCACCCATCGACTCGATGAACGCGGCGTCGGGGACAAACCCGCCTATGAAGGCGTTATCGTCGTAGAGGCCGTTGGCGTTCAGGTCGATGGGGTCGCCCTCGCGGGCGATCACGCGGACGTTGTCCAGGACGAGAACCTCGTCGTGGTTGGGGTCGGGATTATCGGTGTACCCGCCGACGACCTTGTGGCTTGAAGCGTTGATGGCGACGGTGAAGAACGTCGCCTGAAAGCGGGCGTCACTGAAGCGCTCGCCCGAAGGATTGAGAGGCGTGATGTCCACGCCGCGGCGGTTGAAGATGTCTCCGTTGACGACGACCCAGTCCTCGGTCTGATTTTGGTTCTGCCCGCGTGCGATCCAGTCGCCGCACGACGCCAGGCGGATTCGGTCGATGTGGTTGGCGGCGATGGGGCTGGTGAGGCCGGGAATGGTGCCTCCCACTCGCAAGACGGGGTTGTTGCTGATGGCTGCGAGCTGGTTGCTGGGCGCGGTCGCGCCGTCGGTGCCCTGAACGACAAAGAGCCCGGCCAGAGGCATCTGAAAGGTCATGTCGGTGAATCCCGACCATGGCGTGGGGGCGCCCGCCGGGTGCGAGATCCCCTTTCGCAGCAGGATGTTGTTGTTGAACTCCAGCACGACGTTGTTGGCCGAGGTGACACCCGAGCCGACGATCTGGGCCATGGCGGAGACCTGCTCGTTGTCGGTGATGCTGGGCGAGCTGAGAAACGGGCCGAAGTTGACGCCCGACAGGCCTGGCACGGGCTGACCCTCTCGGTACGGTAGGTCAAAGGCGTGCAAGTTGAGGTTGAAGCGAGCGACAACCTGGTCGTCGGCGGTGCTGCCGGTGAGGTTGGAGACCAGGACGGCCGAGCCGTTCTCGTTGACGTCGACCTGGGCGTCGAAATCGCCCCAGTCTCTGCCGGGTAAAAAGGGCGTGGGCTGCCCCTGAATGGCGATGACCTGGGAGGCGACGCTCTGCCCGCCCAGAATGACGACCCTTGAGCCCGAGGGGCCAATATTCGCACGGGCAGTCATGACCCAGTAGCTCTGGGAGCTGCTGGCGATGGGGTTGCGGAAGACGTCGGCGAAGGCCCCGGGGAAAAACTCAACGCCCGCGAGCCCCGGGACGTGGTTAGTGGGATTTCCCGGCACGTTGCAGAGCATGGAGACGATCTGGGTCTGAGCGAGCGCAGCGTGTGCCAAGGCCGCAGCAAGCGTGGCCGATAGGAGCGTTGTACGGTCGGGGTGCATGGGCGATCTCCAGGGCGACAGGGGTGAATCTACCAGAAAGTGCGTGGGAAATCCAGTAGAATCACTCCAGAAGGGATACGCCCCGGGGTTGAGAACCTTGCGCCAGCACTTGCTCGGCCACGAATATCCGGTATCGTTCGCGGTTATTTGACCGTTCTGGCGTTGCCCATCGTACGATGGCATGTACGGACGACAGCACGAGCGTGAACAAAGTAAGCGCGGCCGGCAACCCACTCCGGACGCATTCGTGAAGGGCAGACGACCGAGATGACAACCTTGACACATTTCTCAGCGGGTGGACCCCCAACTCCCAACCCCATGCCCAGCCTGACCCCCAGCCCATCGCCAATGGCGCCCGAGAAGCAGCCCGGCCCGACTGCCAAGAGTCGCTGGACGACCGAGGATGCAGCGAGGCTGTACGGGATCCGCGACTGGGGGCTTGGGTACCTGGGGATCAACGCCGAGGGGCACATGCTGGTGATGCCCGAGCGCGACGAGAAGCGGGCGATCGATCTGCACGAGGTGATGGAGGGGCTTCGCGAGCGGGAGATTTCCACGCCGGTCATCATCCGCTTTCGTGATCTCCTGAAGCACCGGCTCACGGAGATTCGCCAGGCGTTCGATCAGGCGATCGCCGACCACGCGTACACGGGCGTGTACAGCTGCGTCTATCCGATCAAGGTGAATCAGCAGAGGCAGCTCTGTGAGGAAGTGCGTGACATCGGCAAGGAGCTTGGATTCGGGCTCGAGGCGGGCAGCAAACCCGAACTTCTGGCGGTGCTGGGTCTGACGGAGAATGAGCCGGCGATGCCGATTGTGTGCAATGGGTTCAAGGACAGCGAGTTTATCGAGATGGTGATCCTGGCGACCAAGCTGGGACGGCACATCATCCCGGTGGTCGAGCGGTTCAGCGATCTTGAGTGGATCGTCCATCACGCCAAGCTGTACAACGTCCGCCCGCGCATCGGCGTCCGGGCGAAGCCCAGCTCGCAGGGCACGGGCCGCTGGGAGAGCTCGGGCGGCATGCGCAGCAAGTTCGGGCTCACTGTGACCGAGCTTCTGCAAGCCCTGGAATACCTCAAGCAGCACGGGATGACCGACTGCCTCAACATGATCCACTTCCACATCGGGAGCCAGATCGGCGAGATACGAAATATCAAGGCCGCCGTCAACGAGCTGGCGCACATCTACTGCGAGCTCAAGAATCTCGGGGCCGGACTCGACACGATCGACGTGGGCGGGGGCATGGGCATCGACTACGACGGGTCGGCGTCGAGCGGGTCGAGCAGCGTGAACTATTCCGTGGCGGAATACGCGGCCGACATCGTCTACCGTATCAAGTCGGTCTGCGACGCGGCGGGGCACCCGCACCCCCGGATCATCTCCGAGAGCGGACGGGCGATGGTGGCGCACAGCTCTCTGCTGGTGGTCGATGTGCTGGGCAGGACTGACTTTCCAACCGAGCCCGGGCTCGCAGAGGTTGAGGCGCTGATGACGGTCGAGGAAGAGCGTCCCCAGCCCGTGCTGGAGCTGATCGACGCGTATGAGGCGATGACGCAGCCTCGCGTGAACCTCGTCGAGGTCTATCACGACGCCTTGCAGGCACGCGAGGAGGCGATGAGCCTTTTCAACCTCGGGTATCTGTCGCTCTCGATGCGGGCGGCGACCGAGCAGCTTTTCTGGGCGATCGGGCGCAAGGTGCTGACGCAGGCGTCGGCCAAGGGCGAATTGCCCGATGGTCTCATCGAGCTGCCGCAGGTGCTGAGCGATATTTACTACGTCAATTTCTCGGTGTTCCAGAGTCTGCCCGACCATTGGGCGATCGACCAGCTTTTCCCCATCTGCCCGATCCACCGGCTGGACGAGGAGCCGACGCGGCGCGGGATTCTGGCGGACATCACCTGCGACAGCGATGGGCAGGTGGACAAGTTCTGCGACAAGAAACTCACCAGCAAGCCCACACTTGAGCTGCACGAGCTGAAGGCGGCCGGGCCTGGCAAGAGCGAGCCCTACTACCTGGGCGTGTTCCTGCTTGGTGCGTATCAGGAGGTCTTGGGCGACCTGCACAATCTCTACGGCGACACGCACGTGGTGCATGTGTCGTTCGACGACTCGCCTGGCGTGGGCGACTGGGACCTTGATGAGGTGGTCGAGGGCGACACGGTGAAGGAAGTGCTGTCGTATGTGCAGTACGACGTGGACGACCTGATCAAGGCGATGAGGCGGGATGTTGAGCGGGCGGTGAAGGCCGGGACGATGAGCGTGCCCGAGGCCCAGAGCCTGCTCAAGTTCTACGACCAGGGTCTTGAGGGCTACACGTATCTTGAGTAAGGGCCTGCGGCGGCTCGATCTCGTCGATGGTCGTGCGCCGCAGCGTGAGCGGGCCACGCGGCGTGTCGACGGTTTTTTCCTGCACTTCCTTGCGGACGATGGTGGGGGGCGTGGTGGCCGCGACTGGCGGTTTGGTCACATCGGTCTTGGCGGCGTCCCAGAGGATGCCGAAAAACTCGCCGAGCGAGCGGGCGAGTGGTTTCTTGCGCGCGGGCATGGAGGCAGTGTAGCGGCGGACCCAAACGGGCGGCGATGATGGATCAGCAGCTAGCTCGAACGCCTGCACGAAATCGTCATAGTCGAAGAAGTCCACGCCCGTGTCGTGATTGAAGTCCGCGAGATAAACGCCTTTGTGAAGCAGGGCGAAGTTTGTCGCCGCAACCGCGTCAGCTCCGACCGTCGTGAACAAGCCTGCGAGAACGAGTCGTGCGGGTTTCTGGCCCGGGCCGTCGGGATCGTGGGAGATCATGGCGTTGACGGGTGTCCGTCTCACCGTTGAGCGCGAAGCCCTGTCAATGCGGCGGGCAGGGCTGGGCGAGAGTGGAGCCTGTGATGGCGAGAGTGAGATTGAATGTGTGGAGCAAGACACCTGGGAATCGCATGAACATCTCCTGACGAACCCGTCGCGGCGTGTGAGGGTGTTCACCTGGCCACACTCATTGCGGGTTCGGTGCTCGATTGAATGAAAGGGCTACGGATCGGCTTTGGACCGGCCTGGATTGAGAGCGTCAACAGTCGCGTGGAAGCAAGTCTAAGCCTAGTTACAGCAAGGAGATGCGTGTCCAAGACCGATAGCCGGACGCCGCGGGTGTCAGTCGCTTTGGGGAACTTGGCACAGCCCTACGAGTCCGATTACACTGTGTCGGCTCGATCGGCCCGGCTGAGCACGTCTCGTGACGTCGCGAGCGGGGCGGCAAAGCACACAAGGGAACACACATGTCCAATTGGCTGCGGAGAGGGATGAGTCTGGCGGGTCTGGTCGGGATCGCGGCGGTCGTCGGTCTGGGTTCGATGGGAGCCGGTGAATCGCATCGGCCCACGACAAGCGGCGACGACAAGATCGTCATAGGGCACTACGCCTCGATGACCGGCAAGGAAGCGACCTTCGGACAATCGACCGAGAACGGCCTGCAGCTTGCGATCAAGGAGATCAACGAGGCTGGCGGCGTCAATGGCAAGCAGATCCAGGTCATCACCTACGACACCAAGGGCGAGTCGAAGGAAGCGGGCAACGCCGTCACTCGGCTCATCACCAGCGACAAGGTCGTCGCGGTGATCGGCGAGGTGGCAAGCGGCCTCTCACTCGCGGGCGGCGCGGTCTGTCAGCAGTACCAGATTCCCATGATCTCACCCAGCAGCACCAACCCGAAGGTGACGATCGGGCGCGACTATGTCTTCCGTGTCTGCTTCATCGATCCGTTCCAGGGCTTCGTGGTCGCCAAGTTCGCCAAGGAGAACCTCAAGGCGATGAATGTTGCGATCCTGTATGACCAGACCGCGCCGTATTCCAAGGGGCTGCGCGACGAGTTCAAGAAGCACTTCGAGAAGCTGGGCGGCAAGATCGTGGCCGATCAGGCCTTCTCATCGGGCGACGTCGACTTCAACGCCCAGCTGGCGACCATTCGCACCGCCGCACCCGACGCGATCTTTGTCCCGGGTTACTACACCGAGGCCGGCAACATCGCGCTGCAGGCCCGCAAGCTCGGCGTCACCGTGCCGCTGCTGGGCGGCGACGGGTGGGATTCGGAGCAGCTCGCCAAGATCGGCGGCTCCGCGATCGAAGGGTGCTACTACAGCAACCACTACGCGCCCGATCAGCCCACGGCCGAGATCACCAAGTTCGTCGAGAAGTACAAGAAGACGTACAACGGGCAGACGCCCGACGGGCTCGCCGCGCTCGGGTACGACGCGGGAATGATCTTCGCCCAGGCGGCCAAAAAGGCCGGCTCGACCAAGCCCAAGGAGCTGCGCGACGCGATCGCGGCGGTGAAGGACTTCAAGGGCGTCACCGGCATGATCAGCATCGACAAGGACCGCAACGCCAAGAAGGCGGCCGTCGTGGTGCAGATGAAGGGCGGCGAGCCCAAGTGGGTCGCCACCGTCCCGCCCCCGAGCGACGAGATGCCAGCCAAAGCCGAGAAGACCGACACGTCAGAGACCAAGTGATCTGATTGATTTGCAGGAACGATTTGACGAGGGCCGTCCACATGGGCGGCCCTGTTTTCTTGACGCTCCGCAGTGGCACACACCTCCGGGGCGTTTCCTTTCTTGTGTTTCCCGCACGTGGTAAAGGCCGCAGCCACGACCCGTAGGCGTGCCCCAAACGCGATCCTCGCCACCCGACTCGGGTACACTCGCGGCATGCCCAGCATCCGCAATCTGATCACATCGCCCCCGCGCTCGCCGCTCGTCGCGCCGTCGATCCTGTCGGCCGACTTCGGGCACATGGCCGCCGATTGCAGCTTCATGCTCGACACGGCGGAGGGTGGGGGTGCCGACGCGGACCTGCTGCACGTCGATGTCATGGATGGGCACTTCGCGCCCAACCTGACGATGGGCCCCGACATGGTGCGGGGCGTCCGCCGCACGCTTCCGGGCGCGTTCTGCGATGTCCACCTCATGGTCATGGACCCCGAGCGATTCTTCGAGCCCTTCGCGGCCGCCGGAGCGGGACACTGCACCTTTCACATCGAACGCGCCAGCGGCACCGACGCCAAACGCCTCGCAGGCGTCATCCGTGGTCTTGGAATGACGGCCGGCCTCGCCATCAACCCCGCGACACCAGTAGGCCCCGTGCTGGACGTGGTGGGGGAGTTTGATCTGATCCTCGTCATGTCCGTCGTGCCGGGCTTCAGCGGGCAGAGTTTCATGCCCGAATCGCTCGGCAAGGTCCGCGCCATCAAGCCGCGACTTCGCGCCGACCAGCGTCTTGAGATCGACGGCGGCATCGGCCCGGCCAATATCACCGAAGTCCTCGCCGCAGGGGTCGATATTGTCGTCGCCGCGACCGCAATTTTCGGAAAGCCTCAGGCTGAGCGCAGGGCCGCCGTCCGATTGCTCCGCGGCGTGTGAAACGTCCTCTCGCGTCATACGCTCAGCCCAATGCAAACGCTCCCTCCGCCCTCACCGCTGGCCGATCGCTGGGCCCTTGATCCGTCGATCGTCTTTCTCAATCACGGCAGCTTCGGCGCGACGCCCCGCGCGGTGATGGAGGCCCAGAGTCGTTACCGCTCGCTCATGGAGGCCGAGCCGATCCGCTTCTTCGTCGAGTTGCTCTCGCCCATGCTCGACAGCGTGCGAACAAAGCTCGCCGCGTTCGTTGGCTGTGATCCTGCGTGCCTCGCACCCGTGCCCAACGCCACCGTCGGTGTCGCAAGCGTCTTTCACAATCTCAAGCTCAGGCCCGGCGACGAGATCCTCATCAACGACCATGAATATCCTGCCTGCTGCAACAATGCCCGCGCCATCGCGGCCCGCTCAGACGCAAGCGTCGTCACCGCTGTGCTGCCGTTTCCTGTTGCCTCGGCCGACGATCTTCACGACGCCATCATGGCCAAGGTCTCGCCCCGCACACGCATCGTGCTCCTGAGCCAGGTCACAAGCCCCAGTGCCCTTGTGCTTCCCATCGAACGCCTCGTGCAAAGTCTCGCCGCACGCGGCATCGAGACCATCGTCGATGGCGCCCACGCCCCCGGGTTCGTCCACGATCTCACCATCGCGCGGATGAAGCCAACGTACTACGCCGCCAACTGCCACAAATGGATATGCTCGCCCAAGGGCTCCGCGTTCTTGTATATTGACCCCGCCAAGCGCGACGGCTTTCGCCCCGTCATCCTCTCCAACAATGCCGAGAAGCCCCGCCCGGGCCGCGACCAGTTCTTCACCGAGTTCGACTTCGTCGGCACCGCCGATTCCACCGCATTCCTCTCCATCGTGGACGCGATCGAAGTGATGGGCGGCATGGTCCCAGGCGGCTGGCGCGAAGTCATCGACCACAATCAGCAGCTCGTCCGGCAGGGTCGCACCATCGTCTGTGAACGCCTCGGCGTCACGCCGCCCGCACCGCAAAGCCTTCTGGGTTGCACGGCGACAATCATCTTGCCTGGGCCTCAGCCCGGTTCCGACGCCTACGCCAAGCTCATCGCCCGCCCAAGCGTGTATCACGACGCCCTACAGGACCGGCTTATGGCCAACTGGCGAATCCAGGTGCCCATCTGGAACGTCGCGGGCCGATGCCGCACCATCCGCCTCTCGGCCCAGCTCTACAACACGCCCGAGCAGTACGAATATCTCGCCAAGGCCCTCGCGGTTGAATTGGCGGCCGAAGGCACTTGATTTCACGCGGGCCTATCCTGCCACATGCCCCTCACACGCGACCAGCTCGCCCAGCGCGCCGCACGGGAACTCCGTGACGGCTACATCGTCAATCTCGGCATCGGCATCCCCACGCTGACCGCCAACTACATCCCTGCGGGCATGGACGTGTGGCTGCAAAGCGAGAACGGGCTCTTGGGCATCGGTCCCTTTCCCACCGACGACAAGGTGGATGCCGACCTCATCAACGCAGGCAAGCAGACTATCACCGCCCGCCCCGGCGCGAGCTTCTTCAGCTCCGCCGACAGCTTCGCCATGATCCGCGGCGGCCACATCGACATGTGCATCCTGGGCGCGATGCAGGTCTCCGAATCGGGCGACCTCGCCAACTGGATGGTCCCAGGCAAGCTCGTCAAGGGCATGGGCGGCGCGATGGACCTTGTCGCGGGCGTCAAACGCGTCGTTGTCGTCATGGAGCACACCGCCAAGGGCGGCGTCGCAAAGTTCGTGAAGCAGTGCAGCCTTCCCCTCACGGGCCGCCGCTGCGTCCACCTGCTCATCACCGACCTCGCCGTCTTCGAGTTCAGCGAGGCTACGTCCAGGTTCACCCTCATCGAGCTCGCACCGGGCGTGACGCTCGACGACGTCGCTAACGGAACCCAGGCGCAGTATGATGTCGCGGCTAAGGTAGCGATGGTGCGTGTGTGAATGACTTGGGCGCGTGATTTGACGGCACGCCCCCCGGCTTGCGCCGGGGGCTCTGTCGAGCGTCCCTACCCTCTGGGCCTATGTCCTCCGCCGATCTTCCACGCCGAACCTTCGCCATCATCTCCCACCCCGACGCGGGCAAGACCACGCTCACCGAGAAGCTCCTGCTCTACGGCGGCGCGGTCGCCCTCGCGGGTTCCGTCACCGCACGCAAAGACCGCCGGGCGACCACCAGCGACTGGATGGAGCTCGAAAAGCAGCGCGGCATCTCGATCTCGTCCACCGTCCTCATGTTCGACTACGCCCCCAAAGACGGCCCGCCGGGTGGTTACCGCATCAACCTTCTTGACACGCCGGGGCACAAGGATTTCTCCGAAGACACCTACCGCGTGCTCACCGCCGTCGATGCCGCCATCATGGTCATCGACGCGGGCAAGGGCATCGAGCCGCAGACCCGCAAGCTCTTTGAGGTCTGTCGCCGGCGGGGCGTCCCGATCTTCACGTTCATGAACAAATGCGACCGCCCCACGCGCGACCCGCTCGAACTGCTCGACGAGCTCGAAAAGGTCCTGGGCATCCACGCCTTCCCAGTCAATTGGCCCCTGGGCAGCGGCCCCAGCTTTCGTGGCGTCTACGACCGCCTCACCCGCCGCGTCCATCTCTTTGAGAAAACCCCGGGCGGTGCATACGCCGCTCCCGTCGCCGTGCATGGCATCGACGACCCGGCGGTGAAGGCCCGGCTTGACGAGCCGGTGTACGAGAACGCGCGCGAGCAGATCGAGATGCTCGAAGGCGCGGGGGCCGAGTTTGATGAGGAGAGTGTGCTCGCGGGGCTCGTCACACCTGTTTACTTCGGAAGCGCGATGAACAACTTCGGCGTGCAGCTTCTCCTCGACGGCTTCCTTGCCCACTCCGCCCCGCCCGGGCCCAAGCAGGCCGGAACCCGCACCATGAGCCCCGACGACGCGGCCTTCAGCGGCTTCGTTTTCAAGATACAGGCGAACATGGACCCGCGCCACCGCGACCGCATCGCCTTTGTCCGAATCGTCTCGGGCTCCTTCACACGCGAGATGTCCGTGTTCCACGTCCAGAGCGGCACCAAGATACGCCTCTCCAATGCCCAGAAACTCATGGGCCAGGCACGCGAAACGGTTGATGAAGGCCGCGCGGGCGACGTCGTCGGCATTGTGGGGCACGACGTGCTCCGCATCGGCGACACACTCGCCGAGGATCGCACCGTGGTCTACGACGAGATTCCGCGCTTCACGCCCGAGTGCTTCGCTTATCTGCGCAACCCGCAGCCCGGCAACGCCAAAAAGTTCCGCCTGGGCCTCGAACAGCTCCTTCAGGAAGGCGTGGTGCAGGTCTTCAACGTCGGCACGGGCCAGGTCAAGACGCCGCTCCTGGCGGCGGTGGGGCCCTTGCAGTTCGAGGTGGTGCAGCACCGGATGCAGGCCGAGTATCAGGCCGAAAGCGGGCTCGAAACATCAAAGTGGAAGCTTGTCCGTTGGTGGCGCAAGCCCGGGCTCACCCCCGCCGAAGCCGAAACGTGGCTCCCCGATCTCCCCGCCGACGCGGAGCTTGCGTACGACCGCGACGAGTTGCCGGTGGTGCTGTTCGCCGACGAGTGGGGGCTGCGCAACTTCGCGCGCCGCAACGAGGGCGTGGAACTCTCCGAGCTGCCGTTCGTGCGCGTGAAGAAGAAGTAAGGCAGCCCTTCAGCATCCGTTTTGGAAGGTGTTCATGAAATCGAAGAAGTCGAAGAAATCCGGCACGCAGTCGCCGTTGAAGTCGGCATCCGTGTAGGGTCCGCACCCGTTGCCCGTGAAGCAGTTAGTCCACTCGTCGTAATCGAAGAAATCGAGGGCCCCGTCACGGTTTACATCCACCGCGCACCAGAACTCAACGTCGTCCACATAGTAAAAACCCGTCGAGCCGGGCGTGCTGTTCTCGATCCGAAGGCCCTCGCACGCCAGCGCAGCCCCGGCGCTCGTGCTCCCGTTGTTCGTCCACGGATTGTTGCACACGAACTTGTTCCCGTTGTACGTCACGGCCAGCGACTGCGTGTTCAGAAAGTCGATCTGCACGCGAAGCTCGACCCACGCTCCCGTCACCAGCGGCACCGTCGCCCCTGTGTTTTTGCAGTTCACCACGCCGCTCGCCCCGTCGAGCTCAACCACGGCAGAATCGTTGGGCGTGCAGAAACCCGTGTGTTTGTTGACCAGCGAGAGCCTGATCTTGCCGGGTGCACCGGGCGCGACAAACGTGCCGACCACAAACACGCTCGTGGTGTTCACCACGCCGGGTGTCGGATAGAAAACGTCCGTGCAGAACCCGATCTGGGCCGAACGCGGAGCGGACACGAATTGCGCCGTCGATGTGACCACCCCCGCGCACAATGAGCCGCACCAGGGCACCCATCCGTTGCTCGTGAGCGGCCCTGCATAGCCGAAGTCGTCGAATTGAATCTGCCCGTTGGCAGCGGCAAGGCCGACCGTCGAGGCGAGGCACGCGATCAATGCTGTGGGCGCTTTCATATGTACGCTCCTTGTTCTGTGCGTGGCTCTGATCAGCATCCGTGCTCCAGCGAGCATTCTTGCAGCCCAGCCCATTGTGAACCACAATCATCCCGCCGACAGCCCCAATGTGCGTGCAATCTCGTGCCGCCGTGTCGGGAAGCTTCTCACGTCGCTAATCCTTCAGGTGCTTCAGCTCATCCCGCAGGATCGCCGCGAGCTCGTAGTTCTCATCGTCGATCGCCTTCTGCAAGCGGTCTTTCAGTTCGCCCCGCTGGCTCTTGGGCAGTTTGGGCGCCAGCGCGTCGCGGATGCCCCGCAGCATCTCCACTTCCTGCGACTCATCGAAGGCATTGGGAGTCCCGATCGTCGTGAAGAAGTGCTTGATCTGGTCCATCCCGCTGTCCAGCGCGATCACCGCCGCCTTGGGCTCGTTTTCCTTCACCGCCTGGCTCGCCTGCGCCCTGGCTCGCACCATCATCACATAGGGCCGATATTGCTGGAGCGACTCGCGGTCCTCCTGCGACTCGGCGTGCTCGGCACACAGATCAAACACACGCAGGTTCCGCGTCGTGTCGCGCACCACCCCGTCAAAGTCCTCGATCACCAGCAATGCCATGTACCTGTGGTAGTACTGCACCGCCTCGTCCCGCAGCGACTGGCACTCCTCGTTCGACAGCTTGAGCCTCTCGGACTCGGGCTGCTCCTGCGAGTCCTCGATGACGCCCTCGAAGTATTCGAGCAGGCTCTCGCATCCGTGCGGGTTCTGGCCGTCAGGGCGACCGTCTGCAAACATTTGGAGTACCCCCAGGTCGAGCCTGATCTGAACGCGCGGCTCCCCATCGGTTCCGGTGATGATTCGGACGTTTGGCTGACCCGGACTGAAGGGCCAATTGCTCAATAAGTCAGAAATATCGTCAGGCATTTGTTCGCACACCCTCGCAATTGAGCAGTCTTATAGGTAGAAGTACGATCTAAAAGTACGCAGAAGGGGTGTAATTGGGCGTTGAAGGCAGGTAATTACAGTATTTTCGTCAAAATTCCAAATGGAGGTTGGCATTCGTCGGAATCTGTGACAGATTACAGAGTGCCGAAATGCGCAAAATCTGCACAAAGAGAGAATGAAGATTCTTGCGCGGTCGATGAAACCCCTGCCAGCGGACCGGCGTATCGTTTGCCGGTCCCGTGTGGTGCGGGTCCAAGTGGTGTATCCGGCGGGAAACTGCCGGGGAAGGCGGTAGGACAGTGAGTGGAGCAAGAGGACAGGCTGCGCCCGGATCTCGCGCGCTGCAATCGGACCTTCAGCTTTACCTTCGTGAGATCAACAGGGTTCCCCTGTTGTCCGCAGAGGAAGAGCGTGAATTGGGCTGGGCAATCATCAACGACAGCTGTGCGGCCTCACGCGATCGCATGATCCGCGCGAACCTCCGGCTTGTCGTCGCGATCGCCAAGCATTATGGCAACCGTGGGCTGCCGTTGACTGACCTCATCGAGGAGGGCAACGTCGGGCTGGTGCGGGCTGTTGAGGGGTTCGATCCTTCGCAGGGCGCACGCTTCAGCACCTACGGAAGCTGGTGGATCAAACAGTCGATCAAGCGGGCGCTCATCAACGCGACGCAGGCGGTGCATGTGCCCGCCTACATGGTCGAGCTGATCTCCAAGTGGAAGATCGCGTTCCGCAAGCTCGAGGGCGAGCTTGGCTACGCACCCACGCTGGCGGACCTGGCCGTCGCCATGGAAATGCCTCTCAACAAGATCCGGGTCATCAAGCGTGCGATCAAGGCGTTCCAGACGCCCCCCCAGGAAGTTGAGCAAAGCGACACCAAACCGCTTGGCATGGCCGACATCTTCGCCGACACGCGCAATCCCTCGCCCGACGATTCGACGCTCCGCAGCGACGAGCTCCAGGTTCTCAGCAGGCTCCTCGAAACCATCGACGACCGCGAGGCAAAGGTACTTCGTCTACGCTTCGGGCTCGACGGCGTCGAGCCCCTGACGCTCAAACAGATTTCCGATGAGCTGGGTATCAGCCGCGAACGCGTCAGGCAGATCACCGACGAGGCCCTCTCCAAGCTCAACGAACGCATCACCGATGCCAAGCCAAGCCGGTTTTACATCACCAAGCGCGACCAGAGCCCGGCGGCCCTGCTCGCGGTAGAGGCGGATGCGTCGCGGTCGGCATAAAGCGACGCGAACGCGCTCGAATTGAATAGATTTTCAGGACGGGGCCCATGTCGGCCCCGTCTTGTCATTGGTAACTGGCGTTCGGGCCCACGCTCAGGTCCGCGTGATCGGGACCGTCTCGACAATCTCGAGCCCGAAGGCCTCCAGCCCGGGCATCGCCTTGGGCTTGTTGGTGAGAAGCCGGATGCGTGCGATGCCCAGATCACGCAGGATCTGTCCGCCGATCCCGAACTCGCGCTGGGGCATCGCGGCCGCCGCCGCGCTCGTGGCGTGGGCGAGCTGCGGCGAATCGTCGCCGGGCCTGTGCTCCATGCGGATTGTTTGCAGCGCCGATTCGAGGTCGATCGCCCCGGGAAACTGCGTGCTCGCCGCCGTGCCGCCCTGCGTGCGCAGGTAGACGATCGCCCCCCGCCCCGCGTTCTGGATCATCCGCATCGACTGTCGCAAGACATCGCCAGTCGCTCCAGATGGCGACGATGCAAGATCGCCGAACACGTCGCCCAAAAGGTGCCGCCGGTGCATCCGTACCAGCGTGGGCTCGATGGTCGCTTCGCCTTTCGTGCCCATGTGCGGGAAATCGCCAACGGTCAGCACAAGGTGCGGGAGCGGATCGACGAGCGACTGGTACAGGAGCGCGTTGAAGGTGCCCATCGCCGTGCGGAGAGTGGTGGGCGAGCCCAATCGCTTCACAAGGCTCTCGCGGGCGAGCCGGTGCTCGATGATCTGGGCGACCGAGCACATTTTGATCCGGTGCTCGGCGCAGAACTTCACGAGGTCGGGCACGCGGGCCATCTCCCCGTCGGGCTTCATGATCTCGATGATCGCCGCTGCGGGATAGAGCCCGGCGAGCCGGCACAGATCAATCGAGCCCTCGGTCTGGCCCGTGCGCACCAGCACGCCGCCATCCCGCGACCGAAGCGGATTGATGTGTCCGGGCCTCACAAAGTCGCCCGCCCCTTTCGTCTGGTCGATCGCCATGCGGATGCACGCCGAGCGTTCCTTGGCCGACACGCCCGTGGTGCCGCCGAACTTGGGATGCAGGTCGATCGAGACGGTGAAGGCTGTCCCGCGTGAGGTTGTGTTCACCGACGCCTGCGGGTGCAAATCGAGCCGGTCGCAGTCGGCCTCGGAGAGTGAGAGGCACATGTACCCCAAGGCGTTGCGCAGCATGAACGTGACGGACTCGGGTGTGACGAACTGGGCCGGCAGGACAAGGTCGCCCTCGTTCTCGCGGTGCTCGTCGTCGGTGAGGACGACCATCTTGCCGGCCTGAAGGTCGGCCAGGATTTCGGGGATCGGGCTGAACATACCCGATGCTAGGGACGCGAAACCATCGGCCCCCCATGTGGGCGGGTGTGTGCGGAAGCTCCAAGCGGGCGATAAATCGTCGCCAATCTCCCGAATTGCCTGGACGCGCGATGCCAGAAACTCGCTTTACCTATTGCACGCGCCGCGTGCAGTCCATTCCAGGTCCACGAGAGGAAAGATTCCATGAACGCCATCCACGCCCCTTCTGCCCGCTCGCTTGCTTCCACCGCCGGTACACGTCTGGTCGCGGCGGTCGTGGCTCTATCTGGCGCGAGCGTGCAGGCCCAGAGCCTCAATCTTGATTTTGACGTGGGCATCGCGGGCGTCTGGACCGGCGCTCCGGCAACAACGACCAAGGGCGCGGCCGACCAGTCCGGAACATGGAACGCGGTCCCCATCGGTGCCGCCGGGTCGCTCTTCCGCGATATCGACAACATCGTGACGCCGGTGAGCATGACGATCACGAACCTTGCCAGCGGGTACTTCGCCGACGCGGTGGGAGTCTCGGGCGACAATGACAAGCTGCTGGGCGACGGGTGCAACTCGACCGCCGGCACATCGCTGGGCATCAATTTCACGTCGCTGGCCAACGGCGTGTACACCGTCGTGACGTATGCCGCCGACCCGTTTGTGAATGACCCGTGCAACGTCTCGGTCACCGGCGCGATCGAGGGCACCCAATCGGTCTCGGGCGGGATGGCATCCAACAACCTCATCGCGGGCGTCACGCACAGCGTCCACCACGTTGTCGTCACCAACGGCACCATCCACATCACCTGCACCGATCCGTCGGTCAACGGTTCCGCACGGGTGGGTGGCGTCCAGCTTCGGTATCACGGCGGGCTCACGAGCCGCTTGTACGTGAACTCGGCGGCGAACGGCGGCAGCGGCGCGACGTGGGGCAGCGCGATCACGCAGCTCTACGACGCCTTGCTGGCGTCTCAGCTTGGCGGGGTAACGACCGAGATATGGGTCGCCAAGGGCACCTACAAGCCCACGAGCGGGCTCGACCGCGCCGTGTCGTTCGTCCTTCAGGACGCCCTGAGCATTTACGGCGGGTTCGCGGGCAACGAGGCGACCACCGCCAACCGCGACTTCGCCGCCAACATCAGCTACCTCTCGGGCAACATCGGGGCCCGCGAAGCGATCGACAATTCCTATCACGTCGTCATCGCCAACGGTGTCTTCTCCGGCGCGGTGCTCGATGGATTCACCGTTACCGGCGGCAACGCCAACGGCGGCGGGGCGGCCAACACGGGCGGCGGTATCCTCATCAACGATGCCAACCCGCGCGTCCGCAACTGCATCTTCCGCAACAACAGCGCGTTCGAGGGTGGCGCGGTCGCCATCACCGCCTTCTCCTCGCTCACGCGTTTCTCGCACTGCACCTTTTTCGCCAACAACAGCCAGACCAACGCCGGGGCGGTGAGCTATCGCGGGGTGGCGGGCTCGCAGGTGGCCTTCGGCAACTGCAAGTTCCTCGGGAACGACGCGGCCGGATATGGCGGGGCGGTCTATTGCGTGAACGGCGGCTGGATCCAGTTCTACAACTCGACATTCAGCGGCAACAACGCGGCGGGCGGCGACGGGGGCGCGATCTATGCCTTCGGCACCGGCAACGACGCCCGCATCGACACCTGCACCATCTACGGCAACACCGCGGCTCTGTGCGGGGGCGTCGCCAACGCCGCCAGCTCCACCATGACGATCGACAATTCGATCGTCTACGGCAACACCGACACCGACGCCTTCTCGAACGTCTTCACCGCCAACATCAGCAACGGCGCAACGATCACCATCAACTACTCCGATATCCAGTCGATGTCGGCGGTCTATGTCGGGCGCGGCCCGGGCTGCATCACGACCAACCCGCTGATCTCGTCGCCCACCGGTGGCGACGGCATCGCGGGGACGCTCGACGATGATCTTTCGATTGCGATCGGTTCCCCCTGCGTCGACGCGGGCGACAACTCGCGCCTGAACGTGGACTACAGCGATCTCGATCAGGACAACAACCTGGGCGAAGTGAACCCGATCGATCTCGCGGGCAATCCGCGCCGGCTCGATGACCCGACCAAGGCTGATACGGGCGCGGGAAGCTCGCCGATCGTGGATATGGGGGCGTATGAGCTGAAGCGTTGCCCGGGCGACTTCAACGACGACGGCGCGGTGGATTTCTTCGACTACGACGATTTCGTGACGTGCTTCGAGGGCGGAGCGTGCCCCCCGGGCAAGACCGCGGACTTCAACCACGACACTGCGGTGGACTTCTTCGACTACGACGATTTCGTGGCGGCGTTCGAGGCTCCCTGCTGAAGCGAGCGGCACAAGAGGGCACACGCGCAAGTGGCCGGAGAACCCCCAAGGGCTCCGGCCACTTGCTTTCCTAACTGAACAGGGCAGATTGGCTGTTCGTGGTCGATGGATGGACACTTAGCGGTACGCGTCGACGGGCCGAAGTGTACCCTGGACCAGAATGACCCCCGACCACACTTTGGCGGTGCCCGCAGGGACCGGGCTGCCTTTGAGGACGAACGCCACGGGCTTGATGGAGGAGAGATCGACCTCGTCGAAGGAAGCCATGTTGACGACATCGAGGTCGGAGGTTTCGACGATGCACGTCTTGAACTTTGCGAAGCGGAGTTCCTCGTCGTTGATGGCGATCGTGAAATCGGCGAGCGCGAAGGCGGCACTGATCTCGATGTGATACTGGGCCAAGGTGAGGGCTCCTTAGGGGACGAGGCCGGCGTCTTTGAGGGCGTTGTGGAGGTCGGCGATCTGCTGTGATGTCCGGGCATCGCGCATGAGTGAAACGAGTTGGCCTTTGGTCGCGTCGATCGAAGTGTCCGCAGCGATCTCAATCCTGGGATCAAAGTTGTGAATGGCGGTACGCGCCTTGGCCAGCGTGGCAGCATCGGCATCGGCATTCAGCACGCTGATCCCGCGGTTGATCTTGGACAGCAGTGCTCGATCGGCGTCACTGAGGCTCTGCTTGATCCGGATTTTGTTATCTGCTTCTTGCACGATCTTCGCGTCGGCGGCTCTTTCCTTGACAGCGGCCTCGGCCTGGATCGCGTTGATCGCGCCGATCAGCGTCCCCGCGTGGTAGTACGCATCGAGATCGGTTATGGCCTGTTCGACTTTGTAGTTGGAGAGTTCTTCCCCGGTAACTCTTCAGCCGACGGCAACAGCACGGGGTGGCAATGGCGGGAGTGAGCCGGTGGCCGAGTAGGCCCGCAGGGCCGATTCGATGGTCGCACGGG
>JAYVUC010000181.1:0-34097 GCA_043788295.1 Phycisphaerales bacterium
CCATCGGAGGTTCGCCACCAAAGAAGAGGCCCGCGCCGCCGTGTTCGAGTACATCGAGATGTTCTACAACCGTCAGCGTCTCCATGCCGCCCTGGACTACCAGAGCCCCGAACAGTTCGAGGCAAGCCAGATCGGCAGGTCGATTGAGGTCAATGGAATCTGGGTCAGGTCAGTAGAGTGTGATAGCTTGATGACGCGAGTCCTGGGAAGTGGACTCGTCAGGAGCAGCAAGATGCAATCGATTGGTCGAGGGTTTCTCGCGGCGGCGACGCTGGCGGCGGTATCGGTCAGTTCTGCATTCGGGCAAGTGGATCTCACCGGCGACGGGCAGATCGAGGTGGCCTTTGGAGACCCCGCGTCAAGCGAGTTGGCGGTGCGCCACGGTGCCACCGGCGCCGTCCTCTGGAGCCGCACGGGACCGGCCCTGTTTGGCTGGGCCGCCTCCGCTCACCCTGACATCAATGGTGATGGCTTGGCCGACATCATCGTCAGCGCGCCCGGAACAGGTGCGGGATCGCCGGGCATGGTCCAGGCGATGCGCGGCCTCGATGGACAGGTGCTCTGGAGCCGCGTGTTCGGGGCGCCGAGTGCGAGGTTTGGTCTCGGGCTGGGCGTGATCCCCGATCAGGACAGCGACGGTGTTGCGGATATTCTGGTCGCCATGCTCTCCGACGATCCCAGCGGCGAGACGGCGGTTCTGCTCAGTGGCAAGACCGGACGGGTTCTGGCAACGGCGCCAGGTCCGGTCGCGGTCCTGCTCGACGCGACCCGCCGGGTCGAGTTCAAGTTCAAGCCGAAAGATCTGGATGGTTCGGGCGTGGTTGATGTCGCCGATGCGATCCTCGTCACTTCGGCAATCGGCACAAACGACCCGGCGGCCGACTTTAAGTTCAGTGGGTCGGTGGACGTCGATGACATGCTGATGGTGATCGACGAGATTCTCAATCCGAGCCCTGCGCCGTTGCTGCCGGGTCAATACTGCGTACTCTCACTCGAAGACCCGCTGCGGTACAACGATGGATACCAGCTCGTCGCCCTCGCATCGCAGCCATTCCAGCCGATGCCATCCTCGGAGCCCTGCGCAGCGGAGCGCGATGCCGCGCGTCTTGCCGCGCTGGCGTGGGCACGCCACCTGGAGTCTCCGCCCGGCACACTGAATCCGTTCGACTGGAATACGTGGCGGAACACGGCGAACATGCTGCGCGACCAGTTCCACGCGGCGTTGGCGGCGTACAACGCCTGCCTCGCGGCGCATGGACTGCCGCCCGTGAAGCCCGGGGACCTTCTGAAGCCGCGGCCAACCACTCCGCCACCCCCGCCACCCCCACCCCCGCCGCCCCCGCCGGGCCAGGGCCCTCTGGACAACGCCTACCCGCCGCCGACGCCGCTCCCCGGGAAGGAGCCCTGCTTCAACCAGATGCAGAACAACATTCTGGTGTGCATCACCTGCCGTGACCTTAGCTTGGCTACCGAGACGTACGGCGACTGCCTCGAGCGTGCCAAGAGGATCTATCAAGACTGCAAGTCTCATGTGGCCGCCCCATGATCGCTACTTGCTTGAGAAACCACGACCGGCGTCCCCTCTATCGCCGAGGGGGCCCGGTTGTTTGGTCAGTGGCAACGGCAACGGCCGTAGGATTGCTGATGGGGTGCGCTGACGGCGTATCTTCCGCGCCGGCGCATCCCGGCGGGGTCACGCATGTGGGGGCGTCGGGGCTCCTTGCCCAGACGGGGACGGCGCCTCGTCCCATACCCGCCCCCGCCCGCCCCCCCGCCTTCGCGGGTGTCGTCGTTGAGCAACCCGAGGGCGCTGCCCCGAGGATCGAGTTCGTGGGTCCGCGTCCGCCTGAGTTGCCGTTTCGGATGGACTTCTCGTCGCCAACGGAGCCGCCGGCGGTCATCGAGCTCTCGCTGGTGAAGTTCGGGGAGGCGACCCAAGCCCGCCTCCGCCGACTCCTGCAGGTCGAGATGGCCAAGTACCCGACGGGCGTGCTCGGTTCCGTGAGCAGTATCTATGTCGGCGGCACACTCACGTACAACCGTCAAGCCGTGGGCGGGTTTCAGTTCGTTGGGTTGGTGTTCATCGCCGCCGGCGAATGCGACGCCGGGGGAGGGGGTGGGGGGGCGGCGACCGACGCGCCTGTTGCGCGGGCGTTCCATCACGAAGTCTCCCATGCGCTGATGGATGCGCATCGCGCCACCTTCGACGCGGCGCGATTCCGCGCGGCGCTTCCGCCCGGCTTTGCCTACGCCGATGATCGGCCCGGCGCGGTCGAAGAAGGGCCGTTGGGCGCCGGCGGGGATTCGCCCTCGCTCGATCTGCTTGACGAGGGTTTCCTCGTCCCGTGGGCCAGGCGCAGCGTGGACGAGGACTTCAGCTCCTACGCCGAGATCCTGATGCGGAAGCCGGGGCTGCTGCTGGACACGTTCGCGCCCGAGTCGCGCGTCGGTCGAAAGGCCCGTGTCGTGCGGGACTTTTATGTAGCCATAGACCCTCGCTTCGCGTCGATGTTGAATCCTGATTCCGGGTCGAGCGGCGAGCGGAAGTGATTTTCCGCGGCGGGCGCGGCACCAACCGTGCCACCGACCGCTGCTTTGAGCGGTCGGTGCGTCGGGAGTAATCGCACCGACCGTGCAGAGCCACGGTCGCTGGCACGCACGCGGACGGCGGCGTGGCTCGGTCTTTCTGGGGATGGAGGTGCCGGAGGCCCCCCAAGGGGCTTCCCCTTCCTCTGGCATCAGCGAATGCGCCGCCCGAACTGCCGGCCCGCAGAACTCTCGAACCACACGGTTTTTCCGTTCTACTGCGTGGTGCGCGGAAAGAACGGCGTGGTAGAACTGTTTTACGGGCCCGTGATTTCGATCGACCTCGCGGTGCGCGAGGGAGGCGGGCTCTGCCAAGCCCAACCGGACGCCCTACGCGAGCGCGGCATCTGCCGTAGCACGGTGCGGGTACGGGTGGCGAGGATCATCCCGAAGGGTGATCCTCGCTAGGCCCCTTCGCGCCGATCAACGCCACGGTTTTTTCTGGCGGTCAACAATGTCCCGCGAGGATCACCGAAGCGGATGATCCTCGCCACCCGCAGCGTATGAACTATCGATACCCGCCGAGCATCGCCTGCTTGTCGTACGGCTCGCCGCATTCGGGACATGGGCCCGCGGGGGCGAGGCCGCGGAGGTCGTAGCGGCAGAGGGGGCAGCGGAGGTTTGCGGTCTCGATCACATCGCCGGCGATGGGCTCGAAGTCGTAGCAGCGCAGCAGTATCTCCGGCCCGTTGTTGGTCGCGATCTGTTCGGCGACATCGGTCGCTGTGCCGCACGCGGGGCAGGCGGTGAGCGAGGCGTCGAGCGGCAGCGTGATGCCGCAAGCCGGGCACGCGGGGGCGTACTTCGCGGCGAGACGCGCCAGATTCGGGGGCGGAGGCGCGGGAGAGGTTGAATCCGGCGAGACGCGCGCGTCGGCGGCACGCTCGGCTTTCACCATGGACCAGTATTCAACAAGGACGGTGCGGGCGCGGGGCAAGTCCGCGTCGTCAACGTGAACGCCCGAGCCCATGATCCCGCCGTACGCGCTGGACTCGTCCACGACGCTCGCAGGCACGCCTCGCTCGTTGAGAAACGACGCGGCGTGCAGGGCCTGGATGGGCGTGGTGAAGGTTTCAACGACGGGCATGGGCTTACTTTTTGTCCGAGGGCACGGAGAAGTGATACGTGCCCGAGCCGACCTTGTGAGGATTGGCGTCGCCTGGGAGCGTGATCGTCGCGGTGGTGTTGGGCGGGATGGTGATGTCGTAGTCCACGCCGGCGGCGGTCTTGCGCCACGCGCTCTTGATGAGCCCGCTGGGCGAGTCGTACGTCGCATCGGCGTGTTCGAGGCCCATGATCGGCGTCGGGGTGATGCTGATGGTGCGGTAGCCGGGCGATGCGGGGGTGATACCGGCAACGTTGCGATAGAGGAAGTCGCCCACGGTACCAAAGGCATAGTGGTTGAAGGAGTTCATGCCGACATCCTGGAAGCCGCGCTCGGGCGTCCAGCCGTCCCAGCGCTCCCACATGGTCGTTGCGCCAAGCTTGACCTGATAGAGCCACGACGGGTAGTCGTCGTTCATCAGGAGGCGTGCGGCGATGGGGCTCTGGCCTGCGTTGTAGAGGGCTGGGAGAAGTCGCGGCGTGCCGATGAAGCCCGTGGAGAGGTGCCAGTTCTTCTTCTCGATCGCCTTGGCGAAGTGGGCGGCCGTTTGCGTGCGGAGCGCGTCGGGGATGAGGCCCATGGTGAACGCGAGGGCGTATCCGGTCTGGCCGGATTCTCTGAGCGAGCCGTCGGGGGTGAGGAAGCGGGCGCGGAAGGCGTCGACCGTAGCAGTGTGTGCGGCCGCGAAACGCTGGGCGTCGTCTGTCTTGCCGATCGCGGCGGCCATTTCGCTCACGATGCGGCAATGGTTCGCGCGGTAGGCGGTGTCGATGAGATCGGGGCTGGTTGGGTCGCCCAGGTTGACCCAGTCGCCAAAGCCGCCGACTTTGGCGATGCCGTCCTTGGTCTTGGAGTCGAGCCAGGCCATGTAGCGTGTCATGGCATCGTAGTTATTCTCGATGACGCGTGTGTCGCCGTACGTCTTGTAGATCGAGTGCGCGCAGACGATGGCGGCGTCTCCCCACGCGGTGGAGCCGCCACGTTCGTTGACCTTTGGGGCGACGTGGGCGAAGGTGCCGTCGGGGAACTGGGCGTCCTGGGCGAGCGTTTTGAGCCAGCGCGACATGAACGAGGCGATGTCGAAGGAGAACGCGGCGGTGTTCACGAAGAACTGGGCATCGCCGGTCCAGCCCAGGCGTTCGTCGCGCTGTGGGCAATCGGTGGGGACTTCGAAGTAGTTGCCCTTTTGTCCCCAGATGATGTTGTGGACGAGCTGATTCACAAGCGGGCTGGAGCAGGAGAAGGTGCCGACTGCGTGCATGTCGGTGTGGGCAACGATCCCGGTGACCATGGAAGCGTCGGGCTTGGACGAAAGGCCTGTGATCTCGACGAATCGGAAGCCGTGGAAGGTGAAGGGTGCTTCAAGGGTCTGGGCGGAGCCGTTGAGCGTGAAGAAATCGGTTTGCGTCGCACCGCGGAGGTTGGAGGTGTAGAGGGTGCCGTCTGGGTTGAGCATTTCGGCGTGGCGGACGGTGACGCGTTGGCCGCTTGTGCCGCGGATCTTCAGGCGTGTCCAGCCGACCATGTTCTGCCCCACGTCAAAGACATATCGACCGGTGCGCGGCTCGCTCACGCTCTTGGCCGCGAGTTCCTCGAAGCGACGCACGGGTTCGCCCTGCTGCGGCTCGATCACAAACGGGGCTGGCGGCGGGGGTAAGGGCTCGCCGAACATCGCCTTGGTGATGACGACCTGCCCGGTTTCGCCAGGCCGCGGGAAGTTGACGGATTCACCTTCCTTGAACGTGATGGAACGAGGCTGGCCGTCTGTGGTGTAATTGATGCGGAGGGTTTTGTGGACGTTGAACGCGGGTTCGCCCAGGTTCTGCGGACCAACGAGGAGTGAGGCTGCGGGGTCTTTGGCCAGGGCACGGACTTTCTCGGTGACATTGAACTCGCGGAGGTTGGGATTCTGGGCGAGGCCGACGTTCACGGGCTTCCAGGTTGTGCCGCGAGCGGGGCTGGTTGAATCCCACCCTGCGATTTCGAGGCGCGAGTCGAGCTCGGAGCCCATGTAGTTGTCGGTGTGGAGGATGGGGCCGAAGGCGGCGGTCCAGGAGGGGCCCGACGCGATGGTGTCGCGCGTGCCGTCGGTGTACTCGATCTCAAGCTGGGCGAGAAAGCGGGCGGGTCCACCGTAGTAGTTTCGGCGGCCCGTGTAGCCCATGAGTCCGGCGTACCAGCCGTCACCCAGCACGGCGGCGAGGCAGTTGGGCCCTCGCACGATCATCGAAGTGACGTCGAAGGTCTGGTGTTCAACGCGTTTGGTGTATTCGGTCCAGCCCGGAGCGAACTCGGCGGTGCCGATGCGCGTGCCGTTGAGGTGGGCCTCGTAAAGCCCAAGCGCGGTGGAGAAGAGCGTGGCGCGAGCGATGGACTTGTTGGCGGCGGGCGTGAAGGTCGTGCGGAGGTAGGGAGCGGGGGAGAAGGCGTGTTCGGTGTTGCGGTTGCCGCCCCAGGGTTGATTTGGGGCTTCCTCAGCGGGTTTCCACGCTGAATCTGCGAAGCCGACACGATCCCAGCCGTCGGGGAGCTGGGTGGAGGCGGGCGATTCGATGAGCTTGAACGACTTGTCGAGCAGGACGCGTTGTTCCTTGCCGTCGGAGAAGGCGATCACGAGCATGCCGGTGACGGCGGGGTTGAAGCCGTCGTGGTTCTCGACGCGGATGCCGATCGCGTTGGTCCCGGCGCGAAGCGACTTGGTGATGTCGATGGGGTTGAGAATATCCCATCGGGTGAGCTGGGCGACCCAGGAGCCGTTGACACGAACATCGGCGATCATGTCGGCGGTGCCAGCGATCCAGGCGTTTGTGACGGTGCCGGGCCTGAGGGTGAACTCAGAGCGAAGGAGCGCAACGCGCTCGCCGCGTGCGGGATTCCCGGGGAGGCGTATCCAGGGGCGGCGGCGGAACTCTTCGCGCATCTCTCGCGTGAGCGGTGCGGCGGGCTGGAAGTCAAGGCCGATCCACTGGGCGGTCCATTGGGCCTGATCGACGAGCCCGACGGTGAATGAGGCTGGCTTGCTCCACCCGCAATCACGGGATTCCTGATCCCAGACCTGCACCTTCCACCAGACGCGATCGCGCGAGGCGAGGGGCGAACCGGCGTACTCGATCTGGCTGGTGCGGCTGCCGGGCTCGGCTTTGACAATGCCCGTGTCCCAAACGAGATTCGCGGTGTGTTCGAGATCCTGGGGCGACCGTGCGGCGATGATGCGGTAGGCCGATTGCGATAGGTTATAGGCCGCCGTGTCGTTCGCAGCCAGCTTCCACGCGAGTCGAGGCTTGGTGGCGGCAAGGCCCACGGGGTTGTCGCGGTATTCGGAGGTGAGTCCGGCGGCCGAGATCGACGTGCCCGGCATGCACGCGGTGAGCGAGAGCAGTGCGGCGGCGAGTGTGATGGCGATCGTGCGAGTGGAAGTCATGTGGGCATTATGGCAGATCGGGGCAGGGCGTGCGGGTTTGAGCGGCGATCTTCGATCGGACCTGATCGACCCACACGCAATCCACACGACGAAAGTTTGTTGTACTGTGTGCTCTTGAATATGCGCGTGAGAGACTGGAGACGGGTTGCCAGCGGGAGAGCGGTATCGCTCGCGGTCACGGGAATGATTGCGGCGATTGTCGTCGGGCTCTTGAATCCCGAGTTTGTCTCGGCGTCGAACCTGATGGGCTTCCTGTCTGCGGCTTCGCCCATCGTCATCATGTCGGTCGGCGTGGGAATGGTGGTGATCGCGGGTGAGATCGATATCTCTGTCGGTTCGATGTATGGGACGCTGGCGGCTCTGCTGGCGGTCCTGGCGTCGCCCGCACACGCCGGGTGGCCTGTGTGGATCGTCGTTCTGGTCGTTGTGTCGGCTGGGGCTTTCGCGGGGCTCGTGAACGGGCTCGTGACTGTCTGGGGCGGGGTGCCGTCGATTGTGACCAGCCTGGGGGCGATGTCGATCCTGCGAGGAGTGACCGAGCGGATCCTGGGGGGCGAGTGGGTGACGGATCTGCCGCCGGGGCTTCGCGCGATCGGAACCGGGGCACTGCTGGGCGTGCCGATCTCGGTATACGTCGCCGGCGCGATCTTGGTGCTGGGGCTCGTGCTCACTCGAAGGACAGCGTTTGGCGTCGGGCTTTATGCGGTAGGGGATCACGCGGCGGCGGCCCGGCTCGCGCGAGTGAGGCTTCGCGTGGTGAAGCTGGCGGCGTTCACGATGTCGGGGGTCCTTGTGGGCGTGGCGGCGCTGGTGAGTGTGCCGCAACTCTCGGTGGTTGAGTCGGGGCTCGGTGTGGGGATGGAACTCGCGGTCGTGACCGCGATTGTCGTCGGTGGGGTCTCGATCTCGGGCGGTCGCGGGTCGCTCATGGGTGCGGCGGTCGCGGCGGTCGTGCTGGGGATGGTGCGGCCGGTGCTCTTGTTCCTCAAACTAGGATCGACAGCCACTTTCTGGGAGCTGGCCATCCAGGGGGCGTGCATTCTTGCGGCGGTGCTCGCGGATCGATCGGCTCACGCGACAGTTGTTCCAACCGACGCCGCAGGTGAGCAAGCGCGAAAGCCCTGGTCGATCGCGGGCATCCTGCTGCTGGTCATGGCGGGGGCGTGGTGGATGTCGCCCGAGTTCGTCTCGCCTTCTGTGCAGGCCTTGCTCGCGCCGCAGCTTGCCGAGGTGGCGCTCCTTGCTGTGGCAATGACGCTCGTGATCCTGACAGGCGGGATTGACTTGTCGGTCGGCTCGACGATGGCGCTTGCGGCGGTGACAGCCGGGTTGCTGCACGAGAAGGGGCTGCCCCCGGCGGTGTCGGCTGCCGGCGCGGTCGTTGTCGGGACGCTTTGCGGCTGGCTCAATGGGCTCTTTGTCACCCGGGCCAGCATTCATCCACTCGTCGTGACATTGGCGACGCTCGCGCTGTACCGGGGGCTCGCGCAGGGAATCAGCGGCGGCAGGCCGATCTCGGGGTTTGCGGATGGCTGGACGAAACTGGGGACGGCGCAGGTGCTGGGCGTGCCGGTCGTGCTTGTGCCGGCGATCGCCGCCGGCGCACTGGTCGCGATCGTGCTCACGCGGACCACTTGGGGTGCGAGGCTTCGGGCCTTGGGAGTCAACGAGATGGCTGCGCGATACTGCGGCGTGCGGGTCGATAGGCTCAAGGTCTGGGCGTACACGCTCGCTGGGACGGCGGCGGGCGTGTCGGCGTGCCTCTTCATCGCCCGGCGCAACACCGCGAAGGCGGACGTGGGTGTGGCGATTGAGCTCGAGGTCATCACCGCGTGCGTGCTGGGTGGCGTGAGTCTGTCGGGCGGCCGGGGGGGCATCGCGGGCGTGGCGATCGGCGTCGTGCTCATCCACGAGATCCGGCAGCTCGCGTCATGGCTGGGGTACCATGACGAAGTTATTCAGATCGTGCTGGGTGCGGTCCTCATCGCAAGTGTGCTGATGGGCCACCTGTTTGGAGCCCGCATGGGTCGGCAAGGCCCGGTTGCTCAAGGGAAACTTGTATGAAAGAAACATCGTGGACAAGGCGTCTCTTGCTCTCCCTCGCGGTTGTGCTGTTGGCGGGCGTGGGGGCCTGCGACAAGAAGGCGGAGTCGCCTGCGCCCAAGGCCGGCGGCGGCACGAAGGCTGCACCCCCGAAAGTGTTCCGCGTGGGAATGTTGCCCAAGAAGAAGGGCGTGCCCTACTTCACCTCGTGTGCGAAGGGCGCTGAGGAGGCAGCCAAGGAACTTGGAATCGAGCTGACATACGACGGGCCCACCGACGGCTCGCCCGAGAAGGCCGCGTCGATGATCGAGCGGTGGACCGCCCAGGGTTTCGACGTGATCGCGGTGAGCCCCAACGACCCGAGCGTGCTTGCCCCGGCCATGAAGGCTGCGAGGGCCAAGGGCGTGAAGGTGATCACGTGGGACGCGGACGGCGCGCCCGATTCACGCGAGTTCATGGTCAACCAGGCGACGTCAAAGGACATCGCAAATGCACTCGTCGACACGATGGTGAAGGATCTTGGCGGCAAGGACAAGGCAGTGGGCGATGCGGCGATCGTGACGGCGACCCTGACGGCTGCGAATCAGAACGAGTGGATCGCGCTCATGAAGGAACGCCTCAAGGACTACCCGAGCCTCAATCTCGTTGAGATCAAGCCCAGCAACGAGGACCAGCGCGTCGCCTTCCAGGTGACCAAAGACCTCATCGCCGCATATCCGAAACTCCGCGGCGTGTGGGGCATCAGCAGCGTCTCGTTCCCCGCAGCGGCCGAGGCGATCAAGCAATCGGGAAAGGCGGGCCAGGTCTTCGTGACGGGCCTCTCGACGCCCAACGATATGAAGGCTGCGGTGAAAGAAGGCACCGTTGCGTCGGTGATCCTGTGGAACACGGTGGACCTGGGGTACTTGACCATCCAGGCCGCAAACGCGCTGGCCAAGGGTGAACTGAAGGCGGGGGCGACGACGTTCAAGGCGGGGCGGCTGGGCGAGAAGAAGATCGACGGGGACAAGATTCTGCTTGGCGACATTCTCGTGTTCACCAAGGACAACATCGATCGGTTTGATTTCTGAGGATACACGATGCAGCTTCCACCGGATTTGAGCGAGGCTGAACTGGTCGCCCGCCTCGACCGTTTCTCGATCGAAACACCCTCGTGGGGCTACGCCGACACTGGCACGCGCTTCGGCAAGTTCTTGCAGCCCGCAGCAGCGGGCACGATCGATGAAAAACTCGCCGATGCTGCTCACGTTCATCGGCTAACAGGCTGCTGTCCGACGGTTGCGCTGCATGTCCTGTGGGACTTTCCCACGACCGAGCAGGGGCAACTTGCCGGCACACCCGCCCAGGCGGCTGCCCCGGTCGTGGCGGCGGCCAAGGCAGCGAGCATCGCGATCGGGTCGATCAACCCGAATCTCTTTCAGGACCAGCGATACAAGCTCGGCTCAGTCACGAACACCGACGCCGCGATCCGCTCGCTGGCGATCGCTCACCTGCTCGACAGCGTGAAGCTTGCGGCGGCCGCAGGGTCCAACTTGCTGAGCCTGTGGTTCGCCGACGGGACGAATTATCCTGGGCAGGGGCACATGCGGGAGCGCAAGCGTTGGATGGATGAAGCGCTGCAAACGGCGCACGCCGCGATGCCGCCCGCGATGACCATGCTTGTGGAGTACAAGCCCTACGAGCCCGCGTTCTATCACACCGACATCGCCGATTGGGGCATGGCCGCGTCGTTCGCGCGCGGCGCGGGCAAGCGGGCGAAGGTTCTGGTCGACACTGGGCACCATCTTCAAGGCACCAATATCGAGCACATCGTCGCGTTCCTGGTCGATGAAGACATGCTCGGCGGCTTCCACTTCAACGACCGCAAGTACGGCGACGACGACCTGACGATGGGCTCGATCGATCCCTACCAACTCTTCCGCATTTTTGCCGAGATCGTGCAGGCCGAGCGTGAGGCCGGCAAGGATCTCGACATCGCGTACATGATCGATCAGTCGCACAACATCAAGCCCAAGATCGAGGCGATGATCCAGACCGTGATGACGGCCCAGGAATACTTCGCAAAGGCGATGCTGGTCGATTTCGCCGCAGCAGCACAGGCCCGCCGTCGAAGCGACGTGGTGATGGCCGAGGGCGCGTGTCGCGACGCATTCGCCACCGATGTTCGCGGCTTTCTGGCGGAGTATCGGCGGTCCAAGGGCCTGCCTGGCGACCCGCTCCTGGCCCATCGTGAGAGCGGATATGAGGCGAAGGCCGCGGTCGAGCGTGGCGGGCGCAAGTCCCGCGGCGGGTCATACGCGTGAGCCGTTACTTCGCGGGGTCGGCGACCCGTGCACGAACGCTGGCGGCATCTTCCCGGCGTCCCAGTGAGTCATAGAGACTGGCAAGATGTCTTGCGGCATCTCGCGTGGCCTTGTCGGTCGATCTTTCCTTCGTGATGTAGCCTTCGAGGGCTGCCGAGAGCACACGATCGGCCACTGCCGCGTCATATGTCGCAACCAACGCCCGGCCGTGCATGACTTGTGCGCGAAGGTGGTATGTGTTCAACCCGCCATGCAAGGCTGCCCGTCGCACGATATCAGCAGTTTCTGTGAGTGCTTCGTCCTGCCGGTCCTTTCGAGCCAGGAGCAGATCCACAAACCACAAACGCGCGTGCAATGTCACGACGCTGTCAGCCCCGAGTGAGACGGTGTACCGCTGGATCACGTTACGAAAGGCAGCTTCCGCTTCTTCGGGCTTACCGGCCTCACGAAGAATGCCCGCGAGCCCGAAGACCGAGTTGAGCGTGCTGATGTCTTCCTTGCCAACCTGCTGCTCGTTGATGGCAACCGTCTCACGCTGGAGTTTCTCGGTGAGGTCGAAGCGTTTGAGCCGCTCGTAGAGGCGAATCTGCCACTGGATGCACGATTGGCGGTCCGAACTCCCGAAGTCACGGATTCGCGTGTAGCCCGCAGCTGCCTTGTCGAGGAGTGCCTGGCCCTCGGTCAGTTCGCCGCGTGAAACGTGCGCACCCCCCAGTAGGGCCTGTGCTCGCAGGGTGTCGGGCGAATCGGGGCCTGAGAATTGTTCGAGGGGAGCCAGCAGCTCACGGAAGCGTTTCTCGGCCTCGCTGTGCTTGCCCTGGGCGCGGAGCAGTTCGGCCATCTGCCGCCGCGTTGCGAGCGTGTCGGGGTGGTTGGGGCCAAGTATCGAGTGCCGCAGATCAAGCGCGTGCGTGAACTGCCGTTCCGCCTGAGAAATATCGAGCGTGCCCAGCGCTGCCTGCCCCAGCAGGTGATGGACCCCAGCGCGGATGATCGGCTCGTTCTTGAACGAGAGCTCGACGCGGGCCGACGCAAGGTCGACAGCATCGCGCACTGTGAAGTCCCTCTTGGCCAGTTGACCCGCGGTGGAAGAAAGCGTGCGGGCGAGGAACTCATGGATCGCCAGGGCCTGATCCCGCGCGAGTGTTGCGGCGTCACGCTGCATCTGGGCAACCTGCTCTGCCGTCAGAGCACGGTCCCGCTGCGTGCTCACTTTATCGATGAATGAGAGCGTCCCGCCGACAATCACAATGCACGCGATGGAAGCGATCGTGACCACTGGGGCGTGCCGGCGGACAAAGAGCCTCGCGACATGAAGCGACCCTTGGGTGCCCGCCTCCGTCGGCCTATGTGTGAGGAAGTCCTCCAGATCGGCGGCAAGGCGCTCGGCCGAGGCGTAGCGGGCCGACGGATTCACGGCGGTCGCGTGATCGGCGATGGCGGCGAGCGTGTGAGGAATGTCGGGCAGAGCTTTGCGGAGAGGCATCAGGCGGGCCTCCCGCGCGAGCGCGACCACCTCTCCCCGTGTGTCGTTGGACTTGCCCGACGGCTGGTAGGGCGGAGCGCCCAGCAAGAGTGCGCGCAGAGTCGCCCCGAGCGAAAAGACATCCGACAGCGGCGTGGCAAGCTCACCCCTCGCCTGCTCCGGCGACATGTATGCGGGTGTGCCCACGAGCCGACCCGAGAGCGACGCCCCGGGCGGTTCCGTCCTTGCGGGTGCCGATTCCCCGCGGCTCAGCACGCCCGAGGTTGAAAGCCCAAAGTCCGCGACCAGCGACTTGCCCGAGGCGGTGAGCAATATGTTCGCCGGCTTGATATCGCGGTGAACAATTCCACGTGCGTGCGCAGCCGCCACGCCGCGTGCTGCTGTGGCGACGATACGTGTTGCTTCACGCCAAGCCATCGGCCCTTTGGCGACGTGCCGTTCGAGCGACTCGGCGGGCTTGACGGCCGCGAGATCGGCCTGTGTCGGTGCGGGGTCGCCCACAAGCTGCGTGTCGATGTAGTACTCGCCCGTGCCCTCGAACTGACCCGCTGAATGGATCTTGACGACCGCCTCGTGGTCGAGCGATGCGGCCGCCCTTGCCTCGCCCAGAAACCGCTGCACGCCCCGCGTCCCCGAGCGGTGCGCGTTGTGCAGGATCTTGAGTGCGACATATCGGCGCAACTCGGTGTCCCATGTCCGCCAGACAACGCCGAACGATCCCTCGCCAAGTCTTTCCTTGAGCACATACTTGCCACAGACTTGCTCAGGATGATGCTGGGGCGTCAGGGTGTCCGCAGCATCCTGAAGCAGTGAGGCGAGATCGACAACAGCGCTGATTTCTGCGGGCAGATTCGAAAAACGTGCGAGCAGATCGTCCTTGACTGCCGTCACGCCCTCGGCGCTGCGTGCGACGATTTCCGACATCAGGAGAGCACGACACGCCGCCGGGGATCCTTCCAAGCCCGGCAGGGCCGCGATGTACACCTCTAGCTTTGCGGAATGCCCCGTCCTGCGACGACAATCGGCGTCCTCTGCCAGCATATCCGCCAATAGCGGCTCGTCTCCCAGCGCATCATCGGGAAGAATCGCGATCACCGCTGGCGGTTGAGTGGCGCTGACGGCCCACAACGAGTGCAGCCGTGTGAATGCTGTGGCTCTGCGTTGTTCGTGTGGTGTCAGGTCTTGGGCCATCGTGGTTTCTTATAGAGAGTGCGGTGGGCTGGCGATTGTGACGCGGTCGGTATACTTACTCGAAGTTGCTGGAGGTGATGAGTGGCTGGTGAAGGGTTACAAAGGTTGTTTCAGCGAGCGGCAAGCGGCGATGAACTCGCACGCGAGTGTGCGTTTGGCGAATTATCGAGACTACTGATGATCTTTGTCCGATCGGGCATGGGACGCCAACTGCGCGATCATCGCGAATCGGTGGACGTCTGTCAATCCATCGCGAGGTCGTTTGTGGACGATTTCGGCGCGGGCAAGCTGAGCTTCGACAACGAGGCCGCTGTCGTGGGCTATCTGCGAACGGTCGTCCAGACCAAGATGGCGTTGCTCTCGCGGCACGATCGTGCGCTCAAACGAGGGGGAGAGGCGATGGTCGTCTCGGGCGGAGCGGATGAGCACGCGCAAGCGGACCAGGAAGAAGAAACCGCCGGTGCCGGCGCTGTCGTTCAGGCGGAGTGGGTGGTTCGACTCGCGTCGGCCCTCTCGGCGGAAGAGCAAGATTTGGCTCGCTGGCGTGCGGCCGGCGCGGATTGGGATGTGATCGCCACACGGACAGGACGCGATTCTCCCGCGCTTCGCAAGCAGTGGAGCAGGCTTATCGAGCGGGTGAGGCAGATGGATCAAAGCCGGGACTCCTCTCGGTAGCGTGGGCGAATAGAGACCGTGAACCGTCCCTTGCGGGCGGCCCCGTGGCTTGCTATTCTGTCGCAACGCGCCGACCGGGCGAGTGCGGAGTATTGGCATGAGCCGTTCTTCTTCGACCACCTCAAACACCTACCTCGCCGAGCGCGGCCATCGCACCGAGCGCGCGGTGGAAACCTTGCGGCGTGATCGGCGCGGGGACGACGATGTGAGCCCGATCCTGTTTCTGGGCGAGTTCTTTCGCTCTCCTCTGCGGATCGGTGCTCTCTACCAGAGTCCGCCGCGGATTGCCCTGGCGCTGGCTGTCGAGCTCGGGCTTGAGAGTGCGGGGGCGGTCGCCGAGTTCGGTCCGGGCACAGGGCCTGTCACACGGGAAATCACGAAGCGGATTCCAGTTGGATGCCGGTTTTTCGCGGTCGAGCGCAATCCGCGGCTGGCGAAAGCCTTTCGCAGGCGATTCGCCGATGTCATGCTCTATGAGGACAGTGCCGAGAATGTGCGTGAACTCTGCAAGAGGTCGGGGATCGAGCGGCTCGATGCGGTCGTGACGTCGATTCCGTGGATCGTGCTCCCACCGCTCGTGCAGGAACGGATGCTCATTGAGACCGTGTCCATGCTGAAGCCAGGCGGCCGCTTCAACATGATCACGTACCGGTCGCAGTCGTCGAGCCTGGTTCGGCGGATGATGTCGCTGGTCGAGCGCCATTTCTCACTCGTGGAGCCGATGATCAAGGTGAGAAGCCGCGTGAGCAGCGCGTTCATCTGCCGCTGCACGAAGTAATCCACCTGCCAGGCCATCAGAGCGATTTCGACCAGAGTGCCAGCACGACAAGGTGGTAGAGCCGCTGGCTGTGGTCACGCCCGCCTTTTTCATGCTCCTCGATAAGTGTGCGGACTCGGCGGTGATCGAACGGTAGAATCTCGCGCACCATGTCGAGCGATGCCGCATCGTCGAGAGTGGAATGCAGCAGATCGCGCATGCCACCGTAGTTGGACCGGAACCAGTCGCCGACGGGGATGGCAAAGCCGCTCTTGGGCTCGTCCGCGATGCCGGGTGGCAGGATCGAGCGGGCGAGGTCGCGCAGCTCACGTTTGCCATACCCCGATGCCGGTGCGCGGAGCTGACGCTGGATTAGTTCCCGCGAGAGAAAGGGAGCCCGAACCTCGAGCGCGACCGCCATCGACGCCGTATCAACCTTGCGAAGCAGGTCGGCGGGCAGGTACGTGTCAAAGTCTGAACGCTGCGGGTCGGACGGTTTGGAAAGTGGCGAGCCAATCGGGGCGAGCGACGGGAGTAGACGCTGAGCTTCTGCCTTGGGAAAGATAGCGAGCAGATCGGCGTATCCCCATCCACGTGCCGCGGCACTGAGTCGCGCGAGCATCTCCCGGCGCGATCGCGCCTCAGATGAGCGGAGCATCGAGTCGGGCAAGAGGCACAGCCAGCCGCCGAAGCGTTCGAGCCACCGGGCTGCGGCGTACCGGCGATAGCCCCCGAACAGCTCGTCGCCCCCGTCGCCCGAGAGCGCGACGACCGCGTGCTGCCGAGTTGCCCGGCTCACCCAGTGCGTGGGAAGAAGCGAGCTGTCTCCAAGCGGCAGCCCAAGCTGCGCGATGAGCATGACCAGGTCATCCGCGGGATGCGCCTCGCATTCAAGCTCGGTGTGATTTGTTCCAAGAGCCTTTGCGATGATGGCGGCCTTGGCGGATTCGTCGTACTGCGGATCGGGCATGCGGACAGTGAAGGTGTGAAGGTCTGGCGTTGCACGCTTGGCGAGGGCTGCGATGAGCGGCGAGTCGATGCCCCCGGAAAGAAAGCACCCCAGCGGAACGTCGGCTTCAAGCCGCGAGGCGACACATCTCGAAAGCACAGCCTCGATGGGTTCCCGTGTCCCTTCGCTCAGAGTCCGCGCGGAGGGAACCACGCCGCTTGAAGCACTCTCAACATGCCAACCCTTATCTCGCGGCTCAACAACGACGACCTGATCGGGCATGACCGATTCGATGCCGACGAATGGCGGGTGCTGATCGAACCCGAGAAGAGTCCAACGGAGCAGTCGATAGCGATCAGGCTCTGGAGCGCGTCCAGTGGCGAGCTTGATCAACGACACAATCGCGGAAACCGTGCTGGCGAAGGTGAAGGTGCTCGACCCATCGGCGAGGTGGAACCGCGAGTAGTACAGCGGCTTCTCGCCGGCGGGATCGCGGGCGAGAATGAGCCGCAACGTGCGAGTGTCCCAGTGGGCATACGCGAACATGCCGTCGAGATGTGACGGGAGGGCCGGGCCATGGCGCGCCGATCCGTGGAGCAGGACCTCGGTGTCGCTGTGGTCGCTGGAGAAGCGATGACCCTGGGCGGTTAGCTGTGTCCGCAGCTCCCGGTGGTTGTAAATACAGCCATTGAATACCACCGCAGCCTCGACCGGCCCGCCAGGTGTGGAGCGCAGCACCATTGGCTGGTGGCCGCCCACGTGATCAATGATTGAAAGGCGGCGGTGGAGAAGCGTGCCTTGGAATCGACCCCCAGGATTGGGACCACCCGACAGTTCGACCCTACCGGAACCATCGGGCCCGCGGTGGCGGATGTGGCGGTCGAGCATCTGGAGCCAGGACTCGGGGACGCCCGCCCGCGCTTTGGCAATGGAGGTGTCCGGAAACAGGATGAGGAGGCCAGCAATGCCGCACATGAGTGCAGGGTATCGCCTATCGGAACCCAACTGAACGATGGGTTTTTGACTCGGAACGTTCCAGTGCTGATTTCAGACTTTCACTTTCGGGTCGGGTCGCGCATAATGGCGCGAAGGATTGAACTTCAAGGCGGGACGGGGCGAAGTGACACTCGGGCACGCAAAGTCGTGTGCAAAGGAAATCATGACAAAGATCAGGCAAAGCTGTGGAACGAAGCAGATCACGGGCATCCTCGCGTGCGCGGGCGTGCTGGCAGCGATTGCGGGCCTTCCGCTCCGGGCTGTCGCGGACGATAACCCCGTGATCCTCCAGTGGTTCGAGAGCAAGTGGACCGACATGGAGCGCCGGGTGCCGGATTATTTCCTGGCCGGGTATGGCGGCGTGTGGCTGCCCCCTCCGGGGAAGGCAAACTCGTCAGGGTCGGCCGGATACGACCCCTACGACCGGTTCGACCTTGGATCACCCTTGTCGCCCACCGCGTACGGCACCGAGCAGTACTTCAAGGCGGTGCTTGATGAGTTGCACCAGGCCAACGCCGAGGTGTACATTGATGCGGTGCTGAACCACAACTCAACGCGTGACGCAAGCACGGGATTCCAGGCGAGCGGCGGCTGGCCGGGTTTCTGGATGGCACCCTCGACGCCCATCGTGACCAAGACATCGACGAGCAACTGGGGCGACTTCCACAACGGCACCGCGAGCGGGTACTACCAATCGGAGAATCCCAACGGGTCCAACTACGACCTTTGGCGCGGCGACCTTGTGGCACTTTGTGACATTGCCCAGGAGAGCAACAACCAGTTCATTCGCCACCCGATCGTCGCGGGCGACCCGCTGAACATTCCTGCGGGCAGCGGCGTGAACCTACCGAACGCTCTGAACCGCCGGTGCTATCCGGATCGCAACGCGACGCCGATGTCGGTCGTGAATCCAGGAACGAGCCGGAATCCGGGCACGAACAACTTCACAATCTACCCGTACAACGCGGCCGACCCGTCGACGGGCGATCCTGTGGCCGACAACACGACGGGCCTTCTCATGCGATGGTCGCAGTGGATGTGCGACGTGTACAAGATCGATGGATTCCGTCTCGACGCGGTGAAGCACGCGCCGACCTGGTTCTGGGATACCTATTTCGATTCGGCCGTGTACCACCGCAGGGTGCTGCCCGACGGGCGTCGCGTCACGCCTTTTTCGTTCGGCGAGTGCGTGGAAAGCCCGCAGTACACCTACTCCAACTACATCCGCAAGGATGGATTCGGGAATCGTGATGCGCTGGACGTCAACGGCTCGGGCGCGCTGCGGGATCTTCTGAACTCGGCGGGGAGCGGGAATTGGCTCAACGTTCTCAACGCCCACCTCGACAACGGGGACGACAACGACAACAACGGCTCGATCGGCGTCAATCACGTCTTCAGCCACGACAACGGCACGACGGGCGACGGCAACAGCGCGCCAGCGAATCCCACGCTTCGCCAGCTTGGATATTCCCAGAACGCCTACGTGTTCATGCGGACCGGCAAGCCTCTGATCCACCACAACGCACGCGGGTTGACTCGATCGGGCGGATTCTGGCCCAAGAACGGCGTCACCACTGCCCTAGGCGTGGACCCCGTGACCAACGTTCCCGACGCGACCATTCCCACGCTCGTGAAACTCCACACCTTCTACGCACGCGATGCCTGGAACGTCTTGAACTCGACCGATACCGTCAACTCGTCGCTCAACGACGTGATCATCTTCGAGCGCCGCAAGAGTTTGGGCGGGGCCAACTACTCGGCCAACTGCCTCGTTGCGTGCAACGACCGCTACGACAGCGGCACCGACACGCGGAGCGTCCAGACGAGCTTTGCGGCTGGCACGCGGCTCCTTGAGATGACCGGCAACGCCGCCAATGTGGTTGTCGATCCCGGCAACGCGATTCCCGACGTACTGACCGTGGATTCCAACCGTCGCGTGCTCATCACCGTGCCCCGCAACAAGACTGGAAACACCGAGCACGACAAGGGGTTCCTGGTCTACGGGCTAGCGATCCCCAGCGGCACGCTGACGGCGACTCCAAGCAGCGGGACGATCGCGGCGGACCCGGTGGCTGCCCCGAGCGTTCGCCGCCGAATCAACGCGATCCCGGTGATCTCCGGAAGCACGTTCGATGTGACGCTGACCACGTCCAACGGCGATCCCGGCGCGGGAAGCAACGCCAACGCCGACGACAACGCCGTGTTTCGCATCGACCAGGGATATCGAGATTTCAACGGCAACGGCATCGTGGACCTCGACGGGACCAACGGATTTGTCCCCGGCTATGAGCAGTTTGTGACGCAGCATCAGCCGCTAGCGGGCACCGCCAACACGCAGGGGTTCTACAGGCAGACCATCAGCACCTCGCTGCTCGCCGACGGGTACCACTACATCTCGGTTATCGCGTTCCGCAAGCGCGAGGTGAATGAGAGCCCGATCGTCCGCGAGTTCCGCCAGGTGATCTTTGTTGATCGTGCGGGTGCGGCGGCGCAATTCGTGAACGCGCCCAGCACCATCACAACAACGACCCAGTTGTTCAGCGTGAAGGCACTGGACCGCAACACGGCCCGGGCGTACATGATTCTGGATGTGCCCGACGGGGCCGACCCGCTCGTTGCGCCGTACTCGACGCTCGCCAACGCGTGCACGCGCAACGACCGCTACGACTGGAGCAAGACGCTCGTGGGCTTCACGCACGGGTTCCACACCGCGACGCTCACGGTCTTCGAGGACTCGAACAAGGGCAGGGTGTACACGCACGATTTCTTCGTCGATCTGTGCGCGGCCGATATCAACAAGGACGGCTCGATCGATTTCTTCGATTACGACGATTATGTGCAATGCTTCGAGGGCGGAGCGTGCCCGACGGGCCAGACGGCCGATTTCAATGGCGATACCGCCGTCGACTTCTTCGACTACGACGACTTTGTCGCGGCTTTCGAGTCGGGGTGCTGATCGGCGAAGTTCACGCGGACGCGAGGGTGATCTCGACGAGTTCGGGTGGGACTCCGATGCGGATGGGCAGCACGCTCATTCCAACGCCGCGGGAGATGATGATCTGGCAGGTCGGAGCCTGCACGAGCCCCTCGATGTACTTGGCATAGTGGCGGCTGTTGAAGGCGAACACGCCCACGATGGGGAGCTTTACCTGCCCGCCGTGGAGGTGGCCCGAGAGCATCAGGTCGATCCGCGGCCCCCGTGTGACACGGGTGTCCTCGACGCTATCGGGATTGTGCGAGAGCACGACGCGGGGCATGCTCACTGGAACGCCGCTGAGCGCCCGGGCCGGGTCGATGGTCGCCTGCCCATAGTCTGCGAGGCCCGCGAGGCAGAGGCCCTGGGCGGGCGGGGCATCGCGGAGCGTGCGCGAGTTGGCGTCGAGAAAGACTCGATCGTTGTCGATCATCCGCACACCGATCGCTGTGAGCGCACGCGACATCGAACCGCCACTGGGCGGGTCCGCGTAATGATCGTGATTGCCAAGCGTGCCCACGACCGGCTTGCCCGCGGCGACCAGCGGAATGAAAAGCTCGGCGGCCAGTGGAATGTGCGCCGGCCCGTTGTGCACATAGTCGCCCGTGAGGGCGTACACGTCGGCGTTGAGTTCGATTGCCCGCTGGATGGAACTGCGGACGAAATCGGCGGGAATGCGAGGGCCCAGATGCGTGTCGGAGATCTGCACGATCCGCAGGCCTTGGAGCGATGGCGGCAGGTCGAGAATCTTCACGGTGTACCGCTCGACACGCAGGTTCCAGGGGTTTGCGAGCGTCGCGGCGGCGACGGGCGTTGCAACGCCGAGCGTCGCCGCACCACCCACGACATCAAAGAGCAGACGCCGGCGCGAGATTCCAGTCCCCGTCGCGATTGGCGTTGCGGTGGGCCGGGGGCGGACAAGCCACCTGCGCACCCGCAGCGCAGCGAGGATCATGGCGAGCCACCAAGCCCATGTGACCGCATTGAGCGCGATCGCCTGCCACACGCCGCGGGTACCCCACCAGTCCAGGCCGTTGAGCGAGAGGTACGAGAAGGGCACGCTGGGCAGGTAGATGAAGTTGGCGATCGCGCGAACGAGCGTGGAACCTCCAAAGCCGCTCCCGGTTGGCGTGCCCATCCAGAACATGACGTGCAGCGTCGACGCGACGCTGGTGAGGAGGATCCACGCGAGAGCCCATCGGACAAGCAGGAGTCGATATTGGAAGAAGGCACTCGGCATGGAAGGCATCAAGGCAAGAGGCGGGGCGTGAAACCAACAAAGAAGCCCAGCCGTTTGAACGGCTGGGCTTGAATGGTACGAACAGAAATCGTCGCCGGTTCAGTTGGACCGATCAGTTGGCCCGCTCAGTTAGCAAAGTGGGCGAAGGCGCGGTTGGCCTCGGCCATCTTGTGCGTCTGATCGCGGGTGCCCATCGCCTTGCCCTCGCCCTTGGCGGCGTTGTAGAGCTCTTCGGCGAGCCGCTGGGACATCGGACGACCGCGCTCCGAGCGGCACGCGTCCAGAATCCAGCGGATCGCCAGCGACATCTGCCGCTTGCGGTTCACCTGCATGGGGACCTGGTAGTTCGCACCGCCGATGCGCTTGCTGCGCACCTCGACAAAGGGCTGCACGTTCTGCATCGCACGCTGATAGAGGTCGATCGCGGCCTTGGGAGCGGCAGGGTCGGTCTCCTTGGCCAGCTTCGCTTCGATGAGGTCGAAGGCGTCGTAGACGATGCGCTGGGCGGTCGCCTTCTCGCCGTCGAACATGATGCAGTTGATGAAGCGGCTCACCGACCGGTCGCCGTAGCGGGGATCGGGACGGAGCTTGGCATCGGCATTGACGTACTTTTTGCGGCCCATATCGAAACTTCCTTCGGTACACCGGGCGATTGGCCCGGGCTTCCACGCTTCGTGAGTCGTGGAAGAGGTTTTGAGCGACGGGAGCGAACAATCGCTCCATTTTCACCGGTCCTTGGCCTGGGTTGGCCGGTCGAACCGATTACTCGCCCGCTTTGGATTTCTGCAAATCCCGCACACCGCCTTCGCGGTGCTCGGGGTGAGTTCAGATTACTTGCCCTTGGCCCGCTTCGCGCCGTACTTGGACCGGCTCTGCTTGCGGCCTTCGACGCCCAGGCAGTCGAGGCTGCCGCGGACGACGTGGTAACGCACACCGGGAAGGTCACGGACGCGGCCGCCGCGAACCAGGACGATCGAGTGTTCCTGAAGGTTGTGGCCTTCGCCGCCGATGTACGCGGTGATTTCGCGGCCATTGGAAAGGCGGACGCGGGCGATCTTGCGCAGTGCAGAGTTGGGCTTCTTGGGCGTCATCGTGCGGACGATGAGGCACACGCCACGCTTCTGGGGCGACTCGTTGAGGTCGCGCGTCTTGGACTTGAAGGCCGGGCTGCGGCGTGGTTTGCGGATGAGCTGGTTGATCGTCGGCATCTGACGTAAATCCTCGGCGGCGTGCGCGCCCTCAGGGTGTCGTTCGATTCAGGGCCGGAACGATAGACCTCCACCACGCCCCGGGCAAGACCCACACGTAACTATACGGGTTGTGATCGGTATGTTGGCACCACCCTTCGCCTGCGGATCTGGGTTCAGGCGGAGGCCTCGGGGTAATAGGTGCGTCTATTGTGGCGGCATGAGCCAGTTTCAGCCACCCAACGGGTATCCGCCACCACCTCTGCACGCGCCACATTTGGCGCAGAATCCGGCTGGAATCACAGTCGCCGGGTTTCAGGCCCTTATTCGTGAGCGGTACTTTGCCACCGATTCGGCCCGTGGGCCAGCCGGAACATTTCTGCTCTTCATGGAGGAAGTGGGGGAGCTGGCGACCGCACTGCACGACAATCGACCTGGCAAGTCGCCAACCGCGGCACAGCGTGCGAACCTGGAGGAAGAGATTGTCGACGTGCTCGCATGGCTCTCGACCATCGCGAACATTACGGGCATCGACATGCAGGCAGCCCTCGAGAAGTACACCGACCCTGAGCGGGTGAAGGGCGTGAAGCCGGTATGAAGAGGTCGCACAGAAACTGGTAGACTGCCGGGCGCGGGTGAGCGAGAGTCATTCGCCAAAAAATGTGAGGAGCGACCGTGATGCGAGTAGTTTCCGCGCCCCATGCCGGACTTCGTTGGCGCGTGCCTGATGCGGGGTTGCTGTGGGTGCTCGCAATTCTCGCGGGGGCGGCCGGAGTCGCCGCGATGACGTCGATCGGCGGAGGCTCGACGCTTTCCGCGCCGTTCCTGCTGACGAGCGATGAAAGGTCGGCCAACCCGCACGCAGCGGATGAGCGGGCAGGTGGCTGGGTACTTTCGGTCACAGACGCGAGCGGGAAGTGCGTGGCTCAGAGTGGTGCGAACTTCGCTTCGTTCGCCCTGAAGCCTGGCGAGACACTTGATCCACAGATCGCCCCTGCGGGTTTCACAGCGGTGTACGAGACGACCATAGCGATCGACGACCAGAATGTTGGCAGCTACAGGTTCGGCATGGATGTCGAGGGGGGAGAGGCGACCATTCGTGTGTTCGCCGAAGGGAAAGAGGTCGCCAAGGCAGCCGGGTCGGGTGTTGCACGAGGCGGTGCGGCCGCGGGTGTGGTGTCGCCCTGGGTTCAGATTGGCGAGAGCATGCTTTCTGTCTCGGTTCGCTTTGCACGAAAGGGTGATGCGCCGGTAAGGCTTCGCGTCGTTTGGGAACGACAGTGGCAGCGCGAGCTTCGCCCTGGAGTGCGGCAAGGATTCAGGGCTGAGCCGATTCCGTTGACCATGACAAAGCCTGCGGGCACGGCGAGTGAGGCGTTGAAGACGTCGCACCTGGCGCAAACGGGCCGAGCGATGCTGGGCACGATGGGATGCGCGAACTGTCACGCGTTGGACGACAAGGCGGCAGCGGTCGTAGCACGCAAGGGACCGTTGCTGGGCGATATCGCTCGGCGGGCGACGGCGGGCTGGATGCTCCGGTGGATCGCCAATCCGCAGACCATCAAGCCCGGCAGCCATATGCCCAACCTGATCGGCGATGCCCCCAAGGACATCGCCGACGCTGCGAACATCACGCACTACCTGCTGAGCCTGGGGCCTGGGGACCTCGCGCCGCCCGTGCCGCTTGTTACCGACGAACACGCCCATGAATCCGGCCGGACGCTCTTTCACACGCTGGGGTGCGTCGCCTGTCACAGTGCGTTCGAGTCGGCCAAGGCAGTTTTCGGCGTCGCTTCGATGCCCGACGTCGTGCCCAAGGAGGATGTGCCCGAGGCGTACGGCAAGCTGGCGGGCAAGTGGCGGCCCGAGGCCCTCCGAGATTTTCTGCTCGACCCGCGCAAGGTGCATCCGACGGGCCGAATGCCATCAATGGGATTGAACGAGGAGCAGGCCGACTTTCTGACGCGGTATCTCATCGCGCAGTGGGACAAGGCCGCCGGCGGCAAACCCCATGCTCAGCCGACGAAGTTCATCGTCGATCCGGCGCGGGCACAGCTCGGCAAGGCCTCTTTTGCGTCTCGTGGCTGTGCCTCGTGCCACGAGATGTGGGGTGGGGGTGTCGGCGACCCAATCGTGTCGAAGCTGAGCACCAAGCCGATGAAGGATCTGATACTCGGCCAGGGTTGCCTCGACGCGAACAGCACCACGGCACCGCGATACACGTTGACGGCCAATGATCGCAAGGCACTCGCAGCCGGGATCGAATCCGTGAAGAAGGCGGGCGCAGCCTCCGCACCCATCGACCGCCAGGCCCAGACGATCTACGCGCTCAACTGTCTCGCCTGCCACGCCAAAGACGGCGAGGGCGGCGTCGCGGGCGGGGGCGAGGGAATCGACCCGTATTTCCGCAACACCGATGAGAAGGCCGAGCTGGGCGACGAGGGACGCATTCCACCCAACCTCACGCACGTCGGGTGGAAGCTCACCACGCCTTGGCTTCGCAAGATGCTGCTCGAAGCTGGACGAGCTAGGCCCTACATGTCAACGCGCATGCCGCAGTTCGGCGAGGCGAATGTCGGATCGCTCGTGGATGAACTGGCGGCACACGACGGCGTCTGGCCCGACAAGGACATCGAAGAGCCCAAGCCCGAGGGCGACATGGTGCTCGCCGGGCGAACACTGATAGGCGAGAAGGGTTTGAACTGTCTTTCGTGCCACGTCTTTGGAGACGCTGCGCCGACGGGTACCGCCGGCCCCGATATCACCCGTTTCGCCTCGCGCCTCCGCTATGACTGGTGGCGGTCGTATGTCCTGACGCCCAAGCGATTCAAACCCGACACACGCATGTCCGAGTTCTTTCTGAATGGGCGATCGAGTGTGACGACGGTCTTGGGCGGCGATCACGAGAAGCAGACCGACGCGCTCTGGTCGTACTTTCAGCTCGGCAAACTCGCGCCCTCGCCCGATGGGCTGACCGTCAAGGGCAGCATGACGCTCCGCGTGGGTGACAAGCCGGTGGTGTTCCGATCGTTCCTCGAGCACGCGGGCAGTCGCGGCGTCGCCGTCGGTTTCCCCATCGGGCTGCACTTCGCGTTCGACGCGGACACGTGCCGACTCGTTGAGGCCTGGCAGGGCGACTTCATTGATGCGACCGGAGCGTGGAAGAGCCGCGGCGGGTCGGTGACGGGCGGCAATGGCAAGCCGGTCTGGACCGCGCCCGTTGGCCCATCGGTGGTCGTTGGTCCACAGCCTGCGGAGTGGCCCAAGGTGCCCGGTGTCGAAGCGGTAGTTCAGTTCAAGGGGTACGAACTGAACCTCCAGGGTGTCCCGACGTTCAACTACACAATCGACGCGGGAGTGCGCAAGATTGTTGTTCACGAACGGTTCGAGCCCACCGGGAGCAAGACGTTGCTCATCGGTCGCACGTTCAAAATCGAAGGGGCGAAGGGTCTGGAACTCTGGATCAATGGCGGCAAGGGCAAGGTGACGGCGACAGGCCAATCCGAACTCGTGCAGAAGAACAACGAGACGTGGGTGAAAGTCGTTGTGGTTCAGGACACGGTCGAAATAGCGATGGGAATCACGCCATGAAGCAATTGCAAAATAATATTGGTACGGCCGTATTGATGATGTGCGGCCTCGCTTCTCCCGCGATCGCGCAGTCAGTCGTGGCGGGCAAGCCCTACACCAAACTGGCGTCGCGTGGCGACACACGCGAGGCGTTCCTGCGCGGGCTCGGCAGCTCGGTCGTTTCGTGGGGGCGATGGATGGGCATCGGCCCGTTCGATCATCCCAAGGGTGGCAAAGACATCGCAACCCCCTACGGGCCCGAAGAGCTGCTCGCGAGAATGAAGATCAGCGCGGGGAGAGGGGCCGACGCGCTGGGGCCAGCCGACCGGCGCACGCCCTACATCGGCAAGGACGGGAAGAAAGTCGAGTGGAAGGAAGTCACCGATTCGCAGCCCATCGGCGGGGATGATCACTCCAAGACGCTCGACCTTGAGAAGGTGTTCACCGGCGGCAGGGTCACCAAGGCCTGCGGATATCTCTACCGCCTTATCGAAGCCCCGCGCGACATGGAGATGCCCGTGCGCATGGGCAGCGACGATGGCCTGCGCGTCTGGCTCAACGGCGACCTGATTGTCGATGTGAACGCCGAGCGGTCGATGACCCCTGATTCCGATCAACCCACGCTGAAACTCAGGAAGGGCCCGAATCACTTGCTCGTGAAGGTCTCGCAGGGTGCGGGTGAGTGGCAATACACGCTCTGCGCCGACCCGGACCTGGACCCGGTTGTCGAAGCGGCCCTGGATTGGCAGCTTGACACCGACTTTCCGACGCTTCAGTCGAAGTACTACCGCACCGTGACGATCCCGCACCCGGCCGAGGTGAGCCTGGAGGTCGGTGGGCTCGATGTCATTCCCGCTCGCGCAGCGGGGCAAGAGCCCGTTGTGCTCGTCTGCACGCGTCGCGGCGACGTGTACACGGTCACCGGCACCATGCAGACGCCGGCGGCGGGAGTGAAGTTTGTGCGGGCTGCGCAGGGGTTGCACGAGCCGCTCGGGCTCGTGCTTCAACCGTCAATCACAGGCAGCATGGGTTTATCGTGCTACGTCGCCCAGCGCGGGGAGGTCACAAAGCTGGAAGACACCAACACCGACGGCCTCATGGATCGTCTCACGACGATCTGCGACGCGTGGAAAATCTCCGGCAACTACCACGAGTACGCCTTTGGACCAAAGTTCGGCCCGGGCGGAAAGCTCTACGTCAACCTCAACCTCGCCCACAGCGATGTCGATGGAACCGTCATGGGTGCCCTCGTCCCGACACGCGGCTCGTGCGTAGTGATCGATCCGGCCACCGGCAAAATGGAGCAATTCGCCGACGGTATGCGTTCGCCAGACGGCCTCATCACCTACGACGGCCAGCTCTTTTACACCGATAACCAGGGCGACTACGTCGCAACAAACAAGCTCTCGTGGGTCCGCCCCGGCAGCTTCCACGGACACCAGGCCTCGCTGAAGTTCCGCGATAGGTACGGTCCAGACTGGAAGAAAGACGGCAAGCCTGTCCCTGAGATCACATGGCCCGCCATCTGGTTCCCGTACCAGAAAATGGGGCAATCAGCGACCGACGGCGTCGAGATCACCACCGACAACTTCGGCCCCTTCAAGGGCCAACTCGTCGTTGGAGAGCAAACGACGTGCGATGTCAACCGAGTCTTCCTGGAGAAGATTTCCGACGGCAAGGGTGGCACCTGGTATCAGGGCGCGTGCTTCCCGTTCCTCAGTGGCTTCGCGAGCGGCGTTCATCGCCTTTGTTTCGCACCCGACGGCTCGCTCCTAGTCGGGATGACCGATCGCGGCTGGGGATCGACGGGGCCCAAACGCGACGGCCTGCAACGCGTCGTGTACGGCGGCAACGCGCCCTTTGAGATCCTGTCGATGAAGATCGCCCCACGCGGCTTCACACTCGAGTTCACCCGCGACGTTGACGCCGCCCTGGCCACCGACCTCGCCAGATACTCGATGACGAGCTACACCTACGACTATCACCCCAACTACGGCTCACCCGAGACCGATCCAAAGCCCGTAAAGGTCGTCGGAGTGCAAGTGCTTGGCACGCGGATCGTTTTGCTCACGTGCGAGGGGGTCCGCAGCGGGGGCATGGGGTACGTTCACGAGTTGCACATCAAAGGACTCTCGTGCAAGCCCGCTGAGGGCGACACAGGCGAGGAACTGCTTCACCCTGTGGCGTACTACACTGTGCAGATCATTCCCAGGGCCCGATAGCCGCGCTGAAACCAGTGTCGCTCCAGCAGTCGTGCGGGTGAAAGCCGCTTCCGACTCTGCTAGAGTGATGGGTGACCACCGCACCGGCTCATCCGTTCTTTGCTGCGGGGGGATCTGCTCTCGCGGACCCCGTGGCGGCCGCCACACGCGCCGCCGAGCAAGCTGTCAGAGGCCTGGCGGGCCGGCGCGTGGACCTGGTTTTCTTGTACATCTCGGGTGACCACGTCGCACACGCGAACGAGATCCTCACCATTGTTCAAGAGCGTCTGGACCCGCGGCACGTGATCGGGTGCTCGGCCGAAGGCGTCGTCGCCGGCGCGAGCGAGATCGAGGGCAAGGCGGCTGTGTCGCTTCTCGCCGCGTGCCTCCCCAACGTCGATATCCACGTTTTCAGCGATGCGGACCTGCCGCCCATCCCCGACAAGCTCGACGAGGACACGCTGGGTTCGATCTCGCAGGGAATTGGCGCGCGGGGCGACCTTCGCGCGACGTTTCTCTTTGTCGACATGTTCAATGTGCCGATGGTGCGGCTCATGCCCGCGCTCAACGCGGCCCGCCACATCGGTGCGGATGGGCAGCCCGTCGGGATCATCGCGGGCGGGCTTGTCTCGGGCGCCAAATCCCCCAAGGACTGCAGGCTCATCATCGATGATTCCGTGCGGCACAAAGGTCTTGTGGGTGTCAGCCTGCGCGGGGGCATCGGCATCGAGGCTGTCGTTTCGCAGGGGTGCAAGGCGATCGGGCAGCCTTTCATCGTCACCAAGGCCAAGGGCAATGTCATTCTCGAACTCGGAGGCCGCCCGGCTCTGGAGGCCGTCCAGAACCTGGTCTTGGACCTGTCCGATTCCGACAAGGAGAAGCTCCACAACAGCCTGCTGATCGGCCGGGTCATCAACGAGTACAAGGACCGTTTCGGCCGCAGCGACTTTCTGATCCGCAACATCATTGGCGTCGACCAGGAACACAAGGCGATTGCTGTCGCCGATATCGTTCGCACCGGCATCACGGTGCAGTTTCAGCTGCGCGACGCCACGACGGCGTCGCAAGACCTCGGGATGCTTCTGGACGCCCAGCAACTCCACGGAACACCCAGGGGTGCTCTCCTCTTCACCTGCAACGGCCGCGGAAAACGGCTTTTCGCCACGCCCAACCACGATGCGCTCAAGGTCACGACCGCGTTCGACAGGCTCAGGAGCGGCGAGGAGGCCGCCAAAGGGGGTACCGCGATCGAGACGTCTCTGGCACCCCTGGCTATGGCCGGATTCTTTGCATCCGGCGAGATCGGCCCGATCGGGAGCGACAGTTATCTGCACGGCCAGACCGCGTGCGTCGTGTTCTTTCGTGATCCGCCCGTCGAGGGCGCGAGCGAGTAGTCCGTAGCCACGATATCGTCGGGTCTCATGCCCAGTGTCACCATCCACGCACCGGCCAAGGTGAACCTCGCGCTCTCGGTCGGCGCGCCGCTGCGGCCGCCACACCCGCACGCGGGCTACCACCCATTGACATCATGGATGGTCTGTGTCGATCTTGTTGACGCTGTCACGGTCGAGCCCTCGGGCTCGCCCGCGTTCGACGCGGGCTGGTTCGACGATGCGCCGTTTCCATCGCACATCGACTGGCCTGTTGAGAAAGATCTGAGCTTCAGAGCCGCGAGCGCGGTCGCGGAGTACGTCGGAAAGGCCCTGCCGGCAAGGATCACCGTTCGCAAGCGCATTCCGGTCGGCGGCGGGCTGGGCGGCGGGTCTGCCGACGCGGCGGCCACGCTCGTCGCGTCAATGGATGCGTTCGAGCTCTCTATTCCGGAAGATGATCTCTTCGCAATCGCCGCGACACTCGGGAGCGATGTGCCCTTTCTGACGGCAAGCATTCTCGCCGCACGCCGTGCCCGCCCTTCCGCCGCGTGTGTGAGCGGGCTGGGCGAGATCATCGAGCCCATGCCTCACATCGCAGCCGACATGGTGCTGGTGATTCCGCCGTTTGGTTGCGGGACGCGCGCCGTGTACGAGGAGTTCGATCGGCTGGGTCAACCGGGCGAGAGGCCCGACCGTGCGCGCGTGCGAGGCCTTGCCGCCCGCGCCAGTACCGTCTCGATCTTCAACGACCTGGAGCGTGCCGCCATCTGGGTCGAGCCGCGCCTGGCCGAAATCCTGCGGTCGGTTCGCCACGTGTCGGGTCACGGCGGGATGGTGACGGGCAGCGGCAGCACCATCATCGTGGTCACGCCGCCCGGACAGGGCATTCAGGCTGCCGATCAGGTGCGGTCGGCGGGGCTGGATGTGGCCGTCCGAGTTGCGCGAACCATCTGATGCTCGCCTGGCAATGAGGCCACTACTGTCGTTCCATGCGTGTACTGGGAATTGATCCAGGATTGCGGATCACGGGCTACGCGTGCCTGGAATCCGTCGGTTCGCTCGCTCTTGGGCAAGTCCGGATCATCGAGGCGGGTTGCTTTCGAATCGGCCGCAAGGGGACGGAGAGCGAACGTTCCGACCACGTTGCGGGCGCGGCGAGCCTCTCGAGCCGACTTGAAGAGCTCGATCGGGACTTCCGGGAGTTGCTCGCGCGAACCAAGCCTGTGGTCATCGCGATCGAGTCGATTTTCGCTCACTACAAGCATCCGGCGACGGCGATCATCATGGGACACGCCCGGGGCGTGCTGCTGCTCGCGGTGCGTCAGGCGGGCTTGCGGCTGCTGGAGTTCAAGCCCAATCTGGTGAAAAAGGGCATGACGGGCCACGGGCTTGCGAAAAAAGAGCAGATGCAGCGGGCGGTGCAGGCGTATTTCCAACTGCCTGAGCTGCCCAGCCCGCCCGATGTTGCCGACGCCTTGGCGATCGCTCTCTGCTGCATGCGCCGATCGGGAGTTGACGCCCAGGATGTGATCCGGCAGGCATGAGACGAACCACCCCGAAGCCCGTGTGCCTGCTTTGGTCCGAAGAAATCGTGCAAATCTCAAAACGAGCGTGAAAGATTCCGCCGCGTTGCGTTCGAGAAAGTATCGGGCCTCGCCGAGACCCTTCGCAACACTCCAAGCAAGGAATCAGCCATGAACCGTACCAGCCTCGCTATCGCTCTGTCCCAGTCCAACGCGATGCTTGCTCTCGCCTCGGGTCTGGCCTTCTCGCCCGCCGCTTTTGCCGACGATCTCGTCTGGCGCGGCCCCGCTCAGGGCGACTGGTTCACCGCCGCCAACTGGAAGAAAATCGACGGCACGGCGGGCCGCGTGCCCACCGGTGCCGACACCGTCCTGTTCGACGCGGGCGGCAGCGGCGTCATCTACATCTCCGCCGCTGCTCCGAACGTTGCTGGCGCGATCACCTGCGTCGCAAAGTCCGTGAACTTCACTGCGTCCAAGACCATCCAGTTTGCCGACAACATGCCGCTCCGCACGAAACTTGGCTTTGGAATCACCGACGACTTCATCGTTGGGGCAGGTGCGACCAACACGCTCATTCGCGCCGGGCGGAACGTGAGCGGGGCCAACGGCGCGGGCGCCGACCTTGAGATCGCCACGACCAACGGCCGCATCGAAGTTCGCGGCACCTTCGAGGGCGGGCGTGGTGCAGGCGCTGCGGCGGCCCACGGGGGCTGGGTCAAGCTCGTCGCCGGTCGGCCCAACGCTCTTGGCATCCTCGTTCGGGGCAACGTGAACGGCGGGGCTGCCAATCCTGGCGGATCGGGCAACGGCGGCGACGTGATCCTGCAGGCGATCAATTCCGATGTCAACATCCTGGGCGCTACCGCAAGAATCAAGGGCGGCGCGGGCTCATATGACATTGCGGCCGCGGGGTCCGCCGTGGGCGATGGTGGTGCCGTCAACCTCTTCACATCCAAGAACATCGTCATCAACCGCGAGGGCTCGGCCAACACGCTCTACGTCTCCGCAGGCGACGGCGGCTCTTCGAGCCGCAAGGGAGGCGATGGCGGCTGGGTCAATATCGGGCAGAACTTCCGTAAGGCCGCCTCGGTCACGATCGGCACTGGCGTTCAGGTTCTGGGCGGCTGGGGCGGTGGAACCAGCGAAGTAACCGCCGCGGTTACCATCGCTGCGGGCGCGGGTGGGCACGTGATCGGTTACGTCTCGGGTGCCCTTACCAACCAGGGCACGGTGAAGTCCGGCGATGGCGGTATTCCCTCCAAGGCGGTGGGCACTACCAAGGCCGCTGGCGGCGACGCCGGGTACGTCTCGTTCGTTGTCCGTGACCTCACCAACGCTGGTACGGGCGTGATCCAGGGCGGATTGGGCGGGTCGGCCGTCAACGGCAACCTCCCCACCAAGTGCGAATGGGGCGGCGCGGGCGGGGACGTGACCATCGAGGGCGTCGGCTTCGGTGCCATTCTCAACCAGGGACTGATCAAGGGCGGCGCTGGTGGTTTGGGCTACACGCTCAACGGCTCTCCAAACGGAAACCGCGCCGATGGGGGTGATGTGAGTATCGAAGGCAACGCCGAGTTTACGAATACGTCCGACGGTGCTGGCTCGCAGGGAACGATCGTCGCGGGCGACGGCGGGATGGCGGCCAATGTCGCAGCCAACGGGTGCAAGGGCGGCGATGTGAGCGTCAACGTCACGCTCGACATCATCAACAACAAGGTCATCAAGGGCGGCAGGGCGGGCAAGAAGGACATTGTCTCCAACGGCCCCGCCGGCAAGATCCTCCTCTTCGGCCGCGAGGTGAAAGCCATCGGCACCATCATCCGCGATCTCGAAGGCCTTCCCGGCGACCCTTTCGTCCCCGGCCTCCCGCAGGGTGTCCGCGTCGCGGCGCTCAATGGCATCACCATCTCGCCCGACACGTCCGTCTTCGCCGACACTGTCTCGCTCTCGACCCAGGCAGGTTCGATCCGGGCGACGGGGCTTGGATTCGGGATCTACGGCCGCGTGACAGCCCTGAACGACCTCGTGCTTGATGCAGGCTGCAACGGTGGTGGTGGGGCGATCGACTTCCTCTCGATTCAGCCCGACGCGGTGCACGCTCTTCTGGTCTGCGAGAACGATTCCAACCAGCTCGGGCCGGTGCATCTCTCGTCGGTGCCCATGATGAGCGGCTACTCCCCCTCCACCGTGATCGTGGGCCAGATTGCCTACGACGTTCACACCAACGCCGACTTCAACGGGGATGGCACGGTTGACTTCTTCGACTACGACGACTTCGTGGCCTGCTTCGAGGGACACGGTTGCCCCGCCGGCAAGACCGCGGACTTCAACAACGACGGGGCCGTTGACTTCTTCGACTACGACGACTTTGTGGCGGCCTTTGAGGGAGGGTGCTGAACCTCGCACCGCTCCCAACACACGCACCGGCTCGGGCGCCAAACCCCGGGCCGGTTTTTCGTTGGGGGTCGCAGTGCGGAGAGAGACAGGGGTGGCGAGGATCACCCAAGCGGATGA
>JAYVUC010000182.1:0-3933 GCA_043788295.1 Phycisphaerales bacterium
CGTCGAAGTTCCCGTGATCCAGCCGCCACAGGACGTGCTCGGTGCGGTCGCCACTCACCCCGAAATTGACCGCATCACGCGCGGCATAGTGCTGGTCCCACACATCCTTGCCACCATTCTCCCAGCTCTCGGTGATCGAATCGCCCAGGAAGACCAGCTTGGCCTTGCCCTCCTTGGAGATCTTGTTGAAGTTCTCGTGCCGTTGGTCGGTGCCGTCGTGCTTCTCGGGGGCCGTGGCCTTCATCGCTGATTTGGCCTCGGGCTTGGCTGGCGGAACGGGAGCAGCCGGTGGCGTTGCCGTCGGCTTCTCCGTCGGCTTGCTGGCGGGCTGAGCAAGGGCGACCAGGGGCGAAAGAGTCAACGCGAGGAGCGAGAGAGAACGACGCATGACTTGGACTCCAGTTGTGTCTGCGGAAAGCATATCAGAACATTGCACAAAGCACAAATCGCACTCAATCCTCGGCCTTCACTACGTCGCCCTGCCCGTGCAGCTTCGCCGCCACCTTGCTGTACACAAGCCCCACCGCGAGCATCACCGCCCCGAGCACCAAAAAGCTCACCGCGCGCCATTCCAGCGAAACAGCGGCCAGGTCATAAATCACCACCTTCGCCAGAGCCAGACCCAGCAGCCCAAGCCCCTCCCGCCGTGGCCAGGGCATGCGAATCACGAACCCGCCAACGATCAGCGCGATCGCCAGGAGCGTCCACCAGACACTGACCGCAGCCGCCCTCGCCGTCGTATCGGCGATCACGATCTTCCCGACGCGGGCAATCTCAAAGCTCGTCGAAACAAACAGTGTCGCTCCGGCAAGCGTCCACCCCGCCGCGAGAAACACCGACCGTCGGTACACCGACCCGCACGGGTTGTCCGTGAGCCACCCCGCCATCAGTGCAGCCCCGGCGACCAGAAACGACGACATCAGCCCCGGATGCAGAAAGATCGGGGCATCATTGCTGAGCCACCCTTCCGAGACGGAATAGCAAAGCCAAAGTCCGGCCGTGAGCATGATCCCGACCGTCGCCGTGCGATCGACCCACAACCCGGGCCAGATTCGGCGAACAACGAGGAGACCCGACGCGACCATCGGGAGCACAAACGTCAGCGAACGCATCTCGGTCTTGCTGTGGAACCACAGCCCCAGGACAAGGGCCGCGCCGGTGATCGCGGCGATGCGACCCAGCGTGCGGCGCCAAGGCGGCGCGATAGGTGTTGCCGCATCGGTATTGAACCCCGTAAGCCGTGCGACCGCGAGCCAGGCACCCGCCAGCACGGCCGCCATCGCCATCCACCGGCCGAAATAGATCCCCTGCACGAGTTTCCCGATCGCAAGTGTCTCGTCGTTCCACGAATCAATCAGCACGAGCCGAATGGTCGTTGCCAGCAAAAGCACCACGGCGTAGACCGAAAGAGTCCAGAGCCCGGTCCGCTTCGCCGCCAGCGCGGCCGCAAGGGCCATGAAACTCCATGCCGCGATTGTCAGCCAGTTTGCGCACCCCAGCGCAATCGCCGTCGGCACCAGCGCAAGGGCCTCCCACGTGAGAATGCAGGCAAACGACTGTGCCAGTGAGCCGGGCTTGCCCAGCAGTGCTCGAGCGTTCGGTGCCAGCCGCCACGCGACGCCTGCCGATGCGATCGCAAGCCCAAGGGGCACCGTCCAGTCGAGCGATTCGGCTACGCCGCCCGGCCTTGAGTTCTGCAGCGTGAGTACGCCCACCGCCAGCGACCACCCCGTCGCGCTGACCGAGCCGAGCATCGCCGCGTTGGCCGATGTCTGCGCAAGCCGCATTTCCAGTGCCCACACGGTGACCGCACGGCACGTTTCGCCGATGATCAGCGCCCACGCCGCCCCCGCGAAGAAAAGCACGGGCGTGAGCGGCAGTGAATCGCTCGCCAACGCCCAAATCCCGCCGATGACCAGCGTGCCCAGCAGCCCCGTCGTGCGAACCGCAGCGAATGTCGGCCCGCGCCATCCCGTCAGGCCCGCCGCCAGCCCCAGCAAAACCGTGAGATGAATCGGCATGACCCAGGGCGACGGATGATCCGAATGCACAAGAAATGGCGTGATGTACCCGCCCACGAGTGCCAGGACACCCACCGATGCGTGGCCCGAGCGGGCGGAAATCGCAATCCCCAGCAGCGCGACGCCCGCGAGCAGCCCAAACGCCGTGCCGGGCGGAATAAGTTGATACATCGCAAACGCGGCGTACGCCGAGAGATATACAACACCCAGCCCCGCCGCATTGAGCCCGATCGCCGCCATCGCGTTCAACTTCTTGCGTACAAACTCAGCCCCAACAAGCATGCCCAGGCCAACCACGCCGCCCATGACGCACTTGACCCCCGGCGGCACAATGTGAAACCACCCGCGCCGCCACGCGACCGTGAACAGGAGGCCCATCCCGATGACAAACACGAGTGCCCCGACCATCGATGCCCACTTCTGACCGACGAGCTGTTCAACATCCGACCAGCTGCGAGCAGGGGTGGGCTCGACATGTCGGAACTTTCGTGCCCGCGAACCGGGAATGGGCTGTTCGGCAGGTGCGGAGCTTTCGGCGCCCGGCGGGCTCTCGGAACCGTGTGGTTCGGCGATCAGCGGTGCGATGGCGGTGAACTCCGTCACATCGGGTAAGGCGGCCTCCAAAACGAGAGGAACTTGCTCCGTCGCGGCCTACGGCTCGACAGACGCACTCGTGTCGATCCATTTGAGACCCAATCGGCTTTCGAGCCGTCGAACCCGCGCTTCGAGTGCCCCAAGCCTGCCATCTTGTGGTGAACCGGGTTCCATGCTCGGAGCACTCTCACGACTGAGGGACATGTGCCGGGCAGCAGCGTGTGGGACCAAGTCTACAGGACTTCATCTCTCCCGCCGGCGACACCCCGTTGGGGAGTTTACCTGATTTCGACGGTTTCGCACGGGAAGGAGGATTCAATCCCCTGTGACCGCTTGCGTTTGGCCCGGTGGGGGGGACAATACCGGTCCCGGAGGTGGGGGCGGCTCCTACTCTCGCCGCGATCTCGATCAATCTTTCAAACCGTCCCCCCCAACACCCCAGGCCCACCGTACCCGCTCCAGGATCCGCTGCCAGTCATGTCCCTCTACCTCGTCTTTGATTCCAAGGGCCAGCCCGCACGAGACTTTGTGCTCCGGCACGCGCACGCGTTCGGGCCCGACGACCTGCCCGTCCAGGCGACCATCTCGGTCTCCGAAGGCTTTATCACCCTCGACCGGGCTTCGACCGACGCGACGGGACTCTGCCTTCAGATCGACATCGAGCCTGTGGACCAGGAACTCCTTGCCCAGGCCAAACTCGCGTTCGCGGCCACCACGCCCGGCAGCTCCATGGGCCTGCTCACGCTCCAGACGGCCCTCCTGCCGCCTCGGGCCGAGCCCTATGTGCTCGCACTGGAACTTGCCCGGCGTCAGATCATGCTCTTCCTGAACAAGCTCGAGGATTGGGGCCTTTTCGACGAGCCCGCCGCCGAGCCCGTGCTCCGTGAGTTTGAGCTCGCCCGCCAATGCTTCACCGAAGCCCTCGTCGCCTCGCGCAAGACCGCCCCGGCCCACGCCCCCGACCCCAGGGCCCAGGCCCACACCATGGCGATGAAGGCACTCGCCCTCACCATCGACGCCGGCGAGCGCCTCGCCGTGCTCGACGCCGTGCGGCGTCTCCCCGAGCGCCTCTCAGGCCGCATGTACACCGACGCCGTCAAGCACTACACCCGTGCAACCGCCGAAACACCCGCCGCCGGTGCCGCTATCGCACTAAGCACCGCGACAGGCGTGTACCTCTCGGGCTCGCCACAGATCGGTATCGCCGTCGAGCCCACGCAGTTCGCCGAGCCTCTCCACCGCGTGATCCCGCTCATCGCCGATTTCATCTCCATCCCCATGCGATGGAGCGAGATGGAGCCCACCGAGGGCAAGTACT
>JAYVUC010000183.1:0-2819 GCA_043788295.1 Phycisphaerales bacterium
TGTCCGTCCTCCCCCAGACCACCATCGCTCAGATCGAGTTCTGCGAAGCCCACAACGCGGCGTGGGCCGTCGCGCCCACGGCCATCGGCATCACCGCCGGGCAAGTCACCGCCCTCACCACCGCCACCACCAACGCCCGCAAGTCGTTCAACGACGCGCAGGTCGCACGCACCGTCAGCAAGGCCGCCACCACCAAGCTCTCCACCGACGCCGTCACCATGCGGGCCCAGGTCTCCGACCTCATCCGGCAGATCAAGGCCTTCGCCGAGTTGCAGGCCGTCCCCGGCACCGTCTATGCGGCCGCCCAGATTCCCCAGCCCGCCGCCCCCACGCCCCTCGCTCCCCCCGGCAAGCCCGGCAACTTCACCGTCACGCTCAACGGCGACGGCAGCCTCACGCTCTCGTGGGATTCGACCCTCTCGTCGGCGAGCAGCGGCGCGTTCTTCACGATCGCGCGACGGCTCCCGGGCCAAACAGCGTTTGTGGGGGTGGGCGGCTCGCCCGGCTCGACCGCCGAGTCCCGCCGCGTCAGCTTCACCGACTCCACCGTCCCTTCGACCGCGGGGGGGCTGGGGGTCCAGTACGTTGTCCAGGGCTTCCGCGGCACCCGCGCCGGCACGGCCAGCGATGCGGTGAGCGTGCAGTTTGGCGTGGGGGTGGGCGCGGGCGGTGCGAGCGTGAGCGGCGGCAATCTCGCGCTGGCCGCGTAAAAAGAAGACTGAACGCAGAGGCCGCAGAGAGCACAGAGAAAGTCAAAGAGAGGGAGACAGGGTTGGAAAGCCCGGTCTCCCTCGTTTCATTGGATCTCATCCCCACCCCCACCCCCACCCCCAACACACATTCCCATCTCTCTCTTTCCTCTCTTCTCTGCGCTCTCTGTGCCCTCTGCGTTAAAATGCCTTTCTCTTCACCAAAGCGGCCCAGAGACCCCAACCAAACCCAACCCCCCACAACTCCACCCCTCCCTTCCCCCAAGACATTCCCGCCCCGAACGTCTATCCTTGTCTCCCAATCGTGACCTCCCGCCCCCCCGGGTGGTTTGGCCACGGAGTGAGTCCGGCTTGCAGGCCGGAGAGTCGAGAAAGATCGGCACGGAGTGCCGCCGAACGAAAGACCGGCACGGAGTGCCGGGCTACCAGCAGCCCCCAAGGACCCCGCCCCATGAAGATCAAGACCGACGAGATCGCAAGCGTCATCAAACAGGAAATCGAGCAGTACGCCTCGGAGCTCGAAGTCTCAGAAGTTGGCAAGGTCGTCGAGGTCGGCGACGGCATCGCCCGGATCTACGGCCTCTCGCGGGCCATGGCCGGCGAGCTCCTGGAGTTCCAGTCGTCCAAGGGCCCGATCATGGGGCAGGTTTTCAACCTCGAGCTCGACACCGTCGGCGCGGTCGTGTACGGCGACTACCTCGCGATCAAAGAGGGCGATCTGGTCAAGTCGACCGGCCGGCTGCTTGAGGTGCCCGTGGGTGACGCGCTGCTGGGCCGCGTGGTCGATCCGCTGGGGCGTCCGATGGACGACCGCGGCCCGATCAACTCGACTGAGACCCGCAAGGTGGACATCATCGCCCCGGGCATCGCCGAACGGCAGCCCGTGACCGAGCCCCTGCAGACGGGCATCAAGTCGGTGGACGCGATGATCCCAATCGGCAAGGGGCAGCGCGAGCTGATCATCGGCGACCGCAAGACGGGCAAGACCATCGTCGCCCTCGACACGATCATCAATCAGAAGCAGTACTGGGGCACGCCCGAGGCAGTGGTGTGCATCTACGTCGCGGTGGGCCAGAAGGAATCGACGGTCGCGGCGGTCGTCGAGACGCTGAAGAAGAACGGGGCGATGGGTTACACCATCGTCGTGTCGGCCTCGGCCGCGGCCGCGGCGCCGCTCCAGTACATCGCGCCCTACTCGGGCACGGCGATGGGCGAGTACTTCATGTGGAACGGCGTGAAGGGCAAGAATCCCAAGCACGCCCTGGTGATCTATGACGACTTGTCGAAGCAGGCCGTCGCGTATCGCCAGCTCTCACTGCTCCTGCGGCGGCCCCCGGGGCGCGAGGCGTATCCCGGCGACGTGTTCTACCTGCACAGCCGCCTGCTCGAGCGTGCGACCAAGCTCTCGGATGAGAACGGCGGCGGGTCGCTCACGGCCCTCCCGATCATCGAGACGCAGGAAGGCGACGTTTCGGCGTACATCCCGACCAACGTCATCTCGATCACCGACGGGCAGATCTACCTCGAGCCCGAGTTGTTCTTCAGCGGCGTGCGCCCCGCGATCAACGTGGGCATCTCGGTCTCCCGCGTGGGCGGCAACGCCCAGGTGAAAGCGATGAAGAAGATCGCCGGCTCGCTGCGGCTCGACCTTGCAGCCGCTCGCGAGCTCGAGGCGTTCGCGCAGCTGGGCACGGAGCTCGACAAGGCGACGCAGCGGCAGCTGGATCGTGGCCGCCGGTTTGTGGAGTTGCTCAAGCAGGGTCAGTACATGCCGTTTGTGATCACCGATCAGATCATCGCGATCTACTCGGGCACGAAGGGGTTCATGGACGACGTGCCGGTGGTGAACGTGAAGGCGTTCGAGGCCGGGCTGCTGGAGTATTGCAAGACGGTCGCCAAGCCTGTGTATGACGAGCTTGAGAAGAAGAAGGCATTTGACGCGGACCTTGAGAAGAAGCTGACCGACGCCATCGCGGCGTTCAAGGCCGGGTTTGTGGTGAAGAAGTAAGACAAGGCACTTAGAGACAGTTTCAAAACGACAGTCCAAGGGACTTGATCCGTGAGTAGACGAGCAGTGCGGCAGCGAGGTCGTGCAGGGCCTGGAAGTGC
>JAYVUC010000184.1:0-27242 GCA_043788295.1 Phycisphaerales bacterium
TGTGGTCGGTGGAGGGGATCGGCTTACTTGGGATCGGTGCTCAGTTCGGAGAAATTAGCGACGCCCGTGTCCTTGTCCTTCACGTCCATGTCGATCCGGAGCGTCTTGACACTGTCGTCGGTGATGATGAGCCGCGACTCACGCATCGCGGACAAAAGAGAATCAAAGTACGTGTGCGCCCGGAAAAGCTCCTCGTTGGCCTCGAAGCTCGCCACCTGCCCCTGGTAACGGACCGATCGGGCTCGCTCACCCATGTGCTTGGTCCACCGGATGCCCTGAGCGTTATTGAGAACCTCCGACACCTTGCCGCCGCACTGGGCGAGCAGCTCATGGATCCGAGTGTCCACAGCCCGCGCCTGATCGTTGGCGGCGTTGCCGCGGGCCAGCGCCTCCTTCTCCGCGATCGCGTCCGCGATCTTGCGGGCCAGCTCCTCGCTCCCCGCCATGCTCGTAAGGGTCACCGTCGCGGTCTTTCGGGCAAGCTCGACAAGGCCCTCGGCCCCCTGCTGCGCCTGCACGACCTTCTCGAACGACGGCGCGACCTTCTGGCTGGGGTGAACGCCGCTGACGTTGACCGACAGCACCTCGACTCCCGCCTTGCGGTCGTCGAACGCCTTGGTGATCGACGTGGCAAGCTGGCCCACCAGCTCGGGCCGCCGCGGCCCCAGCATGTCGTCGATCGTGTAGTCTCGCAGGGCCCGCATGACCGCCCGCTTGGCGATCACCTTGAGGATCTCCTCGCGCTGGCCCGGTTCCCCGAGCATCTCGAACTGCTGCGTGTCCTTCACCGCGTACCGCAGCGGCACTTCCATCGCAATCAGCGACACGTCCTTGAGCCACTCGCTGTCGGGCACTGCCACATCGCTCGTTCCCCGCGAAATGACGTCGACCACGGGCGAGGGACGAACCAGAAAGTAGACCTCGCCCACGGCGTGGTCGTTGGTCCACAGGATCGGCCCGAGTTTGTCGCTCGAAGGCGGGGGTGTGGCGATCTGAATCGAGCGAACACCCGCAGTTGTGCGGGACAATTCCCTCACGGTACCCCTCTCGTCGCGCTCGGCGTGCACCGGCACTTCGACCCGATCGATCGGCCACGGAAGCTTCCAGGAGAGCCCCGGGCCCACCTCGCCCACCACTCGCCCGTTGCGAAGAACCAGCCCGCGCTGATCGGGCTGAAGCACCGCAACCGTCGTAAGAGCCCACATGACCAAGGCACCGATCCCCACCAACCCGACCACCGACCGGCTCACAAGCTGGTAGAGCCACGTCGAGGAAACCTCGTACCCAAACTGATAGTTGATCGCCTCGTTGATCGACTGCGCCACACGGTCGGGCGCGGCGAAGAAACTCATCAGCCGTGAATCGGCCGGAGGCGTCCGCACCTCGCCGGCCTTGCGCGGGCGGTACAGATCGAGCAGGAAGTTGAGATACACCTCCGCGCCCAGCACCATCATCATGACCGGAAAGATGACCTGGGCATACCGCAGCACCCCGTCGGGGCCCCAGATGTCGAAGAAGTGCCCCGTCACCATCACCAGGCCCATGAGCGACGCCGCGATCGCCTGCCCAGCGCCCGCGCGGAGCGAGGCCCACACTGGCTGCTTGGCCATCGCGGCGGTGTACCGGGCAAAGACAAACCCGACGAGAGAGCACAGGAACGCCACCGAGAGGGCCCAGCCGCGCTGCTGCACGGGAAAGAACTCGCCAGGCTCAATACGCGTGTACCCCGAGAGAAAGCGGAACGCGCCCACCGCGATCATCAGAGCCCCGAAGACCAGGCTCAGAATCGGCAGGAAAAACCGCTGCATCATCGCCAGCCGTTTCGCCGCCACACGGAAGTCGCCTCCCCCGCCCTCGAACACTGACGCACCCTGCTGGGCGGCGAGCGTGTCCTGCTCTAGTGCCTCGACGCGCTCGCGACGCTGCTGATCAAAGACGATCGCCAGCCCGACCCAGACCATGACGCCCAGTCCTACCGAGCATGCCGCCGTGATCGCCGCGTGGTCGCGACCCTTCACGCCGTAGATCAGGAGGGCGAGCGCCAATGCGCTTTGAAGGAACGCTCCAATGAGCGATCGGCCGGCGGCACGTTGAAAAGTCAGATAATCCGCCTTCATTGCGGCTCCAGGGAAACAGGCCACACCAACCTTGGCCTTTGACACCGGATTCGCGGAGAGTTCCGCGAACCACCAAAAGAGACACCCATCCAATCCTCCGACAGAACACCACTTCGCCATGCGGCTCGCCCGCCACCCGCTCAGAGTCTGGCCAAGGAGGCGTATTGTGCCTCATCGAACAGAGTCTGTCCAGCGGCCCGCGTTCATGGCCGAGCGATGGCGTCGCCGCCAGCACCCTCCCAAACACCGATTCTCCTCTCGTGGTGGACACGGCATTCGACGAAGTTCATCGCCGGTCGCCGCGGATCGGCCAGAACGGCCCATCGCACACTTTCCTACGCGAGGGCGCGAACTCTAGTTCGTCGCGCTCGTAGAAACTTCTCGGGTCCGTCGAATCGACCCCCAGCCGGCACTCGTCAGCGTATCGTCCGACCTTCTCCCGCTCGTTCGTCATTCACCGGCATTCCTCACGCGGGGTTCTGATCTCGTACCATACCTGATCGCATGATTGTCCAGACGCTCACCATTGCCCGAAACGCATTCGTTGAAAGCCTCCGTCAGCCGGTGATGCTGATGCTCACGCTGGGTGCCGGGGTGCTGCAGGTTCTCAACACCTGGAACACCGGCTTTGCCATGGGGCTCGAGGAATCCGGCGAGGTTCAGGGCGACAATAAGATGTTGCTGGACGTGGGTTTAGCCACGGTTTTTGTGATGTCCACCCTGCTCGCCGCGTTCATCGCCACCGCCACTCTCTCGCGCGAGATCGAGAACAAAACCGCCCTCACCGTGGTCAGCAAGCCCATCGGCCGCCCCATCGTCATCATCGGCAAATACCTGGGCGTGTCCGGGGCCATCCTGCTCTCTGTCGGCTCGATGATCATTTTCCTTCTCATGGCCATCCGCCACGGCGTCATGAGCAACGCTTCCGACACCGTCGACGCCCCCGCCATCCTCCTTGGGCTCGGGGCGGTCGGGCTCTCACTGGTACTGGCCGGCTGGTGTAACTTCTTCTATGGCTGGAACTTCCCGCAGATTACCATGGTGATCCTGGCCCCCGCCCTGGTCGTTGCCTACCTCCTGCTCCTCAACGTCTCAGCCAAGTGGCAGTGGCAGGAAATGGGCGTTGACTTCAAGCCACAGATCACCACGGCCTGCTGTGCACTCACACTGGGAACCCTCGTCCTCACCAGCGTCGCCCTCGCCGCGTCGGCACGGCTCAACCAGGTCATGACGATTTTTGTCTGTCTCGGAGTCTTTCTGGCTTCTCTGCTCACGAATTACTTTGTGGGCCGTTTCGCCTATTCCAATTCCGAGATCGGAAACGTCGTTGTCGCCGCCCCCACCGATCCGACCCGGAAGGCCTTCGACAGTCCCGGTGATACGTACAACCTCGAACTCCGCAAGCCACCCGACAAACCTCTCAAGCCGGGGGATTCAATCTATTATGGATCAAATGCCTCGGGCTTTGACCTTGCGGTTCCCTCGTTCAAGGGATATGGTGGTGCGATAGACGATACCGATCAGCTCTTTGCCACATCGGTTCCGCCGTCGCTGATTGTCACGAAGGCCGACGGAAAGAGTCTCACTGTGCGGCACATTGGTGGGCACGCGCTGGGGATTCGTCGCCCGCCAGTGGCCGATGACTACGTGTTTGCCCGCCCCACCTCGATCAACGTTGCCGCGATGGGGTTGTGGGCGGTGCTCCCGAACATGCACTATTTCTGGCTGCTGGACGCGGTGAGCCAGAACGAGCCCGTGCCGCTGGAATACCTGCTGGAGGCGGTCGTTCACGCGGGCGCGATGATCTCGGTGTTCCTCTCGCTGGCGGTCATACTTTTCCAGAAGCGGGACGTGGGATAGGTACGAAAGCCACGGTTCGGAGAACCGTGCCACCAGGACCGTGCCACCAAAAAGGAGTACGCACATGGCAAGAACATCTCTCGACGGCCCATCCCAAGCACGCCCGGCGTCGCGCGACAAAGGCCCTGCGGGTGACCCCGCCTCAGCCAAGAAGGCTGTGCTCGCTATCGCAGCGATCGTCATTGCGGGGGGGCTGATCGCCTGGAGCATGGGCTACTTCAGCGGCACGCCGACCTTCAAAGGCAAGCCCGTCCCGGCGTCGGGCGACGTGCTCACGCCAGCGGCACAGAAACAGATGGATGGTCGTAAGCGTCTCGAAGCACTTCCCGACGGCAATCCCAAGAAGCCCAAGACCGTTGGCGGCTGAGCTGGCGCCTGTTGGGGCCCCCGCTCGAACTCGAATCGAAGAGCCCGCGTCTTGATCCAGAAGGTCAGACGGTGGTGAGCTTGCCTGCGGGCATCATCGCCTTGTGATAGGACGCCACGCATCTTTCGGCCGCACCGCTCCACGTCAGACGATGCAGCTCGAACTTACCATGCTCGCGGAGCGTGTTGGAGAGCGGTGGATGTCGCAGGACCGCGACGATCATGTTGGCCATCTCGTCGGTGTCCCAGAAATCGACTTTCAGGACGTGAGTCAATACTTCGGCCGCTCCGCTGGTCTTGCTGAGAATGACGGGCACATCGTGATGGATCGCCTCCAGGGCCGCGATGCCAAAGGGCTCGCTGACCGAGGGCATGACGTAGCAGTCGGCCATCTTGAACGCGCGATCGACGTCCCGCCCGCGCAGGAAGCCCGTGAAGAGCACCTTGTGTCCAATTCCCATGCCCGCCGCCAGCTCGACCATGCGCAGTGCCATGTCGCCCGAACCGGCGACAATGAACTTGACCTTCTCGTATTTCTCCAGCACGCGTTTGGCTGCTGCGATGAAATATTCAGGGCCCTTCTGCATCGTGATCCGGCCCAGGAAGAGAACGATCTTGTCGTCGGACTCAACCTCGACGCCCGGGACGGGCTGCCGGGCGTCGCTCTCGATGCCGTTGTAAACCACATCGACCTTGCCCGCAGCGATCCCGTACCGGCGAACACAGATGGACTTGGTCAGCTCGCTGACGGCGACCACGCGATCGGCCGCGAGCATTCCCGCCCGCTCGACATCAAAGCACTGGCGGTTGATGCTGTCGCCCGAGCGATCAAACTCGGTGGAGTGGACGTGAACGATGAGCGGCTTGCCGAAGGCCTTGGCAACGGCCGCGCCCGCCTGATACGTGAGCCAATCATGGGCATGGACGACGTCGAAGTCTTCGTGGGCCGCCAGCGCGACGGCGAGCCTTGCGTATCGCTCCGCGTCGCCGAAGAGGTCGCCGCCATAGCCCATGCCGGCGCCGCCGCCTTGACCAAGGTGCATGCCATTGGAGGCTATGGGAGTCGGAGGGGTAGGCTGCGTCATAGCGGCGCGGCTCTCGGGCGTCTCAACAGCCGGCGAGCCATCGGGATTGCGCAGACCCGCGCGGGTGTCCTCGCCCAGCGCGCCGGGCAGCCAGGGCGGGGGCGCGAACGAGGCGTAGGAATGCGCGAACGTTGCTGGCAGATCGTGGAATGTGGCGTGATCGAAGCCCGGAAGGCTGTAGCCCTGCTCGCCCGCGGCTTGCGCGCGGGCGGTGGTGCCCGGTCCACCGGCGCGGCGGCCACCAACAGGAATCGGCACATCTGGCGAGAGAAGGCGAACATGCGATGCGTGCGAGCGCGAGACGGGCCGCGGCAGAACAAAGATCACCTGGTGCCCGAGCTGATCGAGCGCCTTGGTGAGCCCGTAGCACGCCACGCCCAGCCCGCCCGCGATGAACGGCGGAAACTCCCACCCGAGCATGAGCACGCGCAGCGGACTCGAGGCCTGATTGCCGGCAGCAGATGTCACTCGTGGTTCCCTTCCATGTCTCCCAAATTGCGAAAGCAGGCCTCATACGCGAGAAGATGCTGCCGCGCGAACAGGAGCCCGGCCGGCGTGTCGAGACTCTCGGGCTGGATCGGCAGGGGCGAGCGAAAGGTGTAAAGCTTGTCGTCACTGCGAAAGTGCTCAACCTTGGGCACTGTGCACAGGCAGTCGAGTTCCGCCAGCTCTTCATCGAGAAGCTCTTCGATCTTGTCGCCTGTGTTCATCAGGTCGGCCTCGATCGACTGGCTGAGCCAGCGATCCGTTGTGACAAGCGACACGAAGAGCCCGTCTGTCCCGAGCTCGATGCGGTATGTGGCGGGCGACGCCGACGCGAGTGCGGCACACTCGATTCGCGCGCCATCAAATGAGATTCTGCCAAAGATCCCGGTCGCGTCCAGATCGGCCGCGAGGGTGGCAAAGGCCTTGGTGATCTGTGACGCGGACTGATTCATAGCGCACGCAGGCGATCAAGTGGCCCAAACAGGCAACGTACCCACAGGGCGCATCCAAGCGTAGGCGACGGCGGAAGTGTCTTGGTGGACCAAATGGGTCGACCTTGGCGCTGGTGGGCGTATCATGGAGGCCCCAAACACCATGGGGACCACCGCCCAGGTGGCGAAATTGGCAGACGCACTACCTTGAGGTGGTAGCGCCCGCAAGGGCATGGAGGTTCAAGTCCTCTCCTGGGCATTGTCGGTCGGACAGCACGTCGATGGCGTGCCACGGTGGGTGCCTGACGCAAATACGCGCTGATTTTGACCCTTCGGCACCCGGGCGGCCCATTCTCAGTTAGACTGCACGTCTGACCGACAGACAGACGGGCGGCACTGGCAACGGTGTGTCGCCGGAAAGGCCGACGATGCGCGACACTGACCGGATTTCTCGTGGCTTCACGCTGATCGAGCTCTTGGTGGTCATTGCGATCATCTCACTGCTGATCAGCATGACGCTCCCCGCGCTGGGTAAGGCGCGAAATCTGGCGCGAGCCCTCAAGTGCGCGTCAAACGTTCGATCGGGCATCCAGAGCATGACGTTCTTTGCGCAAAACAACAAAGACGACTACCCAAGACCCAGCCTACTCGACGGCAACGACTCGACGATGCTCGCAAACTGTGCGTACGAGAAGGACAACTCTGGCAATATCATGTCGGTGCTGATCTACGGCGAGTTTCTGCTGCCCTCACTCTTGATCTCACCCGCGGAATCGAATCCCAACATCGTCGTCGACACCGACTATGAAAAATCACCCTCGCGGGCGCGCGTCCCTGCGGGCGCTCTGTGGGATCCAGGGTTCGCAGGTGTGCCCGGCGAGTCGGGCACCGGCGCGGGCGTTGGTCGCCGCCGCCCCGAGTTCGGGAATCTGTCCTACGCCCACAACGCACCCTTTGGCAATCGCGGTCGCTATTGGAAAATGACGCTCGGCTCGACCGAAGCGGTCTATGGCAACCGCGGCCCCGAGTACGAAGGCTCCGCATCGCAATGGATCCCGGTCCCCGGCAACACCGGCCAGTCCAGCAACACGCTGCTCATCCACGGCTCGCCCAAGTTCTGGGAGGGCAACGTCGGGTACAACGATACACACGTGGTCTTCGAGAACGCCCCCGACCCCAAGACCTCCACCATCGGCTACTCGCTGGATGTCAACGGCACACGTCAACACGGGGACAATTTGTTCGTGAATGAGAACGATTCAACGTCGACGCCGCTCAGCCCGCTGCAACGGCCTGATGTCGGGTCCAATATGCTCCTGCGAAGTTACTCGAACGTGACATGCACGCCCAACGGAATCGTGGTCAATCCTTTCCTGGATTGACCGCGTTATAATCGGAGACGGAGGCATTAAGGGCGATGGCTGACGCTGGAGAGCAGGGAGAGAGCCGAGCCCGGACCGTCGCTTCGGCGGGCGGTGCGGCCATTGGCCTGCCGTTCTCACCCAAGCGCTCGCGTGCGCGGCGAAGGCTCGTGGTGCTTGGATGCGTTGTCGCGGCGCTTGTGGGCGGGTGGTGGATCATCACGCGCAGCTTCGTGACGCGGTGGGTTCTGATGTCGCAGATCTCATCGCGCGTCGGCGCGCCGCTGGAGGCTTCGTCCGTCACACTGCGTTTCGACGGCACTGTGGATATTCGCGGGGCGCGCCTGGTGAGCGAGGGGGTTTCGGGCGAGGCACGCTCGTTCGTCAGCGCCCAGATCATTACCTGTCAGACAAAGTGGTGGGAGTTCTGGCGAAAGGGCGGGCCCCAGGTCCGCGAGATTGACGTCACGGGGCTCGTGCTTCGCATCAGCCAATCGGCCAAGGACAATTCGGCCAACATCCCGACCTTCGCCGACACAGGCGGGGGCGAGGTGGTGCTGCCGCTCATCCGCGTGCTGGATGGCAGGATCGAGGTGGGCGAGCACGATCTGCCCGGCGGATATCGGGTGCTGCGAAGCCTCGCGGTCACTGGCGACCTGCTGCCCGAGCCCGCGACGCGCTCATACACATTCGCGTTGCGGCAGGTGGGTGACGTTCGATCTGGCTCGCCACTGCTTCTCGCGGGTGGATGGAACGCAAAGAGACTTGAGGCAAAGCTCACGGGACTCACGCTCGACGAGATCGACGGGGGGAGTGTCCCCGAATCGGCCCGCGACCTGGTGGGCGTGATGTCGCTCAGGGGTGAGATGCCCGCAGCGACCTTTGCCTACACCTTCCCAACGCCGGGGGCGACCAGCGAAGAGCGGCTCAGGAGCATCGAGGCGACCATTGAGTTGGTTGACGTGGGCGTCACCTTGCCCTTCGAGGGCAAGTCGGCGGTGCCCGGCGCGTCGAAGAGGCCGAGGATGAACCATGTCGGAGGCCGTCTCAGCGTCCTGGGTGGCAAGGCGGTTGCAACACTGAAAGGACGAATTGAGGATCTGCCGTATACTGTCGATCTGAAGTGGAACGGCGTGTCGATCAACTCCCCCTTCGAGTGCGTGCTGGTTTCCAGCGGGTTTGAGCTCAAGGAACGGCCCAGGTTGTCCCCCTTCCTGCCCGACCGTGTACACGAGAAGCTGGCGATGTTCTCGAGCCCCACCGGCACGCTCGACACGCGCGTCGTTGTCACGCGTGCAAAGGCTGGCGAAGACCCGAAGGTGAACGGAACGATCGAGTTTCGGGATGGCTCGGCGTCGTTCGTGCGGTTCCCATACCGGTTCGGTGCAATGTCGGGCCTCTTTGAGTTCGACGACACCTCGCTCCAGATCAAACGCGTTGACGGGACAGCCCCGAGCGGTGCGACGATCCACGTCTCGGGTGTCATCAGCCCGCTCGACGAGTATGCGAAAGTCTCGCTCGATTTCGACATGCGCAATGTGCCCGTCGATTCGACGCTTGAGGATGGGCTGGGGCCGCGCCGCCGGAAGATCATCGACACGCTTTTTTGCCGCGAAAAGTACGACGAGTTGCTCGCCAAGGGCATGATCCGCGCACCAGAGGACGAGGCGGCCACCAAGACGGGTGTGCCGGCATTCGCCCTAGGCGGCCGCGGCAACGTGAAGATGAAGCTCGAATCGGCGTACGGGAAGGACATGCCATGGGTGCAGCTCATCGACATCGAGATTCCCCGGGCCGGACTCTTGCCACGAAAGTTTCCCGTGGCAGTGGTCGCACAAGACGTGAAACTTCGCATCGACGACACGGTGCTGTCGGTGGTTGGCGGGCGCTTTGCGACCGTCCGCGGGGGCGACGCGACCGTGACCGCAAAGGCCGACTTCAGTTCCACGGGTGACGGGGGCGACACCGAGATCGCCATCAGCGCGAGGGGCATCCCGTTCGATGAGATTCTGCTCAACGCCATCCCGGCGCGAGACCGCCCACTCGACTCTGACGCCGCAGCCAAGGGTGAGAAGCCCCGCACACTCGGCGAGGCTCTGTCGGCGATGAGGCTGATCGGCGCGGGCGACGCGGAGGTGAAGATCAATGACAAGGACGGCGGCGAGACCACCTTCTCCGCTGCGGTCAAGTGGAAGGACGCGGTCAGCCTGCCGGGCGTGGCCGCACCGGGCCGCGTGAAGCTTGGTGCGATGGCGGGCGATTTGTTCGTCGACGACAATGCTCTCAAACTCGCGTTGTCTGGCGATATTTCTCCGTCGCAAGTAGAAACGGCGAACACGCCCACGGGGCGGTTCGAGGTCGAAACGAGGGCGGCGTTCGCGGCCGATGCCGTCGAACGATTCAGCACCGACATCCACCTGCGGCACACCGACGCGAGCCTCGCCCTTGACGACGTGGTCGCGGCCTTCTCGCCCGAGACAGCCCGGATACTCGGCGATCTTCGCGACAAGTACATGCCAAGTGGCATCGTCGACGTGGTTACATCGCTCAAAGGCCGCGAACGCGGCCCGCTCGAAATATCGGTGACTGGAACGCTTCCGCAGGGCTTCGGCTTCAGGTACACACCCGAACATGCCGGCAACACGCCCGTGGCAATCAAGCTCGGACCGGCAACGGGCTCGGTGTTGCTGAGCGGGTCGGATGATCTCTGGCTCTCGTTCGCCAGCATCCACGGGCCTCTCACCATCGACAACACCGACGGCGGCGTGCTCTCACTCGATGGCTCGCTGGGTCTTGGAGAGCCCAAGGTCGCGGGGACGACTGACCAATCCAAGCCCGAGAGACTGAAGGTGAATGTGGCCGGTGCTCGATTCGAATCGCCCTTGACCAGGCTCGTGGTCCACGATCGCACCGGAAAGCAGTTCGCCGCGTTTTACGATGATCGCAAGCCACGCGGTGAGTTCGGGCTCGCCATGACACTCGCCCGCCGCGAAAGAGAATGGTTTGTCGAGGGCACGCTCGCACCCACAAGTCTCGCCGTTGCCGCCGAGGGCACGGACGTTGCCAGCCAGGTTGCGTCGGGTGTTGTGCGATTCAAGAACAGAGAGGGGACGTTCGAGAAGCTCTCGCTTTCCAATCCCGAGTGGTCGGGCGCCCTTGATGGCGGATGGAACATCCTGCCCGACGGCTCTGCGGCGATCAACCTTGCCATTGACGCCAGGAGCCACGGGTTCCCTGGCTCGCTGCGGTCCCTCTTGCCCAACACTGTGCGTACCTACGCGAGCGACCTCAAACTCGGCGCAAGCGGCGATGCGAACTTTCAGGGAATCTCAATCGGTTTGATCTATCCGCCCGGCGAGGGCGTCGAGCCCGCCGTCACCGCCGCCGGCATGATCCGCTTCACTGGCGTCTCGGCGGATCTGGGCGTCGATGTCGCGAAGGCGAACGGCGTAGTGGAGTTCACGTCGGGCGTCTCGACCTCGGGTGCATCGACCTTCCAGCTTTCGGGGACACTGACCGAAGGAGACCTCGCCGGGGTGAGAGTCGCCAACGTCAAGGCCCTTGTACTTCGCGGCGCAACTCCTGGGCAGACACTTGTGCCGCACATCTCCGCAGACTGCCACGGCGGCCGCATCGCCGGCGAGGCCAGCCTGCGGCCCCTCGACCCTACAAAGCCCGACGGCCGCAAGGCCTTTGAGACGCGGATCGACCTGTCGGGCATCGAGCTTGAGGGCGTGCTGGCCGACCTGAAGAATGACGGAACACGCAATCAACACACGACAGCCCAGTCGGCACTCCTCGAAGGCAACGTCACGCTGGGTGGCGTCGTGGGCGACGCGAGCAGCAGGCGCGGCCGGGGCCAGCTTGTCGCCGGCGGAGGCGAGGTGCTCAGTTTTCCGCTGCTACTCCCGATGATCCAGGTCAGTAACTTCCAGATTCCCACGGGGGAGAAGCTCGACACAGCCCGTGCCAGCTTCCTCATCTCGGGCCAGACCATTGCCATCGACCGCATCAGCGTCTTCTCGCCCGAGATCGAGCTTCGCGGCTTTGGAACCATCGCCTGGCCCGATCTCTCGCTCGACCTGGTGTTCAACTCGCGGGCTGCCCACCGCGTGCCACTGGTCACGACCGTCATCGAGAGCATTCGCAACGAGTTCGTCACCACCCGTGTGAAGGGAACCGCCAAAGACCCCAAAGTCTCCATCACGCCCTTCCACTCCGCGACGTCGGCCATGGGAAGCCTCTTTGGGTCGGATCGAGACCGCGACAAATGGATGAACGAAATGGAGCGTGAGAACGTCCGATCGACCGACAGGCCGCGGGTGGTCAGCCCGCTCGAAGCCTCGGCCCCAGTGCGTTAACTCTGGGGGGAGTTGCCCTCCAAGTATGAACCCGCGACCACTCGACCCATCGAGCAGCTCGATGGGCGGAGAATCGACCCCATGCCAAACGACACCAACAACCTCAACCTTGAACTCACCGGCCTTGTCGATGCCGGCACACCCAAATCACCCGATCGCCGCAGCGAAGACCCGCGCGTCGCCGAGCTGCTCGACAAGCTCCTCGAAACGGTGAACGCCGCCCCAGCCGCGGCCGAAACACGCCTCGTGCGCGATCTGCTCTCGACGAGTCTCAAGCTCATCTCCGACGGTCGCAACACCGGCGAGCTCAAGCTCATCACCACCGCCGTCAAGGAAATGCGCTACGCCTACCGCATCTTCGCCAAGTATCCCGACCCGCACAAGGTCACGATCTTCGGCTCCGCCCGCACGCCCGAAGACCACCCCGACTTCGCCGCCTGCGTCGAGTTTTCCAGGCTCATGGCCGAGCAGCAGTGGATGAGCATCACCGGTGCTGGCAACGGCATCATGAAGGCTGGCCACGTCGGTCCCGGTCGCGCCGGCTCGTTCGGGGTCGCCATCCGCCTCCCCTTCGAGACCACCTCCAACGATGTGATCGCGGGCGATGAGAAGCTGATCCACTTCCGCTACTTCTTCACCCGCAAGCTCATGTTTCTGTCGCAGGCCGAGGCTGTCGCGCTTTTCCCGGGGGGCTTTGGCACCTTCGACGAGGTCTTTGAAACCCTCACCCTCGTCCAGACCGGCAAGAGCCAGATGATCCCCATCGTCTGCGTCGAGGGAGCGGGCGGCACCTACTGGCGGGGCTTTGATAAGTTCATCAAAGACGAGCTGGGCTCGCGCGGGTTCATCAACTCCGAGGACAGCGGCATATACAAGGTCTGCAAGACCCCGCTCGAGGCCTGCGAGCACATCGTCCGCTTCTACCGCCTCTACCACTCCTCGCGGTACGTGCGGGACGACCTGGTCATCCGCCTCAAAAGACCCATCACCCCCCAGCAGGTGGAACAGCTCAACGACGAGTTCCGTGTCCTCATCAAATCGGGCAAGATTGTCCAGCGCGGGCCTTACGAGGCCGAGGACGAGCACCCCGAATTGCCCCGCCTCGCCTTCACGCACACCAAGTCCAAGTTCGGGCTCATCCGCCGCCTCATCGACCGCGTCAACGACTTTGACGATCAGCCCGCCCCACTTCCCGGAACCACCGGGCCAGCCTGAACGAATCGGACGATCGCCCGGGAGTCCACGAGTGTCGCGCCGGCATCACGCCCTCATGCTTGCCAGTTCCTGCTTCGTGCTCGCCCTGGTCGTGGCGACCACCGGCGGCTGCGCGGGCACGCCAACCCCAACAACAGGCGACAGCGGCGGCAACGTCGGGGTGCTCGTGTCAACCTGGATCATCCAGGAACCCTCGGAAGAGCGAGTCGCGCGCGCGCTCAACGAGTTCGCCGACCTGCCAGTCGGCACCGGCCCGGCGTTCGTTGCCGCCGCCATGAAGCTGCGGGCCGCCGGGCTCAGGCCCCTGCTGATCCCTGCCGGCGATCTGTCTCGCGTGCTGGGGGTGATCGGCGGGGAGTGGGACCGGCGCGGCTCCTTGCTCGAACAATCGCCCAGGTGGAGTGCCGCGCTCTCGGGGACTCCGTGGGCAAGCGGCCGAACGGTGCGATTCAACGATGGGCCTGTGAATCTCGGTCCAGGTCGTCTCAGACTCCTGCTCCGATCCTGGATCGCGCCGGGCGAGCTTGTCAATTCATCGCCCGACCCGGGCTTCAGCGCGGTTGTCCGCGTCGCCATCGTGATTCAGCACGAAGAGCCGCCCCGCCCGCCCGATTCGGCCTTCGTCCTCCGCCCCCCACAGCTCAGGCGCATCGAGGACGATGGCCAGATCTTCGCCTCACTCTCGCTGGAAATCAGCATCCCGCGCGGGCAAGTGCTGCTGCTGGTCCCCGAGCTGCCCGATTCGGACTGGAGCAAAGCGACCCAGGGCGATTCGGGCCCAACCAACGACACCGAGCAACCCCAGACCGGCCCGCCCAAGCCCGAGATTCGCAGCGTGGGAGAATATCTCCTGGGCGACGCCACCGATCTTCGCCGCTGGACACACCGCACCATCCTGGTCCTCGCGGGTCAGGCTCCGGAGCGCTACGAGCTCCTACCCAGGCCCTGAACCCTGCCTGCGCAAACGACTCGCCGTTGCGACCATCCTACAAGTGACCATGAGTTTCATCACGCAGCCCAGCCGCTTCGCAGCCATCGAGCCCTCCACCGGACGCCCAAGCGAAAGATCCTTCACCGCCGCGACCGCCGCCGAGATAGACCTCGCTGCGGCCTCAGCGTGGAGCGCGTTTGAGGTGATCTCAGCCCGTCCCAGCGCCGATCGCGCGAATCTGCTCGATGCCGCAGCCGCATCCATCGAACGCTTGGGCGATGACCTGGTGAACACCGCGTGCCGCGAGACGGGGTTTGCGGCCCCTCGCATCGCGGGCGAGCGCGACCGCACGGTGTTTCAACTCCGCATGTTCGCTGCACTTGTCCGCGAAGGGTCCTGGGTCGAGGCGATCATCGACCACGGCAATCCCTCCCGCACGCCCCTCCCCAAGCCCGATCTGCGCCGCATGCTGACTCCGCTGGGCCCCGTCGCGGTCTTCGGCGCCAGCAACTTTCCCCTCGCGTACAGCACCGCCGGCGGTGACACCGCGTCGGCACTCGCCGCTGGCTGCCCCGTCGTCGTCAAAGGACATCCGTCACACCCAGCCACAGGCGAGCTTGTCGCAAAGGCCATGGCGGCAGCGGTCGCTCGCGCGGGATTCCCCACCGGCACATTCGCAAACTTGCCCGCGGGCGGCGACCGCGATCTTGCCGTGGGCCAGGAACTTGTTCGTCACCCCGCGATCTGCGGCGTCGGGTTCACCGGATCAACCACCGGCGGGATGGCCCTGGTCGCGCTCGCAAACGCCCGCCCAGAGCCGATCCCCGTCTTCGCCGAGATGGGGAGCGCAAACCCGGTCTTCGTGCTACCCGGAGCGATCGCCGCCGATGGTGCCACGATTGCGGACAAACTCGCCGCCAGCGCGACCGCATCGTCGGGACAGATGTGTACGTGCCCGGGATTGATCTTTGTCGTGAAGGGTGAAGCCACGGAGCAATTTGTTGAGGTACTCGCCGCCGCGATTGGCAGACTGCCAGCGATGGTGATGCTCTCGCCGCGGATCCGCTCGGGATACGAGCATCGCCTGCGTGAAATCGCCGGTACAACCGACGTGGAACTCCTCGTTGGAAGCGCGAACGTCTCGGTGGGCGAAGGCGAGCCCATCCAGGCGACCGCCGCACTGCTACGAACAACTCTCAGCACATTCCGCCGCCACGCGACTCTCGCCGATGAGTGCTTCGGGCCCGCCGGGGTCGTTGTTGTGTGCGAGAACGAGCTCGAACTCGTCGAAGCGGCCACACTCGTTCGCGGTAGCCTTACCGGCTCAATCTGGCTTGCTTCCTCCGACGCAGCCTCGCCGCTCGCGCTCGACGTGCGATCTCGTCTTGCCCGAAGGGTCGGCAGGCTCATCTTCAATGGCGTGCCCACCGGAGTCGAAGTGATCGCCGCGATAGTCCACAGCGGGCCTTTCCCGTCGTGCAATCGGCCGGACACTTCCGCGGTCGGGCACTCGGCCATTCGCAGGTGGTGCCGCCCCGTCTGCTTCCAGAACACACCCGACCCGCTCTTACCGCCCGAGCTACGCGAGAACAACCCGCTGGGAATCGAGCGAACAGTCGGTGGCGCTCGAACCCGGCCGACTACTTCCTGACGAGCCGCCGGGGCTTGATTGGTCGGGGCTTGATTGGTCGGGGCTTGATCAACGGCACGCGCCGCACGAGTTCCTTCTGGTACGCGGAGAACGTTTCGGCTCGCAGTTTGAAGTGGCAGCACTTGCCCTCGCGGCGGCACACGATCAGCTTGGCTTCCCCAAGCTCCTTCAAGTGATGCGAGATCGTCGCCTGGGTGATGTTGAACTCGTCCACCAGCACCATGCAAGGCACCTCGGGCTCGCGCGCAATCCGCTCCAGCAGCGCAAACCGCTGCGGATCGGCCAGAGCCTTGGCGACACGCTGGAACAATTCGAGGTCCATCGCCGCAATTAGAGGTCGATGGGCGCCCTTTGTCCACACGCGAGGGGTCCGGCATTCAAGTGATGGCGCGAATCGCATTTCGCAGGCCAACAATGGGGTCGTGATCCGTTCGCCACGCTCGAGCAACGGCCCGCGACGCCTCGCGGGCGGGCTCAAAGTTCTCAGCCGTCGTCAGTTCGTGCATTGCCATCGCAATCGCCGCGACATCGCCCGGGGGCACGATCAGCCCGCTCTCCCCGTCGCGGATCAAATCTGGCGCAGCCCCGACCACATGGCTCGCGATGATGGACATTCCCGCCGCCGCCGCCTCGACGATCACCATTCCCCACGCCTCATAGTCGCCCGGATGGACCAGCACGTGGCACCAGCGATAGAGGGCCGCGATCTCCGCAGCGTCCTTCACGAATCCAGTCCAAAGCACGCGCGACGCGAGATGCTCCGGCACGCGCGCCCGCCACGCAGCCCGCATCTCCCCATCGCCGACGATCAGCAGGTCGAAGTCGGGCCGCTCCGCCGCGACCTGGGAGAAAGCGTCGATTGCCGCGTCGTACCGCTTGAGACCCACGAGCCTTGCACAGCACATGAAGCGCTTTCGCGCCGGGTCGAGGAGGTACTTCTCCCCCACCGCTCTCAACAACTCTTCACGGGGGTGATCGATCAGCTCGTAATCTGGCTCGGCGGGACACAGAAACGTTCGATCTGGGCGCGAGCCATACCTGCGAAAGAACGCGTCCCCGTTGGTCCCGCATGGCAATATCGCTGCACACCTGCCGATCAACAGCGGGAGAAGCGCGTTCTTCACCACGCGCTTGATCCCAGTCGAGCGGTCGCCCAGCACGTTGCTGTCACCCCACAACATCAACGGCACGCGGCGGCGCTGGCAAGAAAGAATCAGTCTCGTGTGCGATGGATACGCGTATCCCGCGAGAAACACCGCCCGCACGTCGCGGGCCGCGATCCATTCAACAATGCGCCCGCCAGCCCGCAAGTCGGCCGGCACGCTCTTCCACACCGGCGCCGAATGCTGCCAGGGAGTTTCCTGCCCGAAGTTCATCAGCCCGATTTCCGGATGCTCGCCGTAATCCCAGACGTTCTCACTGGGATTCTGCGTCACCAAAGTCGCGACTTGAAACTCGGGCATCTCGCGAGCGATGCGTCGAAAGAAGTGCAGCCGAAACGGCGACATGAACGGGACAACGCACGCGAGAATGGGCTTTGACGCGCTTGCCACAGGTCGGGTCACTCCGCAGCCGCCAGAACACCGCCGGGCTCGACGCCCTCAGGTAGCGGCGGAAGTGGTGGCCGATCCTTGAGCCGCCGGATCGGATCTCCGCCATAGATCGTCCACGCTTCCAGACCCTCAAACGCGCTGGAGTTCGCGCCCAGAATCGCCCCCGGCCCCACGCGTACACCCGGCCCCACGAAGGCCTCCGCCCCGATCCACCCATCGTGCCCGATCGCTATCGGCGCAGGGCCCGGCCCCCCAGGCCAGAGTTGCTGCGTACAGAGATGCGTGAACTGACTCACCGTCACGAACGCCCCGATCGACACCGGCTTCTCGCTCTCGATCACTGCCTGGTCGCCGATGGTCGCCTCATGCCCGATCGTCAGGTTCCACGGGCACGAGATACGCGCCGAGGGCCTCACGCGGGCCGTGGACGTGATGCTCGCACCGAACGCACGAAGGATTCGCACGCGGAGACCGTACCAATTGTGGAACGTGAGCGCGAAGGCCTTCGCCCCCAGTGGTCTCCAGAGCGAGTTTGGCAATCGGAGCGTCATCGCGTTCATTGTTGGCCGCCCACCGCGCAAGGCCAGAGCCCTGACACCCGCCGCTTCACGCGGCCTTGGATCTCGGCAACGCGTGCCTCATCGCCGCACGGCACGCCTCAAGCTCAAGGCCGGCGACTCGCGACAACCCCAGCTCCGCCCGCGCCGTTCGCGCCGCTGCCGAGCCCAGCATCTCACGCCAATCGGTGTCGTTCAACAACCCCATGAACGCGTTGGCAAAGCCCTCGGCGTCGCCCCCGGGCACCCGAATGCCTGTCACACCATTCTTCACAATCGTCCCAAGACCCGGCGAATCCGCCACCACCACCACGGCTCCGGCTGCCATCGCGTCGATGACACCCTTGGGATGCCCCTCGAGCTCCGACGCCTGGGCGAAGATCGCACACCGCGACAGCCTCTCGATAACTTGCTCGTATGGCAGCACGCCGACAAACTCAACCCTGACCCCGCTTGCCAGCGCCGCCGCCGCGAGCGACGACATCTCCCGGCCGACGCCGATCACTTCGAGCCTTGCCTCCGCCCTAAGTTCATCGGGAAGTGCCGCCATCGCCTCGATGAGCGTTCCAACCCGCTTGCGCGAGCTCAGTCTTCCCGAGCACACGATCAGTCCCCGGTCTCGCTCCGTCGCCGTCACAGGCTCCTGTTCGTCAAAGAACGCGAAGTTCGGCACCACAAACACTCGCGCCGGGTCGAGCATGTACCGCCAGCACAAGTCCGCAACCATCTCCTGCGTCGTCCCCACGACCGCCTGCGCCGCGCGGCACAGCACCCGCTCGGCCCCCGCTGCCTCGCGGGCTGGCACTGAATCTGGTCCACTCTCGTGGGCCGCAAACCTCGACCACAAGTAACCCCCACGCGTGAGCAAGGCAGCCGTGTGTCCGGCCCTCTGGAGCGCGTCGCGGATCTCCACGGCAATGGCACCACTCGAAAGCTGGTGGGTTCGGACAAGAGCCGACCCGCGTTGGGAGAGCTCACCCACCACCCGCGCGGGCAACCCGCCCGGATACTCGGGCTCGCACTGATCTTGGTCGTTCCAGACGCACTGCAATTCCGTGCCGGCGGGCATCTCTGCCCGCAATCGCTCCGCCAATTCCAGCTCGGAACGATCTCCATAGGTCACCAGCACGAGCCGCCCGAAAGCCGGTGCGAGCGAGCGATAGAGTGCCCACTCTCGTTCCAGTTGTCCGACACGATTCCACGCGCCCAGAGACATCCCTTTGGGCAGCACAACCACGAGATTGTCGGCAACGATCGGAGCCATGCGCGGTAGTTCTTCCAGACACGCTTTATCGACCCGCCACACCCTCAGATTTGCCCCTGGTGAGGCCTGTGGGCACAATCGTGCTCAAGGTCGCCCTTTCAGGAACCAAACATAGATTTCCGCGTATGTTCTCGGGTCGATCAACCGATGCCCGCCAAGTCCTATAGGATGAGCACCATGAACCCCAGCCATTCCCGTTCCCGTTCACCATTGACCACCGCGCTGCTCGCGGTTTGTGTCCTCGCAACCGCCGCCATGGCGCAGCCGGGCAACAAGAAAAAGGAGGAAGAACCGCCGCTTCCACCATCGTACAGCAAGCTTGAGGAACCAAACCCCATCGTCCCCTACCTCTTCGCGTTTCTCACCATTGGCGTGGTGGTCGGCATCACAACCATCCCAAGCCGCCGTGGCCACCAGGACTAAGCCCGCAACCGTTCCGCCACGCATCAGGAGTCGCCATGAACCGCAGATCCACACGCCGCCTCTTCGCGCTCAACCTCGCACTGGTGGCTCTTCTTGCTCTGGTTTCTTTCTGGCCTTCCTCGGGCGCGAGCGCACAACCAAACGTGCAGCCTCGCGTCCGCGGCGAGTACGCGATGGTCTCGGGCCGCACCGTCATGGGAGGCGCCGAAGTGGTTTACGTCGTCGACACGCTCAACCGCGAGCTGATCGCCGTCCGGTGGGATCAGGGACGCAAGTCGCTCACGGGCATCGGCTACCGCAACCTCGACGCCGATTCCGCCGTCGCACCCGCACGCTGAACAAGCCCTGATCAAGCCAGTTGAACAGGCCCTCGAACACAACTCCAATCCCATTCGCGGAACCTTCCATGGACACACCCACGACTGCCCGCCCCCGACTCAACCTCACGCTCTGGCTCTCGGCCGCTCTCTTGGCAGTGCTGTCGGCGGCCCAGATCGGGAGCCGATTCTCCTCGGGTGGCTCAATCGGGCTGCTCGAATCCTCAGCCGATGCCACCATGGTCGCGCGTCAAGGAAGCCTCACCCTCATGACACACGACGTCAGCCTGGAGGATGTCCTTCTGGTTCTCGATGAGCGGCGTGAACTCCTCCTCGCGTACCGCGTCGAGAGCATGACCTCCTTCCAGCTCGTCCAGAAAGTCGCTGTCCCGCAGATGTTCGCCGAGGCGCGGGCCAAGGCCCTTGGCCGCAACTAATCTCGACTTCCTCCCAGGCCTCCCCGACACACCATGCCAATCTTCCCGCTCCCACAATTCGAGGCCGACGTCAAGATCCAGGAAGAAGAAGACCGCAAGGTCTACGAAGCACTCAAGGCTCCCAAGACCCTCGTGGTCCGCTTCGGGTCCATGGGGCTTGTCGGCGAGTTTCCAAACGACAGCGCTGCCAAACCCGGCTGCGGCAGCAAGCTCATCGTCCGAACCTTTCGAGGCACCGAGCTTGGCGAGATGCTCACCAGCACCTGCCCCAACAGCGGCTGCTCCAAGAGCGTCTCCCGCAAGGACATGCTCCAATACATCGAGAACTCCGGGGGCCGCGACTACCCCTTCTTCACCGACGGCCGCGTCGTCAGAATGGCCGTCAAAGAAGACGTCGATCGTCAGTCGAAAATCGAGCAGGGCAAGCACGAGCTCAAAGCCCGCGCACGCGGCGTCGTCGCCCGCCTGGGTCTCGACGTCAAGGTCGTCGAGGTCGAGCAGATCATTGGCGGCGAGCGCGCCACCGCCTACTACCTCAGCGAGCATCGCCTCGAACTCCACAATCTTGCCCGCGAGCTCTCTCAGGAGCTCGGCGAGCGCGTCGAGATGCGACAAGTCGGTGCCCGCGATGAGGCCCGTCTCACCGCCGATTACGAGAAGTGTGGCCAGTACTGCTGCTGCAAAAGCTTCCTCAAAGTACTCAAGCCCGTCTCGATGCGATCCGCCAAGATGCAGAAGGCAACGCTCGAACCCCTCAAGATCAGCGGCCGCTGCGGCCGCCTCATGTGCTGCCTCCGCTACGAGGACCAGACCTACGAAGACCTCAAAGGCAAACTCCCGCGGCGCAAGAGCCGCGTCGGCACCCCCGAGGGCGACGGCCTGGTACTCGACGGCCAAATTCTGACCCAGCTCGTACTCATCGAGCTCGACACGCCCGATGCCAACGGCCAGCTCCGCCGCGTCGCCGTCCCGGTCGAAGAGCTCACCCCGCCCAAGAACAAAGTCATGCCGCCAAGACCCGACCCGGCGGAAATGCCGCAGCGCCGCGGCCCGCGCGATGGCCCACGTCCCGATCGCGGCGGCAGCCCCGCTCGTGGTGGTCAAAGCTCACCAGGCAGTTCGTCCATGCCGCCCTCCGCTCAAACCGCATCACCTTCGACAGGCCAGCCCGCACACCGATCGTCCGGCGGCCAGGGCCGCGATTCATCGCAGGCAAGCCGTCCGCCCGGCAACCAAAGACCAGGCCCATCTGATCGCGATCGTCCCCAGCCCCCGCACAGATCTCCGCAGCGGCCTCCGCAAGGCCCTTCGCAAGGTGTGCCTCAGGGGCCATCTCACGGACCCGCCCAATCCTCCGGCCCTTCAGCAGGTGGCTCGCCACAGGGCGTCGGCCCCGATACCGACGGCCCCGAAGACGAGATCGTCTTTGACGCCGATGGTAACGAGATATTGCCACCGGCAGGCGGACCATCGGGCTCAACCGACGAAAGCCGCAAACGTCGCCGCCGACGCCGACGCCGGCGTGGTGGCGGTGGCGCGAGCGGTGGATCTGGCGGAGGCCCATCAGGTCCACCATCGGGCAGCCCGCCTACCTGATCGCCTTTGAGTGCCCAGACAGTCCAGTATCAAACCGTCCCGTACATCCGGTCACCGGCATCACCAAGGCCCGGGCAGATGTACCCGTGCTCATTCAGCTCCCGATCCAGCGCAGCCGCATAGATCGTCACCTCCGGGTGCTCTCGCAGCATGCGCTTCACGCCCTCGGGCGCAACTACCAGCGCGATCATGCGGATATCGATCGCGCCAGCCTCCTTGAGAAATGAGATCGCCGCGCGCGCCGAGCCGCCTGTCGCCAGCATCGGATCGACCAGCACCACGGGCCCATCCGACAAGCCCTTGGGCAACTTGCGCAGATAGGTAACCGGCTCCAACGTCTTCTCATCCCGCGCAAGGCCCAGGTGCCCGACCCGCGCTTCGGGCATCATCTCCAAAATACCCTCCGCCATCGCAAGCCCCGACCGCAGCACCGGCACCACCGTGATCGTCCCCGCCAGCCGTCTGCACACAGCTCGCTCGACAGGCGTCTGAACCTCGACCGGCACGGTCTCAAAGGATCTCGACGCCTCGAACACCATGAGCCCCGCGATCTGATAGAGCAAGGCGCGAAACGGGCGATAGCTGGTCGATTGATCGCGAATCCAGCTCAGCTTGTGCTGGATCAGCGGGTGGTCGAAGACGACAAGATTGGGGTACTCGGTTGATCTCATGTGGTCTTTCAGGGCTTCTCACCCGCGGGCTTGAGGTCACGCGTCATCTGAGCAACCTTCTCGGCCAGGGCGTTGGGCACCGTCATCGTCAGGTTGTACTGCACGATCTGCCACCCGTCGACCGACTTGCGCAGCGCGCCCGAGCCGCGGCACGCGCCGTACTTCTCGTTCCACAGCGCCTCGTCGAACCACGCCGACTTGCCCTCCTGGGCGATGTGAACGAACCGCCGTCCCACGATCGACGTGTACTTCCACCCCTTGCCCTGCTCGAAATAGTGCTTGCAGAAAAGCGAGAACTCGGTCATGTTCCATCGCTCGCTCGCGTCGGTCCCCAGAAAGATCGCGTCGGGCGCATAGCAGCTCATGTACTCGGCGAGTGCCGCCTTCGCCGCCGATTCGTGCAGCTTGTCGAGCACCGCGATCACCCGCGATCGCTCAAGACTGATGTCCTCCGCGAGCACCACGTTGGGCTCGGGATCACTCGATGCGCAACCAGCGACCAATGCTCCAGTCGCTACAACCAGAAAGAACAGACTCCTGGCGATCGTGTGTGTGTTCATATACACAGCATACCGGAGCCGGGAGCCGCGTGGGCACTGACGCAAATCGCCCCACGCTACTCTCAGCCGTGCGAGTCGCCGTCCACTTCAACCCGCTCTCAGGCAAGGGCAAAGCCGCCGCGCTCGCCCACGATGCCGCGTCCGCCGCGTCGGCCGCCGGGCACGACACCTTTCTCCTCCCCACCCGGCCTGGCCACCCCCTGTCGCGCGAAGAGATCGAGGGCGTCGGCGTGCTCGCCGTCGCGGGCGGCGACGGCACCATCCACTGGACCTTGGACGCCCTGCGGAACGCTCCCACCGCCGTGTATCACATCCCCAGCGGCACCGAAAACCTCTTCGCCCGCGAGTTCGGCACCACCGCCCAGCCCTCCCAGTTCGTCGCCGCACTGGCGGCAAACCGTATCGCCCAGGTCGACCTTGGCTTGTGCAACAACGATCTCTTCAGCCTCATGTGCAGCTTCGGGCCCGACGCGGGCGTCATCCACCGGCTCTCAGACACCCGCAAGGGGCCCATCTCCGTCGCCAGCTACCTCCGCCCGGTGCTCGCCGAGCTCATCGTGCCCAGAATCCCCAAGCTCTCCATCTGGTCGGGCGACAGTCTCGTTGTGTCGCGCGAACGCGGCATGCTCATCGTCGGCAACAGCCGCCATTACGCCTGGGGCCTCAACCCAGCCCGACATGCACACATCGACGACGGCCTGCTCGAACTTGCCTTCTTCCCAGCCGACACCATCGCCGACGTGCTAGCGTGGGCCGTCAAACTCGGAGCCACCTGGGACCGCCGCCCCACACGTCAACTGCGACTCCCCGAGGGCGCAGTCCACTTTCAGTCCAACTCAACCCGCGTCCAAAGCCACCAAGGCGACTGCTTCTGCCAGATGGACGGCGAGCAGAAACACTGTCCCGACAGCAATGGCCAGTTCAATTTTTGGTCTCTGAAAGGGGCATTGCGTGTTCTAGGTCGGTCAGAAGTACAACTTTAACCCTTCTGTATATCGTACTATATACGAACAACTTGCGATACCCGCGGTTCGTGAAGGGACCAAGCTGCCTCTTGGCGATACCATGCCTTGCGTGGATACTGGTTAGGAATGGTGGGTTTGAGATCTATGGACGCTCACTCGTGCAATCTTCGTGATTGTTGCCAAGGGGCCAATCGGGCCGCCGAAGGCTGCGACGTTGATGTCATCGACGACTCAGCCGCGCCCGACCTTACCCGTCGCCAGCGGCTCGTCGAATGGACCCGGGGCGCGATGAGCGAGCTTGCAGCCTCGGGCGAGGTCCGAGTCCGGATCGTCAACGACACCGAGATGGCAAGGCTCCACGAGCGCCACACCGGAATCGCCGGCACGACCGACGTGCTGACCTTCGATCTTCGTGACGCCGCTCAGGGCCCGCTCGACACCGACCTCGTCGTGTGCATCGACGAGGCACACAGACAGGCCGCATCGCGGGGTGTCGATGTCGAGCACGAGCTGCTCCTGTACATCATCCACGGCATCCTGCACTGCTTCGACCACGACGACCACGACGACGACGCCGCTTCATTGATGCACGAGACCGAGGACCGCGTATTGGCCGCCCTGGGTCTGGACGCGGTGTACAGACGCCCGGCACGACCGGAGGCGATGCCATGAACGCCACCGGATGGATCTGGATCGCCGTCGCAGCCGTCTCCGTGGGGGGCTTCCTCTCCGCGCTCTTCTACGCCCTCTCCGACCTCTCGCGCCCCGCGCTCGAAGAGATCGCGGCACGGATGAATCGGCCCGCCTCCGACCGCTACCTCCGCCGCATCCTCGAAGACCTCAGCGGCCACGCCCACGCCATCGCACTGCTTCGCATCTCCTGCAACGCCCTCGCCGCCGTCTGCACCACCCTCGCCGTCGCCGGTTTCCGCGGCGAAACACCCGGCGGCGCGGATGTCCTCCTCGGCGTCCCCACCATCGGGCTTGTTGTCTGGGTGTTTGGCCTGGTCATCCCTGCAAGCGTCGCTCGCCACGCGGGCGAGCAGGCTGTCTACACCTGGGCCCTTTTCATCCGCGTCGTGTACTGGGTCACCAAGCCGCTGCAGGCCATCGTGCGATTCTTCGACGAGGTCGTGCGCAGGCTCGCCGGTCACACCGCTCAGGATCAGGCCGACGAGATGAAGGCCGAGGTGCTCTCCGTCGTCGAGGACGGCCTGCACGAGGGCCAGTTTGACGACAGCGAGAAGCAGATGATCGAGGCGGTCGTGAGCTTCCGCGACACCACCGTCGCCCAGATCATGACGCCGCGAACCGAGATGGAGGCGATGGATGTCTCGGTCGATCTGGGCCGCGTCACCGCCACCATCCGCAAGGGCGGGCACAGCCGCGTCCCGGTGTACGACGGCACCATCGACCGCGTCGTGGGGATTTTCTACGTGAAAGACCTGATGCGCTGGCTTGCGGGCGAGAGCAGCCGCGGGGGTCGCACCTTCAGCCTCCGCCAGATCATCCGTCCCGCTGTGTTCGTGCCCGAAACCAAAACGGTGCGCGAGCTTCTGGGCGAATTGCTTGCCAAGCGCGTGCATATCGCCATCGTCGCCGACGAGTTCGGCGGCACCGCGGGCCTTGTCACGATCGAGGACATCGTCGAAGAAGTTTTCGGCGATATTCAGGACGAGTACGAACGCCCCGCCGACGCCGAAGATGAGATCAAGATCGACGCTTCCAAAGGCTCTGCGGAAATCGACGCGCGAACATACATCGCCGACGCCAATGAAGAGCTGCGAACCCTTTCCATCGAGCTGCCCGAGGGCGAGGACTACGACACCGTGGGCGGCTTCATCACCGTCACGCTGGGCCGAATCCCCGCCCGCGGCGAGGTCATGACGCACAACGGCGTCTCCATCACAATCGTTGACGCCGAGGCGACGCGCGTCACGCGCGTGCGGCTTGCACGGGCGATGCCCGCGCCGGTGGTGATGCCGGCGAGCGGCGATATCAAGGTCGAAGTCTGACTTTGGCAGCACACCTCACCGGGGCACGCTACAAACGTCAATCACGCGAAAACGAGATGTCCGCTGGATAGCCGTCGCCCAACGGCACGAGCCTTGTTGACGCGTCGTGGAACACCAGTGTCGCCGCGTCCTTGCCGTGCCACCAGCCGGTGATGATGTCGGACACCGCGCGATTCGCGCGGCTCCACGACGCCGCCGCAAGCCCCCCCACATCGCCCATCAACACCACACGCGAAGGCGGCAGATGCACGTCCTTGGCCCCCATCGTTCGGCGACACCAATTCGTGCCCATCGGGTCGGGCACGGAGCCGCCGGTCTGTGTGTACATCTGGGTGTTGGCCTCGTAGCTCGTGCCGAGCTGACCGAAGACGGTGGTTTGCCTTTCGTCGGAGCTGCTGAACTGCGAGAAGGCGGACCAATCGACGGCGCGGCCGCTGCGTGACATCGTGAGCGGGAAATCGCCGGGGCACTTATACATGCCGACGGGGCCTTCGGTGATGAGCGAGAGGCCGAGATACGGATTGAGCGGGCGGGCGGCGACGAGCGCGGGGAGGCCGGCCCAGGGCGGCATGTCGATGGGCGAGCCACCGGCGTCGTAGCCATACCAGTGCACGCCGCCCCAGCCCCAGCGGAGCTTCATGTGCCAGTCGGGTTTGTCGACGGTGGGAAAGTAACGCTGCTCGTCGGCGTACATCGCCCAGGCGATCGCGAGCTGGTGCTGATTGGAAAGGCAGCGTGCGAGGCGGCCCGAGGCGCGGGCCTTGGCGAGGGCAGGGAGCAGGAGACCGATGAGGAGGGCGATGATGGCGATGACGACCAGGAGCTCGATGAGGCTGAAGCCGCGGCGCGGGGGAAGGCCGGGGTCGTGGGCCGGGGAGGGCATGACATATCTTACGTGCAACTGGATGGCCGGTTCCCTCGCAACTCTTCAGCCGACGGCAACAGCACGGGGTGGCAATGGCGGGAGTGAGCCGGTGGCCGAGTAGGCCCGCAGGGCCGATTCGATGGTCGCACGGGGGT
>JAYVUC010000185.1:0-9173 GCA_043788295.1 Phycisphaerales bacterium
CATCGACCGCACGGGCGTCGCCACCGCCGCCGTCAACGGCAGCGCCGCCGCCAGCACCCTCGCCACCACCGACCCCAACGCCAACTTCTCGTACTGATCGTCTCGCCTCCGACTATGATGGCCGACCGCGTCGCTCGGATTTGACCGCCGGAGGGTGCCATGGTTCAACGATCACCTCGTCCGGCTTCCCCCATTCGCCCACATGGCTGCTTCTGGTCGCTTCATTCAGAACCCCCGGCGCAAGCCGGGGGGCGTTGACCTTGCGACGACAGCACCCCACCCCACCGGCTTGCGCCTGTGGGGCTCTGAAAGAAAAACCCCCGCTCGGGCGGGGGTATGAAGTGCCACTGAATGTCGCGTAGCACTCAATCCATCAACGCGGCCTGCGCCGCCGCAAGCCTGGCGATCGGCACGCGGAACGGGCTGCATGAAACGTAATCGAGCCCGACCTTGTGGAAGAAGTGCACGCTCTTGGGGTCGCCCCCATGCTCGCCGCAGACGCCGACCTTGAGGTCGGGCTTGGTCGAGCGCCCGGCGTCCGTCGCCATCTGCACGAGCTGGCCCACGCCTGCCTGGTCGATGGTCTGGAACGGATCGTTCGCCAGGATGTCCTTCCTGAGGTAGTCGGGCAGGAACGTGTTGATGTCGTCGCGGCTGAAGCCGTATGTCATCTGCGTCAGATCGTTGGTGCCGAAGCTGAAGAAGTCGGCGGCCTCGGCGATCTCCGCCGCCGTCAGCGCCGCACGCGGAATCTCGATCATCGTCCCGATCTTGATGTCAAGACGGGGCTTGAAGTCCTCGTCGGCCTTCACCGTCGCGATCGTCGCTTCGGTCAGCTCACGCAGGTGCGTGAGCTCCTTCTTCGTGCCCACCAGCGGAATCATGATCTCGGGCATCGCCTTGATGTTGCTGCGGATGCACTCGATCGTCGCCTCGACAATCGCCCGCACCTGCATCGCGAGAATCTCGGGGAACGTCACGCACAGACGGCACCCGCGGTGTCCCAGCATCGGATTGGCCTCGTGCAGCGCGGCGACGCGCTGCTTGACCTTCTCCAGCGTCACGCCCATCGACTGGGCAAGTTCCTTCTGCTGCTTCTCGTCGTGTGGCACGAACTCGTGCAGCGGCGGGTCGATCAGGCGAATGGTGACCGGCAGGCCCTTCATCGCCTTGAAGATGCCCACGAAGTCGTCACGCTGATACGGCAGGAGCTTGGCCAAGGCCTTCTCTCGCGCCTCGACCGTCTCCGAGAGGATCATCTCGCGCATCGCCTTGATGCGGTCGCCCTCGAAGAACATGTGCTCGGTGCGGGTGAGGCCGATGCCCTCGGCCCCGAAATCGCGCGCGCGCTGCGCGTCAGCCGGCGTGTCCGCGTTCGTGCGGATCGAAAGCTTGCGATACTTGTCGGCCCAGCGCATCACCGTCGTGAAATCGCTGGAAAGCTTGGGCTCGATGGTCGCGATCGAGCCGACGATGACCTCGCCGGTTGAGCCGTCGATCGAGATCGTGTCGTTGCGTCCGAACGTGCGGCCCGCGACTGTGAACGTTCCCTTGGCAGCGTCGATCGTGATCTCGCCCGCGCCGGCGACGCAGCACTTGCCCCAGCCGCGCGCGACGACCGCCGCATGGCTCGTCATGCCGCCCGTGCTCGTCAGGATGCCTGCGGCCGAGTGCATGCCCTCCACGTCCTCGGGGCTCGTCTCTTTGCGGACCAGAATCACCTTCTCGCCCGCCTGGGCCCGCTTGACAGCCTCTTCGGCTGTGAACACAGGCTTTCCCACCGCGCCGCCGGGCGATGCGGGCAGGCCCCTGGTCAGCACGTCACCGTTCGCAGCCGCGATCTTCTTTTTGGTCGGGTCGAAGCTCGGGAGCAGAAGCTGGGTCAGATCGCCCGCCGGAATGCGGAGGATCGCCTGCTTCTCGTCGATGAGCTTCTCCTTCACCATGTCGCACGCGATCTTGACCGCAGCCTGCCCCGTGCGTTTGCCCGTGCGGGTCTGGAGCATGTAGAGCACGCCCCGCTCGATGGTGAACTCGATGTCCTGCATTTCCCTGTAGTGCTTCTCGAGCACACCCTTGATCTTCAGAAGCTGGGTGTGCACCGTCTTGTTCCACTTGGGCATCTGATCGACGGGCAGCGGCGTCCTGATGCCCGCGACCACGTCCTCGCCCTGGGCGTTGATCAGGAACTCGCCGTAGAACTCGTTCTCGCCCGTCGCCGGGTTGCGCGTGAACGCGACGCCCGTGCCCGAGTCGTCGCCCATGTTGCCGAAGACCATCGCCTGAATGTTGACCGCCGTGCCGATGAGCCCTGTGATGCCCGCAAGGCGACGGTAGCTGATGGCCCGGTCGCCGTTCCAGCTCTTGAACACAGCCTCAATGGCAAGCTCGAGCTGCTTGAACGGGTTCTGCGGGAAGTCCTCGCCCACGTAGCGCCGGTAGACCTTCTTGTATTCATCGCACAGCTCGACAATGCCGTCCTCGGGCACATCTGTGTCGATGGAGGCTTTGTACTTGGTCTTGATCTTGTTGAACGCGTGCTCGAAGTGCTCGTGGTTGCACCCCATCACCACGTCGCCAAACATGTTGATCAGGCGGCGATACGCGTCGAACGCGAAACGCCGATTCTTCGTGACCTTCGCGAGCCCATCAACCGCCTGATCCGTGAGGCCCAGGTTCAGGATCGTGTCCATCATGCCGGGCATGCTGGCCGCAGCACCCGAGCGAACGGAAACCAGCAGCGGGTTCTCGGTGGAGCCAAACTTCTTGTCGGTCTCCTTCTCGAGCATCGCGATGTTCTTGTGGACCTCGTTCATGAGCCCGTGCGGGAGCCGCTGCCCATTGCGGTAGTACGCCGCGCATGTGTCGGTGGTGATCGTGAAGCCGGGGGGAACCGGCAGGCCGATCGATGTCATGTCGGCGAGGTTCGCGCCCTTGCCGCCCAGCAGTTGCTTGAGCGACGGGTCGCCCTCGGTCTTGGATTGGCCGAAGAAGTACACCATCTTGCCCGGCTTGCTGCGCATGTGCGGCTGGTTGCCATTGGCAAAGCCCGCGTCCTCGGTCACCTTCTTCAGGGTTTTCTGGACGATCTTCACGGCGGACTTGACTGCGGGGGTGGTGGGCTTTTTCATGGGAACGGTGTTCGCGGGCATCTGGATCCCTTCGCTTGATCGCGGAGTCCGCAAGGGCAGTCTCCGCAAGGGGTTGTCATCCGCGTCCGACGCGATGTGGCAACCTTGGGTTCAGCAACATGTTCGTTCGACGTTTGGCCTCTGTGGGTTTGGGCCGACAGGGGATAAGTCTAGGTTCACGAGCAGCCCGGGACGACCCGTGAGGGTAGTTCACGGCGTCAACCTTTCAAAAAGAGGTGCTGAAACGTGCCAACGTATCATGCCCACATGCCAGATTTGCCCATCTCACCCGTCAAGATCAGGTCGACCCCCGAAACCGTGATCGAGTATTGGCCCAGGCACCGGCCGATCGCCGCGTGGGGAATCGGCCCAAAATCCCAGTGGTCACGTTGGGCGATCATTGCCCAACCCGATCTTTCACAAACACTCAGAGTGGGCAGCGACGATCCTGAGGGGGCTGTGAAAGCACTCGAACTGCTGAGCACGGGAACCATTCCCGCCACAGCGGAAGGCAGCGGCACGCCGCCTTTCGTGGGGGGATGGATCGGGTCACTCGGGTACGGCCTAGGGCGATTGCTGGAGCCACGGGCTGCGGGAAACGCCCGCGCGATCGACGACCGCAAGTGGCCGGCGATCCTCATGCAGCGGTGCCCTGGCGCGTGGTGCTACGACAAGCTGACGCGGCAGTGGTTCGCAGTCGGGACACTCGCAGCCCAGCCGGGAATGCTGCCGCCTGTGGAACCAAAGTGCCGCACGATGAGCATGGGCACACCCGCCGACAGCAATCCGGGCGCGGCCGCGTACAAAGCAAATGTCGCCCGAGCGATCGAGTACATCCGCGCGGGCGACGTCTATCAGGTCAATCTCGCGCACCGGCTTGAAGCGACATTCAGCGGAGCGATGAGGCCCAACTTTCTCACGCTCGTCGAGAAGGCCAAGCCGTGGTACGGGGCCTATCTCGCCGACGACCATCGCGGCGTGCGGCGGCTGATCGCGTCGGCCTCGCCCGAACTGTTCTTCACATACGACGCGAGCACGCGTCGGATCGTCACACGACCCATGAAGGGCACGCGCCCGCTCGACAAGGGCCAAGAGCTGCTCGAATCGCCGAAAGACCGCGCGGAGCTGGCGATGATCGTGGACCTGATGCGCAACGACCTTGGCCGCGTCTGCGAGTTCGGGTCGGTCCGCGTCGATGAGGAACGCACGATCGAGACGCATGGCTCCGTGCTGCAAGGTGTCTCAAGCATCTCGGGCACGATTCGAGAGGACGCGACCTTCGCCGACATCATCCGCGCGCTCTTTCCCGGCGGGAGCATTACCGGCACGCCGAAAATACGAGCCATGCAGCTCATCGACGAGCTTGAGCCCGCCCCGCGAGGCCCGTACTGCGGCGCGATCGGTTACGTGAGCGATTGCGGGAACGCCGCGTTCAGCATGGCGATCCGCACCCTCGCCGTCACCGGCCTGCCGCCCGCGGACCCCGCTTTCTCAACCGCCCCGGTCGGGCTCTCCGAGATGCTGCGGGAGGAGTTCGACGGCACCGCGACCGACCTCGAGCGCCTCGCCCGCGATCTTGCCCACGAGAAACGCACGCCCAGCCCGACATCGCCCGGCCTCGACGAGTTCGAGGAGTGTAAGGTGGACTACTGGGTTGGCGCGGGCATCGTCGCCGACAGCACACCGAACGCCGAGTGGGAGGAAACCCGCACCAAGGCCTCGCCATTGCTGGGCCTCTTCCTCGATCCCAAGCGAGGCGTGGAATGACCGGCGCACACCCTTCCCCGGGGCCACGGATCCGCACCGACGTGTTGGACGTTTACGCTTCCGGCGAACAGTCGAGGGCCTGGAGTTTCTGCAACTGCTGCGTGTGGAAGAGCCGCTCGCCGCGACGTGGCAACCTGTGATGAGACACATCGAATCGGGCGAGACAGCGGCTCAGGCGATGTGGCGAGAGCTGCACGAAGAGACGGGGCTCGCAAAAAACCACCCCGCACTGCGCCAGGCCTGGGCTCTCGAAGGTGTCCACCCGTTCTATGTCGTTCGCATCGACGCGATCTTCATGTGCCCTCGCTTCGCGGTTGAGGTCGGCCCATCGTGGGAGCCCGAGTTGAACGCCGAGCACTCTCAATCACGATGGGTGCCCCTCACGGCAGTCGCCCAGCATTTCATGTGGCCAGGGCAGCTCGCCGCGATCGGCGAGCTCGTCGGCCGGGTGCTATCGCCGGGCTCTTTGTGCGAGCCGATCCAGCGTGTTTCAGCCGCGCGCTGATGCCAGAAATTGGCCCAAGCAACACCGCGGACGCGCGGACTTGACCGGAAGCGTAGCGGGTGATACTTTGATGGTCGTCTAAACGTGTGGAGCCCATCGGCATCACACATTCGGGACGCGGGCGAGAGCCAGCAACCCCGCTTCCGACCGGACCGGGAGCGGAGCCCGTGCATTCGCGTGGACAATGTGACCACGCCACGGGCCCGCCTCCGGGCTTTGGATCATTCGGGAACTCGAACCATGCCAACCGATTCACGCGTCGCTCTCATCACAGGCGGGAACAAGGGCATCGGGTTTGAAACCGCACGCCAACTCGGCGCACAACGCATCCATGTCCTCATCGGTGCTCGCGACGAATCACGCGGCCTCGCCGCTGTCGAATCACTCCGCAAAGAAGGCATCGCCGCCGGATTTGTCCGCCTCGAAGTCACCAGCGCCGCCTCGATCACGGACGCCGCCGCCCAGATCGAACGAGAGTTCGGCCGCCTCGACATCCTCATCAACAACGCGGGCATCATCCAGTACACCACCGACGGGCTCGCCAGCACCGTCACGCTCGACACGCTCCGCCAGACCTTCGAGACCAACGTCTTCGGTCTCGTCGCGATCACGCAGGCACTCCTGCCACTGCTCCGCAAGAGCCCCGCGGGCCGAATCGTGAACCTCTCCAGCATCCTGGGCTCCATCGCCGAGCACGCCGACCCCAACAGCCCGATCCACCAGGCCAAACTCACCGCCTACGACGCCAGCAAGGCCGCAGTGAACATGATCACCAACCACCTCGCCCACGAGCTCCGCGGGACCAGCATCAAGGTCAACGCCGCCCACCCAGGCTGGGTCAAGACCGACATGGGCGGCCCCGATGCACCCATGGAAATCATCGACGGCGCGAAAACCGGCGTGGCACTCGCAACACTCCCTGAAACCGGCCCCAGCGGTGGATTCTTCCACATGGGCGTCCATATGCGGTGGTAGACTCCTGCGTCACACTGCTTGGACTCATCCACGAAGGACCCCCATGACGACCATCAATCCCGAATCCATCATCTCACAGCTTTCCTGGCGATACGCCGTCAAGTAGTTCGATTCCACCAAAAAACTCTCCGACGCTACCTGGCGAACGCTCGAGCAGGCGATGATCCTCGCCCCATCGAGCTAGGGCTCCAACCCTGGAAGTTCGTCGTCATCACCGATGCCGCGGTGAAAGCCAAACTCGCCGCGATCTCCTGGGAACAGACCCAGCCGGGCGACTGCTCGCACATGGTTGTCTTTGCTGCCCGAAAGGGAATTTCGGCGGCGGATGTCGAGAAGTACATCGCCCGCATTATGGCCGTCCGCGGCGCGCCCGCAGCCGCACTCCTGGGCGTCGACGCCTGCCCGATGGAAGGTCTTGTGGCCGCCGAGTACGACAAGCTGCTGGGTTTGGACGAGCTCGGCTACACGACGGTCATGGGGGGTGCCCTTGGCACGCACTCGGCCGACGAAGCTACGCCGCGATGAAGAAGGTCCGGGCTGTGCCCGGTGACGTCATCATGCGAGTCTGATCCCCGGCCCCGACCTTCACACCACTGAACGCGCGGGCGTGGTCTGGCCGATACAGTTGGCCGTGGAGCAACCCGTGCAACCCGTCGCTATCGAGACCCCCGTCCGCCCTCGCCTGGTATTCGACCCGGGGTGGCTTTTCCTGCTCGCGGGCCTGGGCCTGCTCGTGTCGGCCGCACTCATCCCCGCTGTCGATGACCTCTCCCACGCCCGATGGCTCCGCGACCGGGCCCTGGTGATCGAACAGCACCGCATCAACCGCGTCACGAGGCACGAAGAATATCTCGCCGCGCTGAAGGCCAAGGACCAAGGGCTTCTGCTCACACTGGCCGCGACGCAGCTCAACCAGATTCCCACCGACCGCGATCCCCTCGCCGAAGTGACCGACAACAAGGGAGCTGGCGCGTCTGTCTTTCCAGCCCTCGAACCCGACCCCCTGCCCCTGCCCGCAGAGCACAAAGTCCACTCGATGCTCCACCACTTCGCCACAGGCGAGCGGACACGCCTCTGGATGATCGGGATCGGGGCGGTGATGGTGCTGATCGGCCTCTTGCCGCAATCCAAGGCCACGATCATCCCCGAGACCAACACCCAAAGCCCGCAGTCCTGAGCAGATACCCTTGCTCGTGCCCGTCGAGCCCGACGAAACCATACCCAAAGCTCCCAAAGCGTCCTTCCCCCGCCGCCAAAGGCTCACCCACGCGCTGGAGTTCCAGGCTGTCTTCGGCGCCCGCATGCGAAAGTCGTCCGGACCCGTCGCACTCTTCGCCAAGCCCAACGGCCTCGCATTTCCGCGCCTGGGGCTGTCCGTCTCGCGGGCGGTCGGCGGGGCGGTGGTCCGCAACCGGTTCAAACGCCTCATCCGCGAGGCCTTTCGTCTCCACTGGCGCGAGTTCCCCGTCCGCGAACACGGCGCGTACGACATCGTGATCTCCGCAAAGGCGCACAAGGGACGGACGCTCGACGAGTACGCGGCCATGCTGCTGGACATGATCGAAGCAGCAGATCATGACTACCTGCGACGCCAGGGACGAAAGATCGAGCCGTGAGCGAGCCCGTGGGCGAGCCCCCACCTCCCCCACTGCCACTCATCTCGCGCGTGGCCATCCTGCCGATGATTGCGATCATCAAGCTCTATCAGTTCACACTCTCGCCGCTCCTGGGTCGCCACTGCCGCTTTCAACCCACATGCTCGTGGTACGGCCTCACGGCATACCGCACGCACGGCCTCCTCCGCGGCACACGCCTCACCATCTCCCGAATCGCCCGCTGCCACCCGTTCAACAAGGGCGGCTACGACCCCGTGCCCCCGTCGTGACAGTGGTCAACGTCTGTTCTAAGATCGTGTAATGTCCCGCCTCCCCGCCGCCCAGCGCCGTGAACAACTCCTCGACCACGCCGCCGATCTTTTCTCGCGGCATGGGTACGCACGTGCGACAACGGCCGAGCTGGCCAAATCGGCGGGGATCACCGAGCCGATCATCTACCGCCACTTCGCCAGTAAGCGCGACCTCTTCATCGCCCTGATCGAACGTTCCGCCGACCGCACTCTCGCCATGTGGGAAACCCACCTCGCCGGCGCGACCGACCCGGCCGAACGCCTCCGCCGGCTCATCGGCGACAACCCCATGGTCGCCGACCCCACGCGCGACGCCTACCGCGTGCTCTTGCAGGCGACGACCGAGGTTGACGATGAGCAGATCCACCACGCCGTCACGCGACACCTGGGCAATCTGCACGCCTTCCTCCGCCGCGAGCTTGAGCGGGCACAGGACGAGCACAAGGTCAGCCCCCGCGTCTCCGCCGACCTCATCGCCTGGCTCCTGATCTACGTCGGCATGGGCTACGGCGTGCTCACCGCCCTCCGGATGCCGGGCCACGGCCAAGACCCATCGAGGCATCATGTTCAAGACCTTGTCAACAAGCTGCTGATCGTCAGGCCGGGCGATCGCAAAGCGCCCGACGACGAGCCGTAGTCGTGTGCTCCCGCCTGCGCAGAAAAACTGCCCGCGATTGTCGCGGGCAGCAGAGTCTGCAATCAGGATTTCTCAGCTCGCTCAGCGGCGACGGCGGCCAGCGAAGAACCCAAACCCTGCAAGACCGGCAAGCGTGCCCGGGACGGGGATGAGAGCCCCGGTGATGTTACCAGTGTTGCCGCTTGTGCCCGGGAAGTTGCCCGAGGTGAGCCGCACATGGAAGCCCCAACGATCAACATCCGCAGTCGCGAG
>JAYVUC010000186.1:0-6998 GCA_043788295.1 Phycisphaerales bacterium
CCTGAGCACCGCACGAGCGACCCGTCGCCAGGCGGGATTCCCTTGCCCCCCACCACCCCGGGGTCGCTTTCTAATTGTGCAGGACATGGCGGTGAAGGCTCGAAAGGAACAATTCGGGCTGTTCGACCCCGGGTGCGTGGGTGTGTTTGAGAATGAAATGACGTCCATGGCTTTCATGGAGTGACGCTGTGTCGAGAGACGACATGGCCCGGGGGGAGGGTTCCCCCTTTCAAGAGCGCCACACAAAGGAGCGACAGGAATGGATTTGAAGCACACGAGACGCCGATTGATGATGGCGGCCCTGACGATGATTGTTGCGGCCTGCACCCTGTTCACCTCGGTGCCTGCCTTCGCACAGCCGGGCGACGTGAAAGCGCCCGAAGTGAAGGTGCCCGACGCCGCCAACGCGCGGGCCGCCGAACGGGCCATCGAGGGAGCCAAGAACGCCAAGGCGTCTGGACACAAGGCCGGGGGCGAGGCCAACCTCGTGCTCCCCGATCTCACCAACAAGGACGGAAAGGTCAGCTTTCTTGGCGGCCGAAGCGGGCATGATCTCCTCATGCTCGGCCTGATCGTCTCGGCCCTGGGCCTTGGCTTTGGCGGCATGATGTACATTCAGCTCAAAAACATGCCCGTACACAAGAGCATGCTGGAAGTCTCCGAGCTCATCTACGAGACCTGCAAGACGTATCTCTTCCAGCAGGGCAAGTTCCTGATGATCCTCTGGGTTTTCATCGCCGCCGCCATGGTCGCCTATTACAAGTTTCTCGTCGGCAGCTCCGTGAGCGAAGTCGCTATCATTCTTGGCTTCAGCCTCGTGGGCATCGCCGGCAGCTATGGCGTCGCGTGGTTTGGCATCCGTGTCAACACCTTCGCCAACAGCCGGGCCGCCTTCGCCTCGCTCCGCGGCAAGCCCTTCCCCTGCTACGCCATCCCCCTCAAGGCAGGCATGTCCATCGGCATGGCGCTCATCAGCGTCGAGCTGCTCCTCATGCTCATCATCCTGATCTTCATGCCCAGCGAACTGGCTGGCAAGTGCTTCATCGGCTTCGCCATCGGCGAGTCGTTGGGGGCGGCTGCCCTGCGTATCGCGGGCGGCATCTTCACCAAGATCGCCGATATCGGCTCGGACCTCATGAAAATCGTCTTCAAGATCAAGGAAGACGACGCCCGCAACCCCGGCGTCATCGCCGACTGCGTGGGCGACAACGCCGGCGACTCGGTCGGCCCCAGCGCCGATGGCTTTGAGACGTATGGTGTGACGGGCGTGGCGCTCATCAGCTTTATCCTCCTGGCAGTGGGCGACACGAACACGCAGGTCCAACTGCTCGTCTGGATCTTCATGATGCGAATCATCATGGTGGTCGCATCGGCCGGCTCGTATTTCATCAACGACATCCTCGCCAAAGGCGCGTACTCGTCGGCCGACAAGATGAACTTCGAGAAGCCCCTCACCAACCTGGTCTTCATCACCTCGGGCGTCTCGGTCATCGCCACCTATGCCGCCAGCTTCATCCTCATCCCCGAACTGGGCGGCAAAGACAGCGGCATGTGGTGGAAGCTCTCCACCATCATCACCTGTGGCACCCTCGCGGGCGCGATCATCCCCGAGCTCGTCAAGGCCTTCACCAGCACCGAATCCCGCCACACACGCGAGGTCGTCAAGTCCTCCGAACAGGGCGGGGCGTCGCTCAACATCCTCTCGGGCCTCGTCGCCGGCAACTTCTCGGCCTACTGGCTCGGCATGACCATCATGTTCCTGATGGGCATCGCCTACTACGTCAGCAAGGAGTTCCCCGCCGGCGATCAGTCGATGATGCTTGCCCCTGCGGTCTTCGCCTTCGGCCTCGTCGCCTTCGGCTTCCTAGGCATGGGCCCCGTCACCATCGCCGTGGACAGCTATGGCCCCGTGACCGACAACGCACAGTCGGTCTACGAACTCTCGCAGATCGAAGCCGTCCCCGGCATCTCGCAGGAGATCGAGAAGGACTTTGGCTTCAAGCCCCAGTTCGAGAAGGGCAAGGCCTTCCTCGAAGAGAACGACGGCGCGGGCAACACGTTCAAGGCCACCGCCAAGCCCGTGCTCATCGGCACCGCCGTCGTGGGCGCGACCACCATGATCTTCTCGATCATCGTGGTGCTCACCGACAAGCTCACCGTCAATGTCGATCACCTGAGCCTCATGCACCCGCCCTTCCTGCTCGGGCTCATCGCCGGCGGATCCCTGATTTACTGGTTCACCGGCGCCTCCATGCAGGCCGTCACCACCGGTGCCTACCGCGCGGTGGAGTTCATCAAGGCCAACATCAAGCTTGAGGGCGTGACCAAGGCCAGCGTCGAGGACAGCAAGAAGGTCGTCGAGATCTGCACGCAGTACGCCCAGAAGGGGATGTTCAACATCTTCCTGGGCGTCTTCTTCTCAACGCTTGCCTTCGCGTTCTATGAGCCCTTCTTCTTCATCGGGTTCCTCATCTCCACCGCACTCTTCGGGCTCTTCCAGGCCATCTTCATGGCCAACGCGGGCGGCGCGTGGGACAACGCCAAGAAAATCGTCGAGACCGAGCTCAAGGCCAAGGGCACGCCCCTGCACGACGCCTGCGTCGTGGGCGACACCGTGGGCGACCCCTACAAGGACACCAGCTCGGTGGCCATGAACCCCGTCATCAAGTTTGCGACGCTCTTTGGCCTGTTGGCTGTTGAGCTGGCAATGAGCCTCAAAACGCACAACCCGTTGACCAACCAGGCCGATCACACGAGACTGACCGCGGTGCTGACGGGCGTCTTCCTGCTCATCTCGATGTTCTTCGTCTACCGCTCGTTCTACGGCATGCAGATCGACACCGACCGCCGAAGCCACTCGCACTAAACCGCGACACGCTCTCGAAAAATCCAAAGGCGTCTGGCCCCATAAGCCAGACGCCTTCTTCTTTGGAGCCTCTTCTCACGTTTCCCGTATACTCGGGCCGAGGAGTCCTATCCAATGCCCAAAGCCACCAAACCAGCCGTCGGAATCGATCTGGGCGGCACCAACATGCAGATCGGCGTCGTCGTCCCCTCCGGGGGCGACGATTTCAAGCTCGTCGGACAGGCCAAGAAGAAGACCAAGGCCGCCGATGGGCAGGCCGCCGTCATCGACCGCATCGTTGAGGGTGTCGGCGAGGCACTTCTCGCGGCCAAACTGACAATGAAGGACATCGGCTCAATCGGCATCGGCGCGCCCGGCGCGGTCGACCCGTGGACCGGCGTGGTGCTCGAGGCCGTCAACCTGCGATGGAAGAACACGCCCCTGGCCGAGATCCTCACCAAGAAACTTGGCGTCCCCACCTTCCTCGACAACGATGTGAACGTCGCCGTCTATGGCGAGAACAAGCTCGGCTCGGGCAAGGATTCCAAAAATATGCTGGGAGTCTGGGTCGGCACCGGCATCGGCGGCGGGCTCATCCTCGACGGCAAAATGTACTACGGGCACTTCATGACCGCAGGCGAGATCGGGCACATGATCGCCCTTCCAAACAATCCGCCCGGCACCCGCAGCCTCGAGCACAACTGCTCGCGCACCAGCGTCGTCGACCAGATCGTGCGGCTCATCAGGGCAAACCGCAAGAGCAAGATCACCGAGCTGTGCAAGGACGACTTCAACGACATCAAGAGCCGAATGGTGGGCGAGGCATACGCCGCGGGCGACGAGGTTGTGTGCGAGGTCATCAACCACTCGGCCGAGCTGCTGGGGATCAACATCTCCAACGTCGTCACGCTACTGTCGCTCGATCGCGTCGTGCTGGGCGGCGGGCTCACCGAGGCAATCGGCAAGCCCTTCGTTGATCGCGTCGAGCGCGCGACCAAGCAGTTCGCGTTCCCCGACCGGTGCAAGCAGGTCAAGATCGTCGCAAGCCAGCTCGAGGACGCGGCCGGCATCTACGGTGCCGCGATGCTCGCGATGGAACGCCTGGAAAAATGATCTCGCCCTTCATTTGCTCCTGAGCTTGTCACCCTGCTTCACCGCGCGATCCTTCAGCGCCCTGAGTTTCGTCCGCCACGCCGTCGTGTTGGTGCTCGCCTTCGAACCCACGTCCACGCTCTCGGGCGCGGGCAGCATCGCTATCTCCGGGTAGCGTTCGAGCGTCGCCGCAAGTGCGTCAACCCCCGCGATCACCGCCTGCACCTCGGCCGCCTGCGCCGCGAGCGTTTTGTCCGAGTCCTTGAACTTCACCGCACGCGCCTTGAGCGCGTCGTGAGTCGCCTTCGCTTCAGCCCACATCACTTCGATCCCGCCGCGAACCACCTCGGGCGATTTGGACGGCAACTTCGCCCCAAGATCGGCCAGCATCTGCTCGGACCCATTCCCCTGCTCAAATCGAAAGATATCGCGCACGTCGTTCCACGCCATGGGCCCAGATCTGACCTCCTTCTCGGCTGTCGGCACGCCGCTGGTCAGTTCCCGGGGCTTCACACCCGTGGTCGCTTCCGGCGGCACATCTCCCGCGACAATCCGGGCGACCACCGCACCCGCACCCTGCGGCGTCAACCAGAGCCTCGCTCTGGAACCCACGAGCAGATCAATCGCCTCTCGCTGCACGCCGCGGGCTTTCGTGCTCGGCGCGAGCAGCTCCCGCAAGTCCGCTCGCACCAGCGACAGGTTCGTCTTCGCGGGCAGCGTGCGAGTCTCGGGCTCTTCCGCGCCGATCGCGAGCGTCACTCGCGTGCCCGACGCCTTCGCCGCCAGCATCAGCATCGCGCCGCCACGACACGTCATTGCCCCAAGCCCCTTGCTGCCCGGTGAGCCATCCCACACGACGATCGGCACGAGCAACGATTTCAATCTCATCAGGACGTCGCGAACCACATCCTCGCGGTACGCAACCACGCCCGAGAGTTCGATGATGAGTGCCGGGGCCGCCACACGCTCCGCCTCGTCCACCGCCGCGATGATCGTGTCGCTCACGAGCTTGCAATCAAGCCCGCCCGAGATGCGCACGCTCTTGGCCTCGCGCAGCGGCACTTTGGGCTTCACCTCCTGAGATGCCGGTGCCGCGGGCGGCTGCGGTAACACAGCGCCGCTTGCCTCACACGCCATCAGGCCAATCGCCACGCATGTCAGCCCCATCACGCGCCGCATCACACACCTCCGCGCTCGCCGACGCAGCGACGTGCAGCTTCTTCTTACCCCGTCAGGTTCACGCCGAACTCACCGGGCTCAAACACATGCGCCTGCTCCATATCCACCGCAAACTCGCCGACCGTTCCGGGCTTGAACATGTTGCGGGCCGAAACTCGCGCCACGATGCTCGCATTGCGAGGCGTCGAGCAGAACACGTCCACCGTGTCGCCCAGCGGCTCGGTCACACGCACCTGCATCCGCATCCGCACGCCGCCCGCCCGTGTCTCGTCGCCGAACGCCTGCGGGCGAAGCCCCAGCACCAACGGCTTGCCCGTCTGGCCCCCGAGTTTCGCAGCCTTGGCTGCCGGCAGCACCAGCCGGTAGGGCTTGCCGTCCGGATCGGCCGAACCCTCGACAAACACGAGATCGCCGCCCGACGCTTCGAGCGTGCCGTCGAAAAAGTTCATGGGGGGCATGCCGACGAACGCCGCGACGAACCGGTTCGCCGGGCTGCGGTACACCTCCAGCGGCGGCCCCGACTGCTGGATCAGCCCGTTGCTCATCACCACGATCCGGTCGCCCAGTGTCATTGCCTCTTCCTGATCGTGCGTCACGTATATCGTCGTCGTTTTGAGCCGCAGATGCAGCGCCTTGAGCTCCGCCCGCGTCGTCACACGCAGCTTCGCGTCCAGATTGCTCAGCGGCTCATCGAACAGGAACGCCTTGGGCTCGCGCACAATCGCCCGCCCAACCGCCACGCGCTGCCGCTGCCCGCCCGAGAGAGCCTTGGGCTTGCGGTCCAGCAGTTGCTCAAGCCCCAGCGTGCGCGCCGCGTCCATCACGCGCCGGTCGATCTCCGGCTTGGGCACGCCGCGGAGCTTGAGCGCGAACGCCATGTTCTTGTACACACTCATGTGCGGGTAGAGCGCGTAGTTCTGAAACACCATCGCGATGTCGCGGTCCTTGGGGTGAACGTCGTTCACCACACGCCCGCCGATCGAGATGTTCCCGCCAGACGATTCTTCCAGCCCCGCGACCATCCGCAGCGTCGTGCTCTTGCCGCAGCCCGATGGGCCCACAAGCACCACAAACTCCCCGTCTGCGATGTCGAGGGAAAAACCCTTCACCGCCTCGTACCCGTTGGGATAGACCTTGCGAACGTTCTGAAGGTTGACCTGTGCCATATTCGCCTTCACTGTACCCGAACCGCAGCCGCCCCGTCTGGCAAGGCGATCCAAGCCCCCCACTCCCCCACCATCCCGCCCACACCCTACATCCGGCACGCTGGCCCCATATCTACTGACCCTTGCGACCAAGGACCAAAGTGACTCTCACATGCCGCCGATAGCTCGGGCATACCCACAAGGAGTCCGGCAATGGGACCGTCAGACCGTTCATTCAACCTCGTCAAGTCCATTCTCGGCAAGCTCGACCGGTCCATCGATCAGGTCCGCGAGCAGCGCATTGGCACCGGCCCCGTCGCCCAGGCGATCGCACCGCCCTCGGGCCTCTCCGGTGCCGCCGCACTCAACCAGCAGATCGGCCATGCCGAACCCGTCTCCAACCGCCCCGCGAGCCCCTTCGGCCGCGCCACACCGATGCCGCCCAGAACGTGAACGGGTGCTGCGTCCAATAGACTTTTCAATGAGGGTCACGACTCGCTGAACGGGTTGAGTCCGCAGGGACTCCTGAGCAACCGTCGTGGGCCGTGCGTTTCCAAGCAGGACCGATCCACACCCGGACATGGGCGGTGTCGGCCCTCGTGCCTCTTTCCCGCGCGGGCGCGGGGCATGAGTGGTGGGATCAGTACGAGAAGTTGGCGTTGGGGTCGGTGGTGGCGAGGGTGCTGGCGGCGGCGCTGCCGTTGACGGCGGCGGTGGCGACGCCCGTGCGGTCGATG
>JAYVUC010000187.1:0-4355 GCA_043788295.1 Phycisphaerales bacterium
ACCCGCCACGACAAGCTGGCCATAACCTTCCTCGCCATGGTCAAGCTCGCCATGATCCGCCGGTGCGTGAGGCTTCTCGATCCGTGCGACAGAACCTAGAGCAAAAAACCATCCGACATCCCAGAACCCACACCGATTCCGCCCACTCGGTAGGCAAGCGGGCTTGCATTTCCGCGGGCCAAACACGAGATGCTCGACGAGCACATCGGTTCCCGGCGTGCCCCATGTCTGGCGGCCGGCATCACGTCCTGAACCCACCGTCGGCATCGATGACCTGCCCGGTGATCCACGCCGCGCCGGCCCCAGCGAGAAACGCGACCAGCGGCGCGATGTCGCGCACTTCGCCCACGCGCCCGAGCTTCGTCGATTCGCCCACCCTCTTGCGGAACTCGGGCGTCATCCCCGCGCGGTTGATGTCGGTCTCGGTGACGCCGGGAGCGACGGCGTTGACGCGGACGCCCTTGGGCCCCAGTTCCGCCGCGTGGCAGCGGGTCAGCGCCTCCGCTGCGGCCTTGCTCGCGCAATAGACCGAGGCCCCGCCCCAGTGTGCCCGGGCCGCGACCGACGTGATGTTGATGATGCTCACCGTGCCGGGCGGGGTGTGCGCTGCGGCGGCGATCAGGTGCGGTGCGGCGGCCCGCGTCGCCGCGAGCAGCCCCAACACGTTGACGCCGAAGACCCGCGCGACCAGCGCGGAATCTGATTGTTCGAGCGTGGAGCTCGCGTACACACCCGCGTTGTTGACCAGCGTGTGCAGGCCCCCGAACCGCCCGACGACGCGGGCCACGAGATCCGCCGCCAGCTCGGGGACCGCGACGTCCGCCGCGAAGATGTCGGCCGTGCCGCCCTGCGCGGTGATCGAGTCGGCGACCGCGCGGGCCGAGGCGGCATCCCGAACATAGTTGATCGCGACGGCCGACCCACCGGCGGCGAGTGTCCGCGCGATCTCGGCACCAATACCGCGAGAGGAGCCGGTAATGAGGGCTATGGGCTGATGTGGCATGATGTCTGAGCGTGCCGCTGCGAGGAGGAGTGGAGGCGAGGGCTACTTCCCGGGGACAGCACCGATCCGGTTGATGGCGGCAATGACCTCGTCGAGGTCGGCCCGCTTCATGTAGTCCTCGTTGACGTAGAGATAGCGGATCGCGCCGGTGGTGTCCACGACGTAGGTCGCGGGGTGGGGGAGTTCCCAGGTGCCGTCGGCGTTGTGTTTGGAAAGATCGACGCCGAAGCCCTTGTACTTGCTCTGGGTCCTTTCGTCGAGCGTGAAGGCCAGACCCAGGGCCTTGATGGCGTCGCCAGTGGAGTCGCTGAGGACGGTGTAGGCGAGGTTGTCCTTGCCCACGGTTTCGGCGACGTGCTCGGGGGACTCTGGGGAGACGGCGACGACCGCCGCGCCCAGGGTGGCGACTTCCTGGAGCTTGTCCTGCCACTGTTTGAGGTTGGTGTTGCAGTACGGGCACCACCCGCCGCGATATATCGTGAGAACGATGGGCTGCTTGGCGTAGAGGGCGGCGAGGTGGACGTCCTGGTTCTGGGTGTTCTTGAGCGTGAGATCGGGGAGCTTGTCGCCGACCTTCAGGGCGACCGACGGGGCGACCGACGGGGCGACCGACGGGGGTGGCGCGGGATGATCGTCTTGCTTCGAAGCCGAGGGTGTGGTGGGCGAGGAGGGAGCGGAAGATGTGGCCGTGGGCTTGTTCCCTGAAACATCGCGGGGCTTGCCGTCGCAGGCGACCAAGGCCACGGCGTGCAGGACGAGCAAGAGGAGCATGGCCGGGCGGAAGGTGTGCGTGGGCATAGGGGCTCCGGAGCGCGCAGAACAACTTGGAACGAGGGGCTGAGGGTCAGATGCCGCCGGAGCGGCGGAGTTACACAGTGCACAAATAATTCGAGGACCGAACCAGGCGGCGATTCGGCGGTGCCGGTGCGACCCGCGGCGAGAAGGGGCCGCGGTCGGAGATTTGCAGCGCGACGGTGGCGACGGGAGGCTGGTGGCCCGAGATTGGTTTGGGAAGTGCCACCAGGTGGCCGCCGGGGGACAACTGGTGCGGTGTGCCGAGTGCGTACGGCGTCACCACACGCGAAGGGCTGCCTGGCACTAGTTGTCTCAAAGCAGCCAACAGATGGCACCCGACACTTTCGATCGTCGAGACTCGGGCCACCGGCCCAGCTGCCGGGTGAGTGGGAAGAATCCCACGCCTCTTCATTCCTGCCATGCTCACGCGGGCTGCGAACCCCGACGGTGCGCGGTGCGTATGGTCCGTATCGCGGGGGTGGGAGGCCGTGGTCGGTGTGCCGAGCCATGACGAACGAAGCCGATGCTGCATCTCGATCGACAGCCGACGCCGAACCGGCGTCTGTGCCCTCGCGCGCCGAAGATTCGCGTGCGCAGGCCGCGCGGCGGTGGGTCACCGAGCACGGGGACATCCTGTGGAAGTTCGCGATGGCGCGGACCAGGTCGCGGGACGCTGCCGAGGTGATCGTGCAGGAGACGGTGCTGGCGGCGATGCAGGGCTTTGAATCATTCGCGGGCGGCTCGTCGGAGCGGACATGGCTGCTGGGGATCGCCGCGCACAAGATCGCCGATCACTTCCGACGCGCACGGCGGGCCGAGTCTCCGGGTGCGTCCGCCATTTCTCCCGATGCGACCTGCGAGTGTGCCACCTGCCGGGGCATGTTCACCGCGAAGGGGATGTGGGCCTGCGTGGCGGGCAAGTGGCCCGATCTCGATTCGAGTGACGCCGAGAAGGTCGAGCAGGCCGAGGCACTGCGGGCGTGTATCGATGCGCTTCCGCCCGGGCAGAGCGAGGCGGTCTGGCTGCGGGATATTCTGGGCATTCCGGCGAGCGAGGTGTGCAAGGCCATGGGCCTGGCCGATACAAATCTCTGGTCAAGGATGCACCGTGCCCGCGTGGCACTGCGGTCGTGCCTGGAAACCAAGTTCGGGCTGCGCAAGGAGAAGAGCAAGTGATCCGGTTTGTGCGCGACATGCTGCGAGTGCTGAGGATGCCGTGCCGCGAGCATGTGGTCCTCTTCAGCCGCCAGCTCGACGCCCCGCTCTCGGGCGGGGAGGCCTTTGGTTTGCGCCTGCACATCGTGTACTGCGGCGGCTGCCGCCGATTCCGCGAGCACCTTCGGCATTTGCAATCGCTGGGCCGGACATTGGCCGAGCAAGCCGAGAACGCGCCGGGCCTTCCGGCGGACGTCCGCGAGCGGCTTCATGCCCGCGCGGCGCAGGCACGAAAGAAAGCCACGTAAGCCTGCAAGGCGCGGGCCGCGAACGCGACTCACCGATGGGCACCGTGCCGTCCGTCATGGCGGCCCGTGCCGTTCTCGCGCTGTGTTGGCGCGGGCGGTATGTTTCGCGCCCCGATCCACCCTCGTCCCTCTCCAGAGGAGAAGTTTATGACCATCTCGTATCGTTCCAAGGCCGTTGCACTGCTCGGCATCGCCGGGCTCGGCGCCGTGGCCCACGCCCAGCCCGTGCAGCTGCGCGTCACTGTTCGGAACCTCGCGCCCACGAGCAGCGTGTCGTTTGCCCCGCTGCGTGTGGGCTTCAACAACGGCACGTTTGATGCGTTCAACAACGGACAGGCCGCGACCGCGCCGATCATCTCGATCGCCGAAGGGGGCAGCGGCAGCGACTGGTTCCCCGCATTCGCCGCTGCCGATCCGACCGCAACGCTGGGCACGGTGGTCGGCATGCCCGCCGGGCCGCTGCTTCCGGGCTCGACCGCCTCGTTGGTCTTCACGGTCGATCCGTCGATCAACCGCTTCTTCACGTTCGGGTCGATGGTGGTGCCCAGCAACGATCACTTCATCGGCAACGACGACCCGATGGAGTACATGCTGTTCAACGGCGCGGGCCAGTTGAACATCAGCACCATCTCCCAGTTCGGACGCGACATCTGGGACAACGGGTCTGAGACCGAAGACCCCGCCAACGCGGCGTTCCTGGTCGGCGGCGTCAACGCCAACCGCACGCCGCAGAACGGCGTCGTCAACTTCAACTTCGACAAGCTCGACACGTTCAACGGCCTGACCACCGCGGCGGGCTACACCTTCCAGCGGCAATTCGGGGCCAACGACGAGATCTACCGCATCTCCTTCGAGGTCGTCCCCGCGCCCGGGGCGGCGACGGTCCTGGGCATGGGCAGCCTGCTGGCGGCGCGCCGTCGGCGTCGCTGAACACCCAATCTGCTCTCTCCTCACACGCAGCCCCGGCCCATGCCGGGGCTGTTGTCGTACTCGGCCGCCTCTCCCCGTGCCACCTCTATGAGGACTTGCCGGAAGTCAAGCGCGGCCTCGGGGTTTCCCGCTCGTCTATCCGAGCACTTTCGCGGCCCACGCCG
>JAYVUC010000188.1:0-35996 GCA_043788295.1 Phycisphaerales bacterium
TGGACCGCCATCGCTCAGAGGCGGCAGATGGCAGTCGGGCCCGAAGAATCGCCGGAGATTCTGAGGGTCGGGCTTCTCGCCCGAGCGCGCATCGGGCAGATCGACCTGGTACATGTTCATCTGCGTGTAAATATCGACGAGTTGGAAGCGGCGGAAGTCCACAGGGTCGGGGCTTGTGCTCCACGTTGCGCCGAATGTTTCGGGATAGGTGAGAGCGAGCCAGAGGGTCGACCAGCCGCCCGAAGAATGGCCACGCAGCAGGCGGGCGGCAGGGGCGGCGACGAGGTGGTACCTGGCTTCGAGCGCGGGGATGAGTTCTTTGACGAGGGCCTCACCGCACGGGCCGTTGTTGGCGGAATCGGCGAAGAGCGTGTGGCCGTTCGGGCCCTCAGGATCGAGCACGATCCAGAACGCGGCGTCGGCGAGCTTTGCGTTGTCGGAATCGGGCTTGGCACCCTTTACGCCCTGGGCGTGGCCGGCGGCGCCGGTGTGATTGCCGCCGAAGCCGGGCACCTCGTAGATCGCCGGGTACTTCTTCGCCGGGTCGAAGTGCACTGGCAGCACGACGCCCGCGCGGAGCATGACGTCGCGATGGCGAAAGTCGCTCAGCAGCTTGGAGCGGAGCTCGAACCATTCGACGCCGTCGGCCTTGGGTGGCTGCTCGGGCTCGATAATGTGGGAGAGGCGCAGCTCGACGGTTCGCGGCTTGGCGGCGTAGTTGATCTCCGGGATCGTGAACGAGACCTCGTCGGACCAGAGATTGCCGGGCTCACGCCGCCAGTTGCTGTCGGCGAAGCTCGTGCGAAAGCGGGCCTGGGCGCGGTAGTTGCCGGGTGGAAGCTGGGTTGTGGTGACGGTGGATGCGGTCGCCTTGTCATCGATGGTGGCGGCCTCGCCTGGTTTGAGCGTGGCGTCGATGCCGAAGAGCGGCTGCGGGTCGTTCCAGAACGGGCCATCGATTGGTTTGGCGTCGGCGGCGACTTTCGCACCCTCGCGGATGAGCCCCAGCACGACGCGACCAGTGGCGGGAGTTGTGCGTGCGGCGGGGTCGAGCAGGACGCGAAAGGAAGTCTGTGCGGCGGCGTTTGCGGCGAGCAGCGCGATGCCCAGTGAAGCGATGTTCATCGCGCAAGCGTACCACGAAGGAGATGGAGCCGCCGCGTCGGTCCTGCTGGGGCCAAGAACGTTGTGCGAGCGATAATCTCAGGAGGACGGCTTGAGAGTCCTCAAGGCTCGTGCCCGGAACGCCGATGGATTGATGGGACTTTGTTCTTGGACCCACGCAAATAGATACGCGGAGCAGAACAGTGAACACGATCAACCGCCGTCGATTCGAGCGATTCCAGCTTCGCGCGTGCTACACGCCGGTGAGCGTGCGGATCGTGGGCAGCGAGGGCGACGCGATGGAGGGGCACGCGTATGACGTGTCGGAGGGCGGGGCGATGTTCGAGCTCGACGAGCCGGTGGCGGCAGGAACGCGCGTCGCCATGCAGATCACGCTCCCGATCGCTCCGGGCGAGAGCGATCTCAAGTCGGCGCGCACGATCTTCGTCTTCGGCAATATCGTCTGGCTCGACGAGACCGATCCCGGGCCGGCCCAGATGGCCGTCGCGTTCACACAGTTTGCCAAGCTGGGCGACAAGGAACGGCTCTTGAAGCAGCTCGGCAGCGGACAGTACGCCCGGGCGGCGTAGCACCCTCTCATGCCTCGCGCTCACCCTACGCCTTGGCCGCCAGCGCCCGCTCGATCCGCTGGTCGGGGATAAACCAGACCAACGCCACAACGCAGTAAAGGACGCAGGCCGCGACGGGGCCGCCACGGTCCCAGGGCGAGAGCGTTGCGAGCAGGATGGCGGCGAGATAGAGGCCCGTTGACAGCCATTCTTTGGAGCCGGTTCCGATCGCGGAGGCGAGCAGGGATTCTTGTCCGTGCTTGTGCTGGCACTTGATGAGAACGCGCCGCAGGATGTCCCAGGCGATCGAGGACAGGAGCAGCACGACGCCGTAGGCCGCGACGGGCCAGGGGGCGAAGTGGCTCTCCCCGACCCAATTGGTCACGAAGGGGATGAGCGAGAGCCAGAAGAGCAGGTGGAGATTGGCCCAGAGGGTCATGCCATTGACGCGCCCCGCAGCGTGCAAGAGGTGGTGGTGGTTGTTCCAGTAGATGCCCACATAGACGAAGCTCATCAGGTAGCTGAGCAGGACGGGAAGGAGCGGGCGCAGTGCCTCCAAGGACGCGTCGTGGGGAGCCTTGAGCTCCAGAACCATGATGGTGATGATGATGGCGATGACGCCATCGCTGAACGCTTCGAGCCGGCCCTTTCCCATGTGCTCTCCGATGACGCCAGTGCGCCCCAATCGCTCGCCGACCTTGAACGATCGGCCGCCGTGGCAGGCGCGTCAAGGTAACCAGTGTGTCCTGGGTGCGAAGGTACGCATACATAGTGGATCGTTGGCCATTGCAGCTTTTTTTGACAAGTCGCATATTCGGGTAAGAACTTGGAGATTGCAGTTATAGGTCGGGGCTTGTCCCGAACCGTTTACGAATCCCAGTGGAGTGGAATGCGTTGAGTTTTCGACAAAAATGCGACTTGTGCCGGATTCACGAGATTGTGATTGTATTTTTCCCAATTTCTGGTACCATGGAGCAGCGCGGAAGGGCGGGCGGCGTGAGCCCGTCTCGCGTGTTTTGTTGATCCGCAGTTTTACAGGAGTCGAAGAAATGAAGAAGAGCGTGTTTGTTTCGCTTTGCGCCGGCCTCGCGATGGCGGGCTCGGCAATGGCCCAGCTTTCGGAGCCGGTCTCCCAGCCCCTGCCCTATGGCGGTGTGCTGCGTCCGATCTCCATGTCCAACATGGATCGTTCGATCACGATCATGCTGGATGGCTCGGGCGTGTCCAACCGTACGGTCACCGATGTCTACCTGAACAACGAAGGCCCCTTCTTCAGCACCGGCGCGGCGACCCGCAGCCACACGCTGGACGACGGCAACTTCACGGCTGGCGACCCGCTCGGGCATAGCCCCGCCGCCGGTGGCAACATCGACGTGACGATGATCCAGTTCTCGTTCGTCTGCACAGCCTTTCCGGCTGGCGGCACCGGGTTCAGCATGGTCACCAGCTTCTACAACACCATCGACGCCACCCACGCCACCAACGTGGCTCAGGGTTTCCTGGGCGGCATCATCTGGAACTTCGGCCAGCCCCCGCAGGCCGGGGTCTTCTACACGACCGGCCTCATCGACATCACCCCCGTCATCGCGGGCGGCATCCACTTCCCTGATGACGACTTCGCCTACGAGAACTATTTCATGACAGCCGGCGGCACGCCCGCGGGCTACCCCGCCAACAAGGAAATCGGCTGCACCAGCACGTTCGCTGGCGGCTCGCCCAACTCCGAGGGCTTCCAGGGTGCGCTCATCGGGTTCTCCGATGACATCTACGCCCGTGACACCCAGCCCAACGGCGCCTTCACCGGCGGCGTGGCCAACGGCGGCGTTGACCCCAACGAGTTCCGCTTCTTCGGCGGCGCCCCCAACTACGCCAGCTTCTGGCTCGAGCTCCAGGCCAACGTCGTCGTCGGCTGCCCGGCCGACTTCAACGGCGACACCGCTGTTGACTTCTTCGACTACGACGATTTCGTGATCTGCTTCGAGGGTGGCGTTTGCCCCCCCGGCAAGACGGCCGACTTCAACAACGACACCGCGGTCGACTTCTTCGACTACGATGACTTTGTGGTTGCCTTCGAGACCCCCTGCTAATTTGATTCTTCCAAGGGTTCTGTGAACCAACTCCCCCTGGGCTTTCCCGGGGGGTTTTTGTTTGGAGATGCTTCGGAGGCGGACTGCGGTACACTCATCGCATGACCGAGAATGAGAATGCTGGCGTTCCTGCTCCCAACCCATCGCCCGCCGCCCCTTCTGTCAAGCCGCCGCCGAGCGAGGACGAGCTCAAGCGGGCCCTTGTGGCGTTCAAGAAGCGGATCAAGCTGATGATTCTGGATCAGGAGTCGCACCTGGGAGGCGGGCGACCCATGACGGCTGGGCGGAAGTCGGAGATTCAGGGGATCGTGCCGCCGAATCAGTTTTCGAGAGAGGTGTGGAAGGAGCTGGCGGTGCGGAAGCAGCTCAAGGACATGGGCGGCGGGTTTTACGCGCTCCCGAAGTGATACTGAATCTGTTTGATTTCTGCGCGCTGGGCTTCCCAGGACACTCGAAAGAGCGCGACGATTCAACTGGAATCTGTATGAGGGGCGTGCTACCAAAGGCAAGGGCCGGGGCGAAGATCGCCCCGGCCCTTTCAATTTGAAGTTGAATCAACCCGAGGGTTGAACTGGCTTACCAGCGGCCGCCGCCACCGCCACCGCCACGGCTTCCGCCGCCACCGAACCCGCCGCGACCGCCGCCGCCGCCGCCCGCACCGGCCTCGCGGGGCTTGGCTTCGTTGACGGTGAGGTCACGACCATCAACGTTCTTGCCGTTGAGGGCGGCCATGGCGGCCTTGGCCTGATCGCCGTTGTTCATCTCGACGAAGCCGAAGCCGCGAGGGCGGCCGGTTTCGCGGTCCATGACCAGGCTCGCCGAAGCGACCTCGCCGTGGGCTTCGAACAGGGTCCGAAGCTGAGACTCAGAAGTGTTGAAAGAGAGATTGCCGACGTACATTTTCATAGAGACGCTTCCATCATGCCCTGGAGAAAGAACCGGTGCTTGAACTCGGGCAGAGAAAGCGTCGGCGACCGCGGGTCGCTCGTCCACGAACAGGAACGTGCAGAACTGGGATCGAGGGAGTATAGCCCGGCCGAGGCGGGGAATCTCCCAGGCGTCCGGGAACCGGGGTTGGCGGGTGAAGCGTTCGTGTTCACGATATCATCGGGCGGGAGACCACTCAATGGCAGACCTCAACACCCTTCGCGCCCGTCTTGACCGAGTCGGCCAGTCGCACCTGCTGGCCTGCTGGGGGCGGCATGGTGCGGCCGAGCAGTCGCGGCTTGTCGCCCAGATCGAATCCATGAACGTCGATGAGTGGCCCGAACTGGTCGAGCGGTACGTGAAGAGCAAGCCCTCGCTGGAGCTTCCGGGCGATGTGCGGCCCGCGCCGTACTACCCGCACACAGGGGGCGCGTTCGACGCGGCGAAGTACCGGGCGATCGGCGAGCAGCTTTTCCGCGACGGGAAGGTCGCGGCGTTTGTTGTTGCCGGCGGGCAAGGGTCGCGGCTTGGATACGAGGGGCCCAAGGGGTGCTATCCGGCGACGACGCTGACCGACAAGCCGCTGTTTCAGGTCTTTGCGGAGCAGTTGCTCGCGGCGAGGCAGCGGTATGGGCGCGATATTCCGTGGTCGATCATGACAAGCCCGCTGAACCACGCGGAAACGACGGCGTTCTTCGAGGGTCGGCGGTATTTCGGGCTCGGGCGTGAGAATGTGACGTTCTTTCCGCAGGGCGTGATGCCGAGCTTCGACATTTCGACGGGCAAGGTTCTCTTGAGCGGGCCGGGGGAGATTGCGACCAATCCTGACGGGCATGGCGGCTCGATCACCGCACTGCACAGGTCGGGAACGCTGGCTGCACTGCGGGCGCGCGGCGTCGAGCATCTTTCGTACTTCCAGGTGGACAACCCGCATGTCAAGGTGTGCGACCCGCTGTTTGTCGGGCTTCACGCGGCGGCACCTGACAGCTCGGGCGAGATGTCGAGCAAGATGGTCTCTAAGGTGTCGTGGGACGAGCGCGTGGGGGTCTTCTGCCTCGTGAATGGCAAGCTGGATGTGATCGAGTACAGCGACTTGCCGCCCGCACTGGGGAAGGCGACGAATGTTGGTGGCTCGCTGAAGTTCAACGCCGGTTCGATTGCGATCCACATGCTGGGCGTTGGGTTTTTGGAGCGGCTGGCGACGGACCCGGCTTTCGCGCTGCCTTTCCACCGGGCGGAGAAGAAGATTCCGGTCGTCGATCCGGCCACGGGGGCGGCGATCAACCCCACGGCGAACAACGGTGTGAAGCTTGAGCGGTTCATCTTCGATGCGCTGGCACGGGCGAAGGCCTCGATCGTGCTGGAGACCGACCGCGTGGAAGAGTTTGCCCCGATCAAGAACGCGACGGGCGCCGACAGCATCGAGAGCTGCCGAAAGCTCCAGACGCTTCGGGCGGCCCGGTGGCTCGGGCACTGCGGGGTGACGATCCCGCTGAATACCGCCGGCGAGCCCGACTGCATCATCGAGATGAGCCCCCTGACGGCGTGCTTCGCGGAGGATGTGGCGTGTGTGCGGATGCCTCGGACGATCGAGCGCGGGGCGAGGGTGATCCTGTAGCGGTGGCCCGGCACTCCGTGCCTGTCTTGGTCTGTCTGTTCTCCGAACCGACGATGGTCCACCTACTGGCGGGTGTCTGCCCGGTGATCTACACTCAGCCCATGCCAGGATGGATGAACACCCAATTGCTCGTTTCGGCCGCCACGAACATCATCGTGGTTCATGTGATTTTGATCTCGGTGGCGTACCTGATCTGGGTCGAGCGGAAGGTGGCGTCGTATGTGCAGGACCGGATCGGGCCCAATCGGGTGGGCTTTGATTTCGGGTTCCCACAGCTGTCGTTTCTCAAGGGGTGCCTGGGGTTGGGGCAGCCTCTGGCCGACGGGATCAAGTTTCTGCTGAAAGAGGATTACACGCCACAGAACGTGGACAAGGTGCTGTTCACGCTCGCGCCGGCGATCATCATCATTCCGGCGCTGATCGGTTTTGTGGTGATTCCGTGGGGCGGGGCGTGGCATGTGGGTGAGTTCACGATTCCGCTGATCAACGCACACTTTGAGGCACAGACGGTGGTCGTCGCGGGCGCGAACGTCAACATCGGCATTGTGTATCTGCTGGCGGTGGCGTCGCTGGGCGTCTTTGGCGTAACGCTGGGTGGATGGGCGAGCAACAACAAGTTCTCGTTTCTGGGAAGCCTGCGGGCGACGGCCCAGATGATCAGCTACGAGATACCCATGGGCCTTTCGATCCTCGCGGTGCTGCTGCTCGTCGGGTCCACGCGAGCGATGGATGTCATCGGATATCAACAGCAGCACGGGTGGCTGGTGTTCTCGCAGCCGCTGGCGGGATTGATTTTCATGGTGTGTGCGCTGGCGGAGGCGAACCGGGCGCCGTTTGATAACGCCGAGGCGGAGCAGGAGCTTGTGGGCGGGTACCACACCGAGTATTCCTCGATGCGGTTCGCGCTCTTCTTTCTGGCGGAGTACTCGCACCTTGTGACGTCGACGGCGTTTTTGGTGCTCTTCTTCCTGGGCGGGTTTGAGGCGATCCCGTTCCTCAACATCTTCGGGATCGAGGCGACGGGTTTCCTGCTGGTGCTCGCCAAGTTCGCGGTTTTCTTCGGCAAGGTCGTGGGCATTGTGTCGTTCACGATGGTGATCCGCTGGACCTTCCCGCGCCTGCGGTACGACCAGGTGATGATGGTCGCGTGGGCGGCGGTCATTCCGCTGAGCCTGCTCGTGGTCGTCGTCTCGTCGGTGATGGTGTACTTCGGCAAGACCGAGATGCCCTGGATGCTGGCGGCCAACGGCGGCATGGTCGCCCTCGCTTTCATCGCCCAGCCTTTCATGCCAAAGGCTCTCACCAATCGCAAGCTGGGGCTCTACGGCTCGCGGTTCAGCCCGATGCCCGGTGAGGTCGTGAACACGAGACCGTCGCACGCGATGGCTCTGGAAGATCGACCGGTGCAGGGCACGGCGGCCGTACACTGAGGCGTCCGGGAGATCCGCGTGCTCAGCGTCCAAAGCGTCCACAAGTCATTCGGCTCGTTCGCGGCGGTACGGGGCGTGAGCTTCGACCTGCCCAGGGCGTGTGTGGTCGGGCTGCTTGGGCCAAACGGTGCGGGCAAGACAACGACGATCAGAATGATCACAGGCTTTTTCCCGCCCGATCACGGCAGCGTTGTCGTTGACGGGCACGACTCGGTGGATGATTCGATCGCGGCAAGGGCGGCGATCGGATATCTGCCCGAATCGGCGCCGCTTTATGGCGAGATGAGCGTGCGCGGATTCCTCGACTTTCGCGCGAGGCTTTATTCGCTGCGGCGGCCCGCGCGAATCGCGGCGGTGGCCCGCGCGATCGATCGTTGCTGGCTCGCGAGCGTGCAGGATCGGCGGATCGGGCATCTTTCCAAGGGCTTTCGGCAGCGCGTGGGGCTCGCGGCAGCACTCCTGCACGATCCGCGGGTGCTCGTGCTCGACGAGCCGACCAATGGGCTGGATCCGACACAGATCAACGAGACTCGGCGGCTTGTTGCCGAGCTGGGGCAGGATCGCGCGCTGCTCATCAGCTCGCACATCCTGCCCGAGGTCGAGCGTGTGTGCGACCGCGTGATCATCGTGATCCGCGGGCGCGTGCGGGCCGACGGCACGCCCGCCGAGCTGACGGCGTCGAATCAGTCGAGGACGTATCGCATCGAGATCGCGGGGGGTGATGACGTGACTGCCCAGCGGGCGAGCGACGCGCTGCGAGCGGTGCCGCAGGTGGCGTCGGTGACGCGCGACTCAGGGTCGGCGACGGCGGGCCGGGCTGTGTTTGTGGTCAAGAGCATGTCGCCAAACGATCTGAGCGAGCCGCTGGCGAGGGCGCTTGCGGGCGTGGGCGTGATTGCGACGCATCTTTCGCAGGAGAGGCCGAGTCTTGAGGCGGTATTTCTGCGGCTCTTGGAAACGAGCGATGAAGCGGAGGCCGCATGAGCGTGACCATCGCTGTCGCTCGGCGCGAACTGGCGTCGTTCTTCCGCCTGCCGCTGGGGTGGATCGCGATCGCGCTGTTCGTGTTTCTCACCGGCATTATTTTCAGCATCGACACGCTCCGCCCGGGGCAGCCGGCGACGATGCGGGTCTTTTTCGCGTTCGCGGGGTGGCTCATGCTGCCCATCGTGCCGGCGGTGGGCATGCGGCTCTTTTCCGAGGAGTTTCGCGCGGGAACGATCGAGCCGCTGCTCACGAGTCCCGCGAGTGATCTTGCGGTGGTGATGGGCAAGTTTCTGGGCGGGCTGGCGTTCCTCTTGCTGCTGGCGTCGCCCTCGCTCATTCATGCGGGAATCCTGCGGGCCCTTTCCGACCCCGCGCCGGACTTTGGGCCCATGCTCGCGGGCTATCTGTCGCTCACGCTGACCGCTTCGTTCTACCTTGCGATCGCGCTGCTCTGCTCGTCGCTCACCAACAACCAGACACTCGCGTTTTTGTCTACATTTTTCGCGCTGCTTGCGCTGCTCATGGGCCCGGGGCTGATCGAGTCGTACATTCCATCGGGCGGGACGTGGGAGTGGGCGCGGGCGGGAATCGGGGCGATGGCAGTCAATCGCCGGGCTGTTGATTTTGCAAAGGGCGTCATCGACACGTCGCATCTGGTTTTCTTTGTCTCGGCAACCGTCGGCCTGATCGTGCTGACGGCGGCCATTCTCTCGTCGCGGCGGTGGCGATGACGACGCCCCCAATCCCTTCCCCACCACCAGCGGCTACGTCGGGTGTTGGTCGAAGGCTCCGCTACGCGCTGCTGACGACCTTGCTCGTGCTCGCGGTGTTCGTTTCTGTCACGCTCGTCAACGTGCTGGGCGAGCGGTTCGCACGCCGGTTCGATGTCACGGCAACCGGTGAGCACAGGCTCTCGCCCAGGTCCGCGAAGATCGCCGCGTCGCTCGCGGGAAACTACGAGGTCATTATTGCCGCGGACACGTCGGCGCTTGACCGCCGGGCACGGCAGGACGCGATCGACGTGCTGGATCGGTTTGCGAAGTCGTCGACGAGCAGCAGCGGCTCGTTCTCACATCGGATCATCGACCTTGCGGGCACGCAGGGGCGGGCCGATTACGCGACGTTGCTGACCGAGATGGCAAAGTCCGACGCGGCCGAGATAACCGGGCAGCGTCACCTCGTCGAGACCGCCGCGCGCAACGCGATTGCGCTTTCGGTGGAGTTGAACCAGAGTTTCGTGCCGGCGATGGGATCGTTCCTGGGCGGGATCGGCGGCACCGACCCCGCAGCAACCACGATTCTGGGGCGGCTTCAATCGTCGCTTGCGGGGCTCTCCGCGACGCTTCGGGCGACGGGGGCGGCCGTGTCGGGCGTGCAGCCTCTGCTCGATCGAACCGTGCAGGGCGTGCCCGTGCCGTCGCTGGTGGCCGCCGTGGCGCAGCTCACGCCACCGATCCAGGAGCTTGCCAGGGCACTTCTCTCGATCGAAGCTGATTTGCGGCAGCTTGCGGACGCCCACACCCCTGTCGCACAAACCTCGAGGCAGGTGGCCGAAGGCGTGCGGACGCGCCGCGAGCAGTTCGATGTGGTGTCCGACTCACTCTCGCGTGTGACCTACCCCGACACGGTGCTGGTCGCCGAGTCGCTGGCGAGGTCTGCCACCGTGCTCGTGCGCGGGCCGCGACATGAGCAGTCGCGGCCTTCGATCATCGCCCTCCCCTTCGAGCAGATCTTTCCGACGCGCGAAGAGCTCGAAGCCTCGGGCCTTGCCAGTGCCGATCTGCGGCGGCGGGCGGAAGATTTGATCGCGTCTGCGCTGGGCGTGCTGGTGAACCCCAATCCGCCGCTCGTGGTGATGGTGACGGCCGAGCCCGCGATCGCCGCACGGCAGGTTCGGGCGTTCGAGGTGGCGTCGCAGCGGCTTCGTCGCAGCGGCGCGGACGTGGTCTCGTGGGATCTCCTGATCTCGCCCGATCAGCCCTCGCTGGCCAAGCTCAATCCCGGCGGTTCCAGGCCGATCGTGTACGCAGTGCGGATGCCCGACACGACGCAGGGCAAGGATCCCGTGAGCCAGAAAACGGGCTTGGAACGCAGGCGCCTCGTGGCCGACGCGGTGCGAACGCTGGGTGAGAGCGGAAGTCCGCTCTTGCTCTCGATCGGGCCTTCGATTGTGTCGGTGGACAAAGAACCCGATCCGATCGACGCGGTGCTCTCTCCGTTTGGCCTGATGGTTCGCTCCGACCGCGTGATTGTGGGCGAGACGACGAGCAGTGGCGGTGTGCGGCAGGTTCTCACGGACATCTATGTGGCCATCCCATCGTCGGATCATCCCGTGGCGGCGTCGATTCGCGGGTTGCCGACGTTGCTCCCCTGGCCGACGAGCCTGCGGGTGAAGGATGGCTCTGCGGCCACGACGACGACGCTTCTGGAGTTCCCGCAAAGGCCCGACGTGTGGGCCGAGAGCCAGTGGCAGGTGCATAAGGCCGCGCAGAACGACTCTCGCATCCGTGCGCCCGCGCCGCCCAAGTACGACGAGGCGACCGACGCCCGTGACGGCCCGTGGCGCATGGCCGTCGCCGCCGAGCGCGTGCGGACCAACGCGCCGCCCCAGCGGCTCATCGCGGTCGCCAGCAACGAGTGGATGTCGGACAACCTCGTGCGGATGACCCAGAACATCGAGGGCCGCGAGATCGCGACCGCGCCGGGAAATCTCCAGCTCTTCGAGTCGTCGATCTACTGGCTCGCAGGGCAGGACAACCTCATCGGCGCGAGCGCCGCCTCGCGTCAGATCGCCATTGTCGGGCCCATCTCCGATTCAAAGCTCACAGCGCTACGCCTCGTGCTCGTCGCGGGGCTTCCGCTGGGAATCCTGCTGCTTGGCGTCCTCTACCGCGCCGCCCGAGGATGATGCGTCGCCCGCACTCGGGGCACGTCGCATGGGCGGCATGCCCGCCCATGTCATACCCGCAGCCCTGGCAGCGGAACGCGTCGTGCGGCCTGGGCAGCACCAGAATGAACACGCCGACAAACGTCAGAACAACCGCGAAAGGGAGCAGCAGCACCTCGACGAGCGGCGAGCTTGCAATCCCCGGAACTTTGAAGATCGCCGGAACCAGAGCTCGCAGCACCAGCATTCCGCCAAGGCCGACAGCCAGGCCGAGCCACCCCTGCCAGCGCCTGCGCCAGACGAAAGTGAACCACCAGACGACCACGGTGTAAAGGCCGAAGAGAAACACGCGGAGTGTAAGCCCCACATGACACACACCCCTTCGGTTTGTTCAACGCCCCTGCTTGAAGAGCGTGCGGAGGCTTTCGAGAATGTCGTCCTTGCCGTTGACCTTGGACATGACCACGCGCGGGCCCATCTCGTCGGGCCGCCCGTCCTTGAAGGCTTCCTGCAGCACGCCGTAGAAGCTGCCGCTGCCGTATGAGCTTGCGACCTGGCAGTAGCCGAACATGTTGCACACGGGCAGAAGTTCCTCGTCGATGATCTTCACGCTCAGGCGGTTGTCGGAGTCCGACGAGTTATCGCCGTCGCTGAAGTGAAAGAGATAGGTGTTCCAGTCGGCAGGGTCGTAGTGCTGCTGCAGTAGATCGCGGGCGCATGTGTAGGCCGAGCTGATCTTGGTCCCGCCGTCCTCCTTCACCGAGAAGAACGTCTTCTTATCGACCTCGGCCGCCTTGACATCGTGCACGATGTAGCGGCTCTCGATGCCCTCGTAGTTGCGGCGGAGCCATGTGTCGATCCAGAACGCCTCGAGGCGCACGAGCTCCTTCTGTTCCTCGCCCATCGAGCCCGAGACGTCCATCATGTAGACGATGCAGGCGTTGCTCTGCGGCTTCTTGACCTCGTTCCACGAGCGGAACCGCAGATCGGTCTTGATGGGGATGATGACGGGGTTGTCGGGGTCGTAGCCGCCCGAGCATATCTGCCGCTTGAGGGCCTCGCGATACGTGCGTTTGAAATGTCGCAGGCCCGCGGGCCCGATGGGGCGGATGCCGGTGTACTTGTCGCGGACGGTGGTGATGCTGTGGTGCCCGCGCGGCAGGATGCGCGGGAGTTTGAGCTCCTCGGCGAGGATATCGGCCAGTTCCTCCATCGAAACGTCAACCTCGAGCAGGTGCTTGCCCTCTTCCTCGCCCCCCTCGCCCTTCTGCCCGCCCGACGGCTCGCCCTGCCCCTCGCCCATGCCGACGCCGCCCTGGTTGTCGCCGTAGCGGAAGGTGGGGATGTCGATGTCGTGGACGGGGATGGAAACGAATCGCTTGCCCTCTTTGCCGATGAGCTCGCCCCGCGAGAGGAACTTGCGCAGATCCTTGCGGATCTTCCCGTGGACGATCTGCTTGAAGCGCTGATGGTTCTGTTCGATCGCGTTGATCATGGATCGACCTCTCGCCGCGGGACGAGCCCGCTTCCACACTTTAGATGATGCGCGGGGTGAATGGTTCCGGTTCCAGCGCAGGGCACGAACGCAGGCCGATCGGGCGGCTGCATGTATATCGGGCCGATCGGCGCGCGGCATCGCCCGGTTATCCGCCGTCGGGCTTGGTCTGATTCGAGTTATTTGTGCTCGCTACTTCTTGGCGGCGGGCTGCATCGCCTCGGTCAGTTCCTTATCCACAAACAGCACGCACCCGCACGACGTGCAGCGGGTGAGCTTGCCGGAGCTGAGGAGGGCGGAGACAGCCTCGATCGTGACCGACATCATGCACGAGGCACAGTTGAACTCGTGGCGTTTGCGGTCCTGCTCTTCGATCACCGCCATCGCCTCTTCGCCACGCGAGTTCAGCAGCTTGTCGAAGGTGACCATGACGTCCGGAGGCACGTCTGCAGCGAGAGTCGCCCGCTCGGCGGTCAGCTCGTCGACTCGCCCCTTGATCTCCGCACCCCGCGCGTCGCGGTCGGCGCTCGCGACCCCACGCATCTTCTCGCGCTCGGCCCGCTGGGCGTCGAACTCCGCGCTCTGCCTGCGATACTCGTCGGCCCGCCCCATGCTCTCCAACGCCTGCGTCTCGTGCTTGTCGCGCTCAACCTTCAGCGTGTTGTGCTCGGTCAGGAAGGCCTTGTATTCCTTGTTGGTCTGGGCCGTATCCATCTGCTTCTTGATGACATCCATCCGGGCGTCGAGCCGGGCCATCTCGCCCTCGGCCCCCTTGCCCGCAACGACCGCCTGCCTGAGCAGGCCGTCGATGTTGGCCTTTTTCGCGTCGATCTGGGCGAGCTGCTTGTCCTGCTCGGCCAGGAACCTCTCGGCAGAGGTGAGGCGGGATTTGAGCCCGCGAATCTGCTTTTCAACCTGGAACACTTTGTACAGCTTGCTCGTGACGTGCATCGATCACTCCAGCCCGCGCCCATCGACTCTGACAAACACCTCCATTCTACACCCGCGAGAACCCGGGGGCGTGATTGGGAGCCCACTGATCACGAAGTCGCGAGTTTGAGCCACCAGAACGCCAGCGGGGTGACCAGGAGCGGGGAATCGAGGATGTCGAGCACGCCGCCAAAGCCGGGAATCGAGTGGCCCGAGTCTTTCCGCCCCGCGTCGCGCTTGAAGAGGCTCATCACCAGGTCGCCCGCCTGCCCGAAAAGGGCGGCTATCCCGCCTGCCACGGCTGCGGAAGCGACGGTTGGCAAACTTTCGGCTTGCAGATAGTGGTGAAGCAGAGCCATGCCGCCCGCACCGAACCCGGCCGCGAAGAGCACACCGCCCGCAAGCCCTTCCCAGGTTTTGCCAGGGCTGAGCCAGGGGATGAGCTTGTGGCGGCCAAAGAGCTTGCCGAAAGTGAACGCGCCGGTGTCGCTCATTTTCGTGACAAGCAAAACCCACGCAACGAGCCACGCCGAGTGGTCGCGGCGGATCGCCAGGACGAACCCAAACATGATTCCGAGATACACGAACGCGAGCAAGGCTCCGCCCGCGGCCGCGATGACACCCTGCGTGTTCTTGCGGCGCGAGTAATACCCGAGGCTTGCGAGCAGAACGAGCATCGCGGCGGTGCCCACGAGGGCCGCCGCCTCGTCGCCGGGAATGTTCCGCTGCACGACGTACGAGACGCCCAGGCCCACCATGGCCGCCCCGCAGGTGAGCCCCGGGGCGGCGGCGATCTCTTTTTCGCGCAGGATGCGGGCGAGCTCGCGGGCTGCCATGAACGTGATGGGAATCAGCACGGCGAAGATCACGCCCCCGCGTGGGATCGAACCGCCGGTGCCTGCAAAGCGATCTTCGGCCCAGAGCATGGCGAGCAACGCGGCGATCAGGAGCGGGCCCAGCGTCAGGCGATATTTCAACATGCGGCCGCCTTCCCGTTGTGTGTCGTGCCTGACAGAACTTCAATCGCGGCGGCGTGCAGCACGGCATTGGTCGCGACGCAGTTGCCAGATGTCCAATCTCGCCTGCCTGCAAAGTCGGTGTACCTGCCGCCCGCCTCCTCGATGATCGGCACGGCGGCCGCCACATCCCACAGCGACACGGTCGGCTCGGCCCACACATCGGCCCGGCCCGTGGCGACCAGCACACACCCATAGCAGTCGCTCCACCCGCGGCTGAGCCGGCTTGCGCCGCACAGTCGATCAAACTCTGGCCAACGGCCGGCCTGCCGCCAGATTTCTGGGGCGGTGAAGACCGTCACCGCGTCAGTCATCGCGTTTACCGTCGAAACCCTGGCGGCGACGGGTGCCGCCTCCCCCACCACCGACCAGGCACCGCCACCGACGCTCGCGTAGACGAGTTCGTGCAGGGCAGGCATGTTGATGACGCCGATGACGGGCACGCCGTCTTTCATCACAGCGGCCATGGTGCCATAGAGCGGCACGCCGCAGACGAAGCTTTTGGTGCCATCGATGGGGTCGAAAATCCACTGGTATCCCGAGGTGCCCGGCGACTCGCCGAACTCCTCGCCCAGGATGCCGTCGCTCGCATACGTCTCGCCCACGCGGGCCCGGAGCAGCGTCTCGGCCCCACGGTCGGCGGCGGTGACGGGTGTGCCGTCGCGTTTGGAATCAACCTTGAGCCCCGCGGCGCGGAAATGCCGCAGCGTCAGATCTCCCGCCTGGCGGGCGATCTCGACGGCGAACCGCAATCGATCCTGGTGGTTGATCACGCGGCGATGGTAGCTCGCGGCAGGGCGTTGGCTGTTTGGGCGTTGTACACTCTCGCCCGTGGCAGAAGCTCCGTCCATTTCCGATCGTCCAAGCACGCTGCGATGGGCCGCGTATCTCGGCAGCTCGTGGACGTGGTGCATCGGGATGTTCCTGCCGGTGCTCCTGATCCGCGACTACGGCACGCTCGGGTTTGTGGTGTTCGCGGTGCCCAACGTGATCGGTGCGGCGGCGATGGGGTGGACGCTTCGGGGCGAGGACGCGAGCCGGCGGATGGTGGCGGCACACGAGCGGACGATGCGCCTTTTCTCGGATGTCACGGTTGGCTTCCAGCTCTTCTTCATGCTCGCGTTGGGCACGATGTTTTTCGGACACCTCCTGGCGATCGGGCTTGCCGTGATGGTCATGCTCGTCATCGGTGCGATGGTGTTGACGGACAAGAGTGCCCGGCCCGGGTGGACCGGGCTCGTCGTCTGGGGATTCTCAATCGCGATGGGGGTGCTCGCCTACGAGAGTCACGTCCTTGACGTCTCCCCACTGGCAACATTCACGGCGCCCACAAGCACGCCCGACACCATCTGGCTGGCGTTGAGCTGCGTCTTTGGATTCGCCCTGTGCCCCTATCTCGACCTGACGTTCCATAAGGCATGGCAAGGCGCGGGCGAACGCCGGCGCGAGGCCTTCACCCTGGGTTTCGGCGGTTTCTTCCTCCTGATGATCGCGCTCACCGCGCTGTACTCGGGGGCCCTTCGCGAGCTTCTCGCGTCACGCACCGGCACCGCGGCATTGCTTCCGATCTGGCTCCACATGACCGGCCAGATCGCCTTCACATGCGTCGTGCACTCCCGCGGCAGGCTGCAGTCGTGGTTCGAGCTTCCCAAGCGATCGACAGGCGGGCAGGGAACTCCCAAACCAACCTGGTCCCACATGGACTGGGCCGGACTGCTGGCGGCAATTGGATTTGTCGCCCTCGCCTTCTTCGAGAATAGAACCGAGGGCCTCGAAGTGGTCTACCGCCTCTTCATGTCCTTCTACGGCCTGCTCTTCCCCGCGTACGTGCTGATCTGCATGGTCCCGACCTGGCGCAACCCGCTCCCGCCCACGCGCCGGCAGATTCTGGCGTGGCTCCTCAGCGTGCTCATCGCCTCGCCCATGATGTACATGGCCTTCATCGAACGGCGCATGTGGTGGGTCGGGCCCGCTCTTGCCGTGGTCTTCATCGCGAGCCGCGTTCGCCCGGGGCCCCGCCCAACCGCCGATATCGCACCATGAAAAAAGCGCAAAGCGAGACAGGTGTCCCGCTCCGCGCCACAAATAATCCCACACCACAGGCTGGTCTGCTCGATATGACTACCGGCGGCGACGCCCGATCAGAAGCAACCCCGCGCCCGCGAGCGTTGCGGTTCCCGGCATTGGCACCGCGGTGATGACCCGGATGTAGTCGCCAGGGTGGCTGATGTGGAACGAGACGGAGACCGATCGCCTGTCGGCCGATATCTCAAAGAACTCCTTGGGCTTGAGCTCAAGCCCGCGATTTCCCACACCCGTGCTGTAGATCGTTCCCGCCGAGAGATAGTCGCTGTCGCCCAGGTCGTGCGCGTCGCGTGTGTCGCCGACGCAGATCACGCCCAAAATTTCAGTATCGAAGAAGATCCGGCCAGCGGCGGCGGCCGGGTCGGAGCCAGGCGAGTCGAAGTGGATGTAGTGGCTCGAAACCATCGTCCCCGCAGCGAGAAGCGCGGGGGCGAGGTCCGCCGCCGCGTCGTACTTGCCAGATGCGGTCGCGCCGACCCGCAATGCGACGTCGAGCACTACGCGCTGACGCTCATCCCACGCGCGGATGAACTCCGCACTGGTCAGCACGTTGAGGCGTGCGTCGGAAGGTGCGGCGATCTGCTGCACCTGACCCGAGACGCCGATGATCGAGGCGCTGGCGGAAATCGCGTGCGCACCGATAGCCAGAAACGCAATAACACACTTGGACATGACAACTCTCCCTTTCCCACTGGCCGCTCTCGCGGGACGATGGGGCTCCTCCGCCCGGTCTCTGGTCATTCGTCGGCGGTTCGGGCGTCTCCGCGACGGGTTCTACACCTCGCGTCCAACGAGCCAAAAGCGAACACATTGCCGAAGAAGCACAAATCTTGCAGGCTCACGCCGGCATCGCGCCTGGCGTGCGGCCTGTAACGGCGATACCGTCTCGCCTCTCCGCTATGAACGATCCAGAAATCCAACTCGCCGCATCTTGGATCAGGGCGGCTCGCTCCTCGCCTGTGACTCTCGATCTCCAAGCGGTTTTTTCTGACGTCGCGTCGCAGGTGCAGGCACGCGGCCCCGCGTGCTGGGCGAGCGGGCGATGCTGCAATTTCGAGCAGGCCGGGCATCGGCTGTATGTCACGGGCCTCGAAGCGGCTTACACGATTGTGCGCCACTCCCAGTCGGAAGGGGCACTCTCGTTGCCGCAGATTGAGGCTGCCAAGGCTCGTGGCGGATGCCCGTTCCAGGAAAGCAATCTCTGCGGCGTTCACGAGATCAAGCCCCTGGGCTGCCGCGTCTATTTCTGCGATCGCTCGGCCCAGGAATGGCAGCAGCGACTCAGCGAGCACGGGCTCCAACAATTGCGTGCCTTGCACGACCGGCACGGCATCGAGTACCGCTACGGCGAGTGGCGGCAGATGCTCGATATGGTCGTGCGAGCCCTCGCGTAGAAACCGACAGGAGCAACGATGCGTAAACCCGGCACACAAGAAGACAACGCCCAGATCTCCGACTTTCTCTGCGATTTCTGCGGGTGTGAATGGACTGAAGATTTGCCCATGATTGAAGGGCACAAGGGCAGCCTCATCTGCGGCGCGTGCCTGCGTGAGGCGTTCCGGCGGGTCGTCGTGCTGGGCGAGAACTCGGCCGAGGAAGGGTACAGCTGCACGCTCTGCCTGCTCACCAAGGCCGAACCCGCGTGGCACAGCCAGGCGACGGGGGCGGTCGCGTGCCACTGGTGCATCGACCGGTCGGGCTCGATGCTTGCGAAGGACAAGGACATTGGTTGGACAAAGCCCGTCGCGTAAGTTCAGGGGACACCGGTTGCGCCGAGTTCCTTGGCGATGGCAGCGATCGCTTCGTGGGCCGACACCCACGCGGCCTGGATCGACTTTTTCCACGTCTTTGGGAGATAGTAAAATAGCGGTAGGATCGTGAGTGGCAGGTACCACATCCATGTGGCGGGCCAGCCCCACTGGCCCGGAATCAACGAGTCGGTGAGCCACACGCCCGGCCAGATCGAGAACACGATCACGGCCGCAAAGATGATCGGAACTTTCATCAGCAGCGGCGACGTGAAGCGAATCTCGATGCTCTTGCCATCCTCGGTCGCCCGGATCGCCCCGTGCAGCTCGCGGTCGAATGGTGCGCCCCAAACGGCCGCCGAGAACGCTTGCGGCGATTCGCCACGACGAAATCCGGGCAGTCGCCCGCGTTTGGACGCCGTCGCAAGCCGTTCGATCGCCTGGGCTTCGCTCATCTCGCACCGCAGGCGCGGCAGCGAGGCCCAGTCGATCCGATCTGGAACGCCAGCCGGGCGCATGTTCGAGTCGATCTGGGTTGAGGTGGTCGTCATGGGGTGCGCGATGGGGCACGTCTGAGGGTGAACGCACCATCAGGATAACCAAACACTGGCACGTCCGAGCGAGGGTTATTCTCAGTTCGTAGGCAAAGCGGCTCCGGTTCGCTTGCACAATGAAACTTTCTGGGGCACAATAGAGGTAGATCAGCCGGGAAGCCGGGCAACCAGAAGGGCCGCGGGGCGGGGGAGGGCTGCTTGTCGAATCATGCACAACACGGCATGCCGTTCCTGAGGCTCGTTGCTGGGGGCGATCCGGTCCAAACTGTCGAGGCTGCGGCGCTGGATCGCCGCGGCGTGGCGCAGGCCAACCGCGAGAGTTCCCAGATCAGTCCCGTCGACGCGCGATGGATTTTCGCCACGCGGGTGGCGTCGGCGCTGGAGGGCGGGCGAACGGGGCTGCTGCGTCCTGAGCGGCGGCGAGAGCTGGTGGTCAAGGCGGACGAGCTGGGGCTTCGCGCGTTTGACGCCAACCTGGTGATTGCGATCGTGCAGGACGCGGCCCGCGAGGGGCGGTCGCTCTCGCCAGCGGCGCAGCAACGCCTCACGCTCGTGCGACCCGCGTGGGAAGGGAAAGGCGAATCGGTCGCGGGGCCACTGCTTCTCGCGGCGACAACGCTCGCGGTCATCGCCACACTCGTGCTCCGCTCGCTCGTGCTGGGCTGATACGCGAAACGGGCCGACCCGAGATATAATGGATCATGTCGACCCGCGCGGTGCTGATAGCCCTTGGCCTGGCTGCCCTTCTTTCGATTATCACTGCGGTTGCGCTGCGTCCCAAAGGGGTCGATAGCAGACCAAAGCCCATTATTTCGGGCGATCTCGCGGCATGCAGAAGTTTCAAGGCGGTCCACGCCGACGGCTCGCGGCAGGAGTTCGAGCTCCATCCAGTCTCGGGCGAGTGGATTATGCGATCGTTCGATACGAGCGGGATGCAGACGTTTCGCTGGCCCGCGAACGAGGGCCGCATCAAGGGCGCACTGCGCATGCTCGCCGAGGCGCAGACGATGGGAGTAATACTGGGGGGCGACGAGCGAAAGGGCACCGTGGTCGAGTTCGCGATTGGTACGGGCCAGTCTTTCTCGCTCGCCATGGAGCCCGACGGCCTGGGGGGCCGAGTGGCTGCCAGGGTTTCGCAAACCGGGTCACCCCAGCGCCGCGTGTTCATCGCCGCCGACATCGCTGAGCTGTTTCGGCCCCAAGGGCTCGCAGAATGGCGCGACACCGGGCTAGTGAGTACTCAGCTTGGCGATCCGTCACGGATCAAGATCTCGCGCGGCGATCGCACGCTGAGCCTTGCCCGCGTTGGAAAGAACTGGTCGATTCGCAAGCCATTGAGTGTGCCCGCCGACGCCCGTGCGGTTCTCAAAGTGATCTCCGCGATCGCCAAGCTTCGTGTTGACCGCTTTGAGGGCTCAGTTGACGCAGCGGCGGCGGCGGTCGAGCTCGTCATTGTCGTCGAGACCGATCTGCCCGCTGGCAAGGGGGGCGAAGAATCGCGCCGCACTGCACGTGAGACCTTGAAGTTCTTCTGCAAGAATGCGACCGATGAGCTCTGGAATGCCGTTGTCAGTTCGCAGTTTGGCGACAGCCCGGTGTCATCCTTCCGCGGCAACGCCTCGGGACCGATCCAGTCGGCCACGCTTCGCGCGATGAGCGTCGACCCCGCCGACTACGCCTCGCGCATCGCGTTCACCGATTTCACCCAGGCGGATGTCGCCGCGATCGCGCTCGGCAAAGTCGGAAGCTCGACGCCGCACGTTCTGGTTCGCAAAGGCACCGCGTGGGCGGACGCGGCATTGGGCCAGGATCTCGCCGCGAGCGATCAGGCGAGGGTGGTGGCACTGCTCACACTTCTTTGCCAGACACCGGCGAACGTGGCCGTGCTGGCGGAACCCGCTGGCTCGACACCCGTGTCAGAACTGACGTTGCGGTCGTCGTCCGGGCAGATTCTGGGTGTGGTGAAGTTCTTGCAGCCCGGCCCTCCCCCCCGGGCTGCTGCCCCCCCACCAGGAAAGCCACTGCTCTGGCTGAAAAATGGTCCGGTGTGGCGGGGGTACGAGGTTGCGGATCCGGGCCTTTTTGACTGGATTCTTGCCAGTATTCGCTAATCCTCGCCGATTTTCTCAGCCCCGCTGCAATACCCGCTTCCGAGAGGCGTTCTTCAACCTCAGTGGGGCGGGTAGTCCGCCCGCGAAACGCAACGGCTGAGAACGCGTGTCGGCGTGCGACATCATCACTTGGCCACGTTTAGGAGTGGAAGACATGACCAAAGCCTTTCGAGTTCTCTCCGTTCTTGCGCTTCTGGCATCGGCCTCGACAGTCAGTATCAACTCGGCGATCGCCGATGGTCCGGGCGATGGTGGAAACCATCATCCCGCAGCGGGCCGCATCGGTGGGGTTGTTTCGAACGCCGAAGGCCGCCCAGTTCCCGGCGCCACGGTCGTTCTCCGGCACGCCGACATGCCAGTGGCTCACACCATGACCAATCGGGAGGGTGTGTATGTGTTTGAGCACGTCCGCCCCGCGCGGTACATCGTTGCAGCGGGCAAGGTAGGCGTGGGCCGCGGGGCTGCACGGGCCGAGGTTGCACCTGGTGCGACCGTTCGCGCCCCGATCACGCTGAGAATGCCATGATCGCCTTTGACCGATCAATTCGGCCCTTTCTCCTGAGGGCCGTTCGATAGTTGGCTCTGACCCGGAATCGGAGCTGATTCATGTGTCGCCCCGTGCTAACCGCACGGGGCGGCTGTTTTTTTACCGTCCGAGGCCCACTTTCATCGGGTATCATGAGTCCATGACGCACTCGATGACGCATGACGAGGACAGCCCGACGCAATCCGCAGGTGACGAGCGGGGCGTGGCCCTGCTGGCATCGCCGACCGAATCCGCGGGCACGGACCACTCGGGGTCGATCGAGGCAGCCCTCCTGAGCGTTGATCGACCCCTGTCGCACGCCCGCATCGCCGTGGCGCTGGGACTCATCGAATCCGAGGATCCCGAGGGTGATGCCGACACACTGCCCATGCCACTGGCTGAAGAGGTTGCGATGGAATCCATCACGCAGCCCGCGCCGCTGCCCGCCAAGAAGCAGCGTGGGCGTTCGGCCGGGGTGATCAAGGCGCACCGCGATGCGCTGAACAAGGCGACCTTGATCATCAACGCGTCGATCGCGGGCTTGAACGAGTCGTACGCGCAGTCGGGCCGCAGCTTTCGCATCGAGCAGGTGGCGGGCGGTTTCCGCGTGATGACGCTGCCAGCGCACGCGAAGGTCGTCGCCTCGATCCATCAGGCCCGCGTCTGGGCACGCCTCACGCGGGCCTCGATCGAGACTCTCGCTATCGTCGCGTACAAGCAACCCATCACGCGGGCTCAGCTCGATGCGATCCGCGGCGTCGCGTGCGGCGAGGTGCTCAGGACGCTGATGGAACGCCGGCTCGTCACGATCAGGGGCAGGGCCGAGGAATTGGGCCGCCCGATCCTGTACGGCACGACCAAGCAGTTTCTCGATCACTTCGGGCTCTCGACGCTCACCGATCTGCCGACGCTGACAGAGCTGAAGCCGGGTTGAACGCTCCTGGTGGCACGTTCCTCCGGGGCGTGCCACCAGGAACGTCAGGGTTTCACCATTTGCGTCTGCGTCTTGCCATCGGGCGTGCGGATCACGATCGAGTACGTCTCGCCCTCGGCGAGCGGCAAGGAGACTTTGCCTGCGGCGGTGGTCGCGGTCGCCCATATCTCATTCTGCCACAGCACGGTGACATCGCAGCGGCCGCTGGCAAGCTCAAGATCAAACGACTTGGGCGACTTGTAAAACCGCGTGACGTTCATCGCAGGCGCCGAACGATCGTCCTGATTCCAGACCATGGGAAACCAGGCGTCCACCGGCCGCCAGCACGTCGCGTAAACACTGTGCTGAGGTATATCGGGGTCGGTCTGGTCGCGGCAGCGGCCGTTGACCCAGTCGCCCGCGCGCGGATCGCTTCCCGTGCCGCCTACGTTGTACCAGCGGCGAAGGGCGACGGCCTGATCGCCCGTGGGACGCACGGGGCCGCCCCAGACCTCGACCCAATTGTGATTTCCCGGCGTTCCCTTCCACATCGGCACGCCCACGATGCGCGCCGGGATTCCCACCGATCGGCACGCGTCGGTGAGCAGCACCGAAAGCCCCGAGCAAGAGGCCCAGCCGCTGGCCATGGATTCGTTGACGCTCTGATCGGGCTTGCAGCGGTTGGTGGCGTGATACTGCACGTTGGCGGTGGCGTTGAGCGTGTCGTTGAGCCATTTGGCGGCGTCGACGGGGTCTGTGTACGACCAGGCCTTCTCGCGGAAGCGTGCCATGAACTCGTGACGCCAGGGCTCGCGCCGTTCGTTGAGAGTCGTCGCCGGCAGAATGTACTGCATGAACTGCTGCTCGCTGATGGTGCCGGCCCATGGCGATTCACGCCACGCGACCATCGCAAGCCGCACGTTGTCCATGATCGCCTCGGCCTTGGCCTCTCGCAGGTCACGCTCGGGCATGGTCGCGATCATCCACCGCACCGCCTTGGCATCGTCGCCCGTCGCGCGAGAGAGCGCGGCGCGAAGCTGGGTCGCGTTGTCGCCCGCGAGCTCGAGTGCCTTGCTGATGAGCGATGGCGGGACGTTTACGCCTTCGATCATCGTGCCCGGGTTCTGCACAGCCGCAGAGGGCTTGTTCGAGGGCGGCGGAGAGACCGCGAGAGTCAATTCCGAGCAGAACATGAGCTTGGGGTCGCCTCGCTGGGCGAGGGTTTTGGCGAGCACCACCGCCGATCGCTGGGCCATGCCGGTGAAGGCTTCGCGTCCGTTGATGGTGACTGTGACGGGCTTGTCGAGGTCCATCATGCGGTCGTCGAGCCTGATGGTGACGGTCCTGAGCCCCGTCACTTGGAGCGTGACGAGATTGCCAGAATATCTCGCGTCGATGTACTCGGGTCGATTCTCCCAGGACAACTGGGCCGAGTCCTTGCCTTCGTACGGATCGTCGAGGTGCAGCCAGTACCGGTCGTACTGCACGGGCCCGCTCTGTCGCCACACGACGCGGCGAGGCACCGGATCACGCCGCTGCTGACTCAGCCACTGCGGGCTGTTCTTGTCGTCGATCGCGTGACCCATGCCCTGGTGCGCCGCGAACTTGACGCCGTAGCAGGGCGGGCCACACTCGTCGCTCTCTGCGAGCTTCTTCATCTCGTCGGCCCACCTGGTGGCGAGGCCAAACCGGTCGAAACCGTCGTCCTTGTCGCCAACCTGGAGGTTCATGGGCGTATTGCGAAGATTCTCGACGGGTGCGCGGTTGAGCATCTCGCCTGCGGCCGCAACCGCGATCGCCCCGAAGCGATCGGCCATGTTGGGCCCGAGGCGATTCACGCCATACCCACCCTCGGAATAGCCCTGGATGTACACACGATCTGGATCGACATCAAAGTTGAGGATGAATGCCCGGATGAGGTCGTCCATGAGCGGGTAGTTGTACGAGGCGTGCCAAAGATCGGGCCCATCAATGGCGGCGCGGGGGCAGATATAGACGCCGTCGAACATGTAGCGGGCCTGCTGGTTGGCCCACTGCTTGTCGTTGACGTCTTTGGCGACGTTGCCGCCGCCGTGGAGCGAGACGAGCAGGGGCCAGCCCGAATCGGGCTTCTTGCTCATGTACCGCATGGAAAACGACATCGTCTTGCCGCCCGCCGTCACGGAGTTTGTGCCCAGGACTTTTTTCCACGCCTGGTGCTTGGGGCTGTCGGCCTGCTTGTACGCCGCCCACATCGCAGGCTGCCATGTACGGGCCGACGTCTTGCTGAGCGGCCCGGCGGGCCAGGGCGGAGCGGACTGCGCCTGCTGCTCATCGCTCATGCTGAAATAGGCTTTCAGTGCGTCGGGACTTGGTGGGCGGTCGTCGAATGTGAGTTTGGCTGCGCCATTAGGCCTCTGAAAGACCCGCACATAGTCCACCTGATACGTGTCAGGGAGCGTGGCCTTGGAGATATCGCCGCCCCAGTTGCCCACCTCAAGCCCCAGCACGATGTACTCGGGCCTTTGCGAGACAGCCTTGCTGCTGCGCATCGTCTCCTTGCCGTCGATGAAAAACGTGATCGCGTCTGGCGTCCACTCGCACCCGTAGGTGTGCCAGCCCTGGCCGATGCCTTCGACGGGGAACATCTTGAAGTCACGCTGCTTGTTCACCGGATCCTTTGCGTCCCAGTGGATCGTGTGCATCGCCTTTCCGGCATATTCCGCGTTGGCGATATACTCGATGATGTCGATCTCAACCCCGGCCTTGCCGGGATCCTTCGCGGGGTTTCCCATCGACGGCGTGTTGATCCAGAACGCGCTCCAGAACCCTTGCTGCGACTGGAACTTGAGGCGGGCCTCGAAATAGCCGTGCGTCGTCTCGTACTTGCCCTGGGTCGAGAGCATCGCGCTGGGATATTCCACCTTGAGCCGGCCGAGCGGATCCTTGGTCTCGCGGCGGGAGGTTGTAAAGACGAGGTGCCCCTTGCCGTCGAGGCTGACCGCGTCACGCGTGTTGACACCCTGGCGATAGGGCCCCAGGAGCCAGAAGCCCCACTTCGCGGTGTCCAGCGAGGTGCCGTTGAACTCGTCGGACCAGACGAGGCGATAATCTCGCGAAGGCGGCTTGGTCGCCGGGCTGTCGGACGCCGCGGCTGGTATCGAGGGCGGCGGCTCGCTCGTAGAGGGTGCGGGCAAGTCCTGCGGCGAGGGCGTGGGGGAAGGCGTGGGGGATTGGGGGCCGATGGTGGACCACAGGGGCGTGCAGGCCGCGAGGATTGTCACAAGCCCGGCCGCGGTCAGTGTGGATCGAGAAAGCATGGTTTTCGTCATCCTTTGCGGAGAAGTGGCGTGTTTCGCGGGAAAGGCCGCATGGCCGAGCGTCTGTCCTGATATACTCTTTCCCTGTCATGTGAACCGTAGTGATCCTTTGGAGCATACCGAATGTCGTTTGATCGTACACTTTCGCTGAAGAATCTCCCCGCCATTTTCACCCTCGTCGGCCTCGCCGGTGCGGCCACGCTGCTCGCGGGCAATGCCCCGGCCCAGCCCGCGAATGATGGGCCCAAGCCCGCCGCAGCCCCGCAGCCCGTCGATGGCGGAACGCGCCAGCCCGTTCGCGGCCCGGGTGGTCCCGGTGGCCCCGGCGGTGGCAACAGCGTTGACGGAGCGATGAAGCAGATGAACGGCGCGCTCAAGGCTCTCAAAGAGAGCGTGGACAAGACCGATCAGAAGGAACAGAACCTGATGCTCGTCGCAACGATGGAGCGAGCATGCCTGACGGCTAAATCGGCGAAGCCCACAAACCTCAAGGGCGACCCCAAGGGCGACCCCAAGGACGCCGCCAAGACGCTCGAGGAGTATCAGCGGACACAGATCAAGCTGATGGGTATGCTGCTGGAGCTTGAGACGCAGGTTCTCGATGGAAAGACCGACGCAGCGAAGGAATCGATCAAGAAGCTCGGTGAGTTCGAGGATTCCTCGCACCAGACGTTCCAGCAGAAGCGCGTGCGCGGACGATGATCATGTGCCGGCGACCACACGCCTCCCAAGCCCGAGGCGGCTCCTGAGAAGAAGTAATTTCCAGCTGCAAACTCGATCACATTCAGACACCCCGGCGCGGTTCGCCGGGGTGTCTTTCATTTTGTATCGTGAGGGTTGAAAGGATGAACATGCCCGACGCGAAGCAATTGCCCCGCCTTGAGAATGAGCGGCGGATCGAACGTCCACGTACCCGACTCGTCAAGGCCCCACTTGGTCGAGTTCTCCAGCTCAGTCAAGACGCCCTTTTCGTCCTTGTTCCATATCCGCTTCTCGATTATGGCGAGAGTCGCCGCACCACTTTCACGTTTGGGCTCTACATGTTTGCGCGCCGGCACCTTCAGCTTTCCAAGTGTCAGAGTTCCGTGAACGACCGAAAGCCAGTACGAATATTCGTCCTGCTCGTAGCTGCCCCAGGCGGTGGCGGTGATGAACGCCGCCTTGAACTTCTTGGGCTCGGGCGCGTCGGCGTCCATCACTTTGGGGTCAAACTGCAACTCGCCATGCGGGCCGTGCGACGCGAAGCCGCACGCCGTCACGAACGAGCCATACGCCGCCATCGAACGCGAGTAGTGGTTGCCGCACTCGATCTCGTTCCACGGATTTCGCTTGGCGGCGTGGTGGCGGTCGTGCAGGAGCCGCGTGACGGCGAGCCCCTCGGTGATGAGCCCCTCGGCCAGCATGTGGCTGGCGACCTGATGCTCGAAGCCGTTCATGCACTCATTGAAGTATCCCGCAGCCCACGCGTCGCCGCTCTTGCCCGTCGCGGCTTCGCTCCCGCCCTTGGGCCACGTGCACATGAGGAGCCCGCCCTCGCCCGCGACGGCATACCAGCGCCCACCCTTCACGGTCTTCTCCGAGTACACGCGGTAGGCCCTCACGTCGGTCGCGAGGCTGTACTTGTACAGTGATTTCAGGGCCGAGACGGTCTGCTCCTTTGGTATGACGCGATCGGCGGGAGCGGTGAGGCCTGCCTGGAACGCCATGCTCTGGCCGAAAACCTGGTCGATGTGGCAGCCCGTGCCCGTGCTGTTGGCCTCGGGGTGGGCGGGGTCGGGCTTGTGGATGAAGTACTCGCCATTGAAGAGCCGCTCGACCATCGCGGTGCGGCCCTTGTCGGCGATCGTGCGACACTGGGACGCAAACTCGTTGTCGCCCGCGTCGGTTGCCATTGCGGCGGTGGTGCGAAGAGCGGCGAGGTAGAGCGAGGTGATCCAGGAGATCTCGCCGTACCACGTCGTGTCGAGCGTGTTGTACTGCGGGCCGTCGAGGATGCCGTCGGGCTCCACATCGCGGCTTATGACGAGCTGCATCGCCTTCTTGACGTTGGGATACACCTTCCTGAGGAAGGTGTCGTCGCTGGTCATCGTGTGCTCGCGGTACGCGCGAATGATCGTGCCGCACTGCCCGTCGATCGCAAGCTCTTGCGCAGCCTCGCCGCGGTAGTTGATGATGCCCGTCTTGGCGTCGAACTCCTGATCAAAGTCGATCCGCTCGCGGACCGAGCGTTCAAGTGCCGGGAAGACGCGGGCGAGAGCCTGCGCGTATTGCCAGACGTGCGTGCACGTGCCGGCGCAGGAGTACGCACCTTCCCAGCCGTAGAAGCGTCCGTTGTCGAAGCGGTAGCAGGTGGCTGTGGCGGCGGTGGCGACGGTGGCGAAGGTGCGGTCGAGGAACCAGTGTGGCAGCGTCGAGTCGTACCAGGTGTCGCGCCAGAGGCGCGTCTTCTTCGTGAGCGCGTCGAGATTGGTCAACACGTAGGTCGCAACCTCACCCGCGTCCTTGAACCTCGCGGCGTAGTGGTGATTGAGTTTCTCGATGTCCTTCAGAAAGCCGAGCTGCTCGCGCGGCGGGTTGGGGAAGTGCCATGCAATGACGAAGGAAAACGTGTGGGATTCGCCCGGTTTGATCGTCGCCGGCGATTGGACCGTTGCAGTGGGTCTCTTGTCCACATAGGATTTCATTCCGCCCTCGGAGATGCTGTTAAAGTCGCAGGAGCAGCTCGCTTTCCCCAGCGCCGCGAGCACCATCGTGCCGTAGTCGCGCGCGCGCAGCATGTCGTACTTTTCCAGACGATCGGAATCGGTAAAGACGATCTCGTCGATCCCGATCTGACCCCACCCGCCACTCCAGCCGTCGACGATCTGGATGCTCGCCTTGCGTCCAGCGAACTCTCGAACGTCCCAGTGATCCAGATGCATCCGGTTGCTGTCACGCCCGGTCGAGGTGCGCACCGGCGCGCCGTCGATGAGCAGGTTGACGCACGTCTGGCCCGGGTGTTTGCCCCCGCCGATGCGAAAGCGGATCCAGTCCCGATCGATCGTGAACTCGCGGCTCGTGAGCGTGCCGATGTATGTGTCCGCCTTGCCCACGTCCTCGCCGTGTCGCGTCTCGTGGGTGTTGACGGTCCACTTGCCCTGAGCGTTCAAATTGCCCTGATATCCCGCGATGCCCGAGACCTCGCGCGGTTTATCGCCGAACGCCTTTCCAGTGACGGTCCACCCGTCATACGTGCCCCTTTCCCAATCCTCGAACACCACGTCGGATCGCCGAGCCTTGGCTGGGTCTTTCTCGACGATCGCCCTTGCGGAATGCAGGATGCCCATGCATGGGCCTGCGTTGATATGACTCGCAACAAGCTCGACATCTCCGGGCTTCGCCGTGCCCAGGCAAACGGGGTTTTGCAATCTCCCGGTCAAGAGGACTTGGAGCGGCTTCTTTCCCGGGTTCTTGATCGTGTAATTGAGGACGACGGCGGGCAGGCTCGAACCTTCCACGTCGAGCGGACAAAACGGGCTGAATGCCTCAAGCTCAACATCAATTCGGTCACGATAGCTCACACGCCCGATCGGGTACTCGCCGCGAAACTCGATCTTCTTGATGCCCTTCGCGTTCAGCGAAATGTAGTCCGGGTTGAAATCGTCCTCTCCCGTCGCCTCATCCAACTCGACCCAGGCGAGATCGAATCCCTGATCAAACGGCGACTTCTGCATCGGCGGATTCACATACGGATCGCCGCTGCAGCTCGTCCAGATCGGCTCCTGCGGCAGGTTGAGGATGTCCCAGTGCCAGAGCTGCCCGTCGCCGCCGAGGTACACCTGCCCGCAGCACAGGCCGCCGATGGGCATGCCGATGAACTTCAATTCGTCGCGCAGCGAGGAGTACACCGTGGGCCCGCCGCGTGCGGTCAGCGACCTCGTCCAGTCGCTCGTGAACCGCTTGTCGGCTGGGATGGGAAACCCGTCATCGAGGGCGAGGCCGGCCGCCAGCACACTCATCGGCCGCCCCACCACTCCCAGCAGGAGGCAGGCAGCGGAGCCATACAGAAATCCACGACGTGAAAGGTCCGGCAGGGTTTGGGTGCTCATGGTCGCATTATGCCGCGCCGCCAGGAGACTCGCACGCCGGCAGCGTGTGGCAAGAACAGCCAAGCACCAATGCACCGATCTTCGTGTCTCTCTCCTCTTCCAATCACACAGCCCACCGCGACTGGAACAGAGCCGGTCCTGGTGTGCCCGAACCCACGGGCCGCGTGCAAGATGGTGAGGTCCGACAACGCTCAGAGAACATTTCACGGCAACGAACCTGCGACGCGGCCTGGAAATACCGTGTCTCTGAACATCTCGATGTCGGGCGGGACTTTTCTCTCTCCGCCCCGTGGATTCGAGGGCGGAAACTCCACGCGCGACTGGGTTAGGGTGCCAAGTCCTAGTTCCGCTGCAATCTCATCTAAGAAAAACGAACCAAAACCTTGTCCAATCTGACTGCAAGCCATTTGCTTACCGCTCTTTGCGCTCTTCAAGAGTGACGGTGCATGTCTGTTCTTTAGAATCCCTCAAATACGTGATTTCGACCCTTTCGCCGAGCTTTCCTGCCCGCAATAGGGGGGCCCATGCTTCGACGTCCTTCACGACCGCGCCATTCCACTTGGTGATCCGGTCGCCGGCCTTGAGCCCCGCCTTGGCGGCTGGGGTATCGGGGAAGACGTCGCCGATGAGGACGCCGGCTTTTTCGTCGGCATAGTCGCCGGGCATGATGCCGAAGCGGACGCCGCCGCCAGCGGTGGGCAGGGGTTTGTCGCCCGCAGCTGCGGGAGCAGGCTGGGGTGCCGGGGCGGGAGCTTTGGGTTCGCCGAAGACGAGCGGCTCGTTGCGGGTCGAGGCGTCGGTGGCGATGCGGTAGACGAGGTCGACGACTTTGGCCGCGCCCTCGATGTTGATCAGGTCGGCGGTGTCGGCGGGACGGTGGTACTCGCCGTGGAGTCCCGTGAAGAAGAACGCGATGGGAATCTTGACGTTGTAGAACGACGCGTGGTCGGAATTGGACGGGGCGCCCTTCTTGGCGACGGCCTTGAAGCCCGCGTTGTCGAAGTACGGCTGGAGCCAGGCTTCGAGCCCGGCGGCGGACCCGACGCCCGTGATCTCAAGCGGCGGGACGTCGCGGAGGCGGCCGATCATGTCGAGGTTGAGCATGAGGTAGTGCTTCTCGCGCGGGGCGATCATGTGCTGCGTGTAGAACTTGGAGCCCTCAAGCCCGGATTCCTCGGCGCTGAAGCCAAGGAAGAGGATGGAGCGGCAGTTCGCGCTGGCGGGCAGGTTGGCGTAGATCTCGCCGAGTTTTTTGGCGAGGGTGAGCGTGCCACTGGTGCCCGAGGCGTTGTCGTCGGCACCCGGATGGATCGTGCCGTGCGAGCCCGAGAGGGATCCGAACTCGCCGTAACCGACGTGGTCGTAGTGCGAGCCGATGACGACAAACTCGTCGGCGAGGGCACCCTTGCCGCGAAGGATGCCACCGACGTTGTTGGTTGTGACGACCTCTCGCTTGAGGTCGGTCTGGATGGTGACGGCGGCGTTGGGCAGGTCGATGACGCCGCCCTTGGCATCCGCCAACGCCCGAAGCTCGGCGAGCGTGCGGCTCTTCGTGTCGGCGGTGCGGACGAGCTTATCGGCGGCGTCGGTCGAGAGCATGACCACTGGAATCGTCTGGATTTCGGCGTTGGCGGAGGTTTCGGCGATTGTTGCCAGACGCTTGGCACGCGGGTCTTTCGCCCCGGGCGGGTTGACGACGATGATGCCCGCGGCTCCGCGCTTGACGGCCGCCGCGACCTTCGCAGGAAGAGCCGACCGGGGCGACCAGCCATCCTCGGACCATTTGCTGCCGCCATCGTCGCCCATGGGCTCGAAGCGGAGGATGAGGGCAATCTTGCCCTTGAGGCTCGTCGATTCGTCGTAGGTCTTGTACCCGTCGTTGCCTTCTGGGATGGAATAGCCGACGAAAGCGACGGGGCCAGAGGCCGAGGCGTTGCCCGATGACCCCAGGGCGCGAAAGTCGGTATCGGGGGCGAGGGCGGCGTCGCCGAGCTTGACCGATTGCGACGTGATCGAGGTCTTGCCATCGCGCATTCCGACGGGCGTGAACGGCTGCATGTAGGTGGTGAAGGGCTTGGCGTCGCCCGTGAACGCGGGCGAGAGGCCATAACGCTTGAAGTAGAACTCAAGGTATTCGGCGGCGTCGTGGTTGCCGCGCGTGCCGGGGCAGCGCCCCTCGAAGTACGGGTTTGACAGGGTCAGAATATGCTGGCGATAGACGATTTCGTCGGCCTTGCGGGCGTCGTCGGCCGCGGGCATGTACCGGGACTCGACGGCACCACCTGCGGCGGGCTGAACCCGGGCTGGGCTTGCGGAGAGAGCGGTTGCAAGGGTTGCGGCCCCCGCGAGTGCGAGCAAGGCAAGGTGTCGGCCCAATGGACGCGCTGAGATCATGGCAACTCCTGATCAATTTCGATCCCTCGGGGACCGCCCGAGGGGTGGAATGGGAAAAACGAGCCCCACAGTGTACCGGGCAGGAAAGATGCCGTTGCCGGGTCGATTTTGATAGGAGGATCGGGGCGTGGCGTCTAAACTTCCGTCCCATTTCGCCTGAAATGCACCCACAGCCGCCCCACCGTTCTCAACCCCGAGGTCCGCATGGAATCTGCGATTCTGAGCCCTTCTGACACGTTCTGGCACCGGCACCTTGGCCCCAGTGAGGCCGAGCAGGCACAGATGCTGGAACTCCTGGGCTATCCGACGCTCGACGCGTTGACGGAGGCGACAGTGCCGGCTCGGATCAGGCTGGCGACGCCGATGAAGATCGAGACGATCGCGACGGGCCGGGCATTGGGCGAGCGAGAGACGCTCGCGTGGCTCCGCACGTATGCCGACCAGAACAAGGTGCTGCGTTCGATGATCGGGTGCGGGTACTACGACACGATCACGCCGGGGCCGATTCTTCGCAACGTGATGGAGAATCCGGGGTGGTACACGCAGTACACGCCGTATCAGGCTGAGATCGCGCAGGGGCGGCTCGAGGCACTCTTGAATTTCCAGACGATGGTGGCGGACCTGACGGGCTTGCCGCTTGCCGGGGCGTCGCTGTTGGACGAGGGCACTGCGGCGGCCGAGGCAATGGCGATGTGCTTTGCGATCGCGGGCGGCGGCGATGCGAAGAAGAGTTTTTATGTCGCGGGTGACTGCCACCCACACACGATCGCGGTGTGCAAGGTGCGGGCACAGTCGCTGGGGATCAACATGCTGCCGCTGCCAGAGGGGGCGGCCCGCGGCGAGGGACTCGCCCGCGTGGACTTTGCCGCAGCGTGCGGCGTGCTGATCCAATATCCCAACACGTCGGGCGAGGCGAACGACCATCGCACTCTGGTGGCCGAGGCACACAAGCACGGGTGTCTGATTGTTGCCGCCACGGATTTGCTCGCGCTGACGCTTTTGACGCCGCCGGGTGAGTGGGGCGCGGACATCGCGGTGGGCTCGGCGCAGCGGTTCGGGGTGCCGATGGGCTTTGGTGGCCCGCACGCGGGGTTCATCTCGACCAGCGAGGCGTATGTCCGCAAGATGCCCGGGCGGATCATCGGCGTCTCGAAGGATTCGCACGGCAACATCGCGTATCGCATGGCGATTCAGACGCGCGAGCAGCACATCCGCCGCGAGAAGGCGACGAGCAACATCTGCACGGCACAAGCTCTCCTTGCGATCATGGCAGGCTTGTACGCGGTGTATCACGGGCCCGACGGGCTTCGCCAGATCGCAACGCGCGTGCATGCGCTCACGTCGATCCTTGCGACCACACTCAGGCAAGGCGGGCACCTGGTCGCGGGCGGCGGCTTCGACACGATCCGCGTGAAGACCTCAACCCCCGCATCGCAGGCGTTGAATGCGGCTGCCGGGCTTGGGATCAATCTCCGCGACTTTGGCGACGGCACGCTGGGCATCTCGCTCGACGAAACGACCACGATCGACGACATGAATCTCGTCGCACGCGCACTGGGCTGTACAGAGGTGAAGACGCCGCAGGGGTTCAAGCCCGCCAGTGTGCCCGCCCCGCTCACGCGGACGAGCACGTACCTCTCGCATCCGGTTTTCAACACGCACCACTCCGAGCACGAGCTGACGCGGTATATCTTCAAGCTGCAGGGACGCGATCTCTCGCTGGTACACAGCATGATCGCGCTGGGCTCGTGCACGATGAAGCTCAACGCGACGAGCGAGATGATCCCGGTGACCTGGTGCGAGTTCGGCGGCCTGCACCCCTTTGCTCCCGCCGATCAGACGGCGGGTTACCGCAAGGTTTTCGCCGATCTTGAGCGGTGGCTGTCGAGCATTACAGGGTTTGCGGCTGTCAGTCTGCAGCCCAACGCGGGCAGCCAGGGTGAGTACGCGGGTCTGCTTGTGATTCGCGCGTATCACGCCTCACGCGGGCAGGGACATCGCAACGTCTGCCTCATTCCCACGTCGGCGCACGGCACCAACCCCGCGTCGGCGGTCATAGCGGGGCTTGAGGTTGTGGCCGTCGCGTGCGATGAACGCGGCAACATCGACATCGAGGATCTGAAGGCCAAGGCAACGCACCACAAGGAGTCGCTCGCGGCACTGATGGTCACCTACCCCAGCACGCACGGCGTCTTTGAGGAATCCATCAAGGACATCACCCGCCTCATCCACGACAACGGCGGGCAGGTGTACATGGACGGCGCGAACATGAACGCCCAGGTTGGCCTCACCAGCCCGGGCGCGATCGGGGCCGACGTCTGCCACTTGAACCTGCACAAGACATTCTGCATCCCCCACGGCGGCGGCGGGCCCGGCATGGGCCCCATTGGCGTCGCGTCACACCTCGCGCCGTTCCTGCCGGGACATCCGCTCGTGAAGGTCGGGGGCCAGACCCTCGCTGGCGCGTCGGGCTCTGAAGGAAAGGCGATCGGGCCCGTGTCGTCGGCCCCCTGGGGTTCGGCGAGCATCCTGCTCATCTCGTGGATGTACATCGCGATGATGGGGGCCGACGGCCTGACCAAGGCGACGCAGGTGGCGATCCTGAACGCGAATTACATGGCCAAGCGGCTCGGCGGGCACTATCCGGTGCTGTACTCGGGGGCGAACGGGCGGTGCGCCCACGAGTTCATTCTTGACTGTCGCGGATTTGAGAAATCGTCGGGGATCAAGGTGGACGACATCGCCAAGCGTCTCATGGACTACGGCTTTCACGCGCCGACGATGAGCTTTCCGGTGCCGGGCACACTCATGATCGAGCCGACCGAGAGCGAGGACAAGGCCGAGCTGGATCGCTTCTGCGACGCGATGGTCGCGATCCGGGCGGAGATTCAAGCGATCGAGGAAGGCAAGAGCGACCGGAGCGACAACCCGCTCAAGCACGCCCCGCACACGCAGGGCGCGGTGACCGCCGACGCGTGGCCCCACGCGTACACAAGGCAGCAGGCGGCGTTTCCCGCGCCGTGGACGAGGGACGCGAAGTTCTGGCCGCACGTGGGGCGGATCGACAATGCGTGGGGCGACCGGCATCTGGTGTGCGCGTGTGTGCCGATGGACGAGTACACGAACTGACTAGGTTCTGTCTCACGGATCGAGAAGCCTCACGCACCGGCGGATCATGGCGAGCTTGACCATGGCGAGGAAGGTTATGGCCAGCTTGTCGTGGCGGGT
>JAYVUC010000189.1:0-7224 GCA_043788295.1 Phycisphaerales bacterium
CCCGAGCTACAACACCGCCATCTGCCTCTCGGCTCTCACACACATCGAAACACCCGAGGCCAAGGCCGCCATCGCCAAGGCCCTCCCGTTTCTCAGGTCTCTCCAGTATTCCGAGGCCGCCATCAGCATCGCGGGCGTTCCGGAATCGGCCGCACCCGTCGACACATCCAACGCTTTCTACGGCGGCTGGGGTTATGGCCGCAGCGGCCGCCCCGATCTCTCCAACACCCAGTGGGCCTTGGACGCGCTAGTCGATTGCGGCGTGCCAAGCGATGACGCTGCCTTTCAGCGGGCACTCATCTTCATCAAGCGATGCCAGATGGCCGAGTCGGTCAACAACCAGCCCTACGCCAAAGGCTCGCGTCAGGGCGGCTTCATCTACTCCACAAGCGAGAACAAGGACAACGTCGGCTCGGGCCAGAGTCAGGTCGGCACCATCGAAGAATCGCTCGACGACGGCACAAAGGTCAGCCGCCTGCGCTGTTACGGCTCAATGACCTACGCGGGCTTCAAGGGGCTGCTCTACGCCGGGCTCACGAAGGACGACCCGGCCGTCACGCTCGCCCTCGAATGGATCCAGAAAAACTACTCACTCGCCGAGAACCCAGGCGCGGGCACAGATGGCCTCTATTACTACTACGTCACGTTTGCTCGCGCGCTCGCCGCGTCGGGCCTCGACACGATCGCGCCCGCACCGCTCGCACTCCCCGCAAGCCCGACCGACACCTCCAGGCCGCCCGCACTCCCCTTGCCGCCCGGGCCGCACAACTGGCGCGAGGATCTCATCAACCGGCTCGCCGAGTTGCAGGAGCCCGACGGCAGCTTCAAACCCATCAAGGACCGCTGGCTAGAAACCGACCCCGTGCTCATCACCGCGTACTCGCTCCTGGCGATCCAGCACGCGACAAAGTAGACGCCGGGAGATCACTTGGGAAGCACATCGTCGGCGATTTTCTGCGCAATCGCCTCGTTGCGAGACAATTCCACAAAGTCCACCGGCGCGGGAGGGCTCGACGCCGGCACCGCGTACTGCGGATACTTCTTCGCCAGTTCCGCCCTGATCGGCACGTTGTGGCTCTCGCTCTGCGCGAGCAGTTCTTCAACCTCCGCCGACAGCAGGAAATCGGCGAGCTTCGCTCCTGCCTTAGGGTTGGGCGAGCCCACGACACGCCCGACGGTGTTGGGCAACACCAGAGGCCCAACGCTCTTGAGCCCCGTGAACTTGTCCTTGGGCTTGTCGGGTGTCTCGTACACAAGATCGACGGGCCACTCCTGCTTCTTGCCCGCCCAGACGTCGTCGGTGTCGGTCAGGCCGATCGTCACATCACCGCGCGAGACCGCCTGAACCACCGCAGAATTGGACGGGAAAATCTGAAGCCCGTTGCCGACCATCGCCCTGAGCCACGCACGCGCCTCCACCTCGCCGCTGGTCGCGACGATGAACGCCAGGTGCGTGCGCGTCGTGCCAAACCGCGGGTTGGCCATCCCCACCTTGTTCTTGAACTGTGGCTTGGTCAGGTCTCGCAGCTTGGTGGGCACCTGGGCCTTCTGGAGAGACGACGTGCGAAACGCGATCACCCGCGCCCGCTCGGCGAACCCATACCACCGCATGTCCTTGGGCCGAAGCGATGGGGGCCACCCTCCGGCCACACTTGATTCCGAGGGCGATGCGTACGGCGAGAGCACACCCTCTTTGGCGAGCTGCACCGTCCCGACAACCTCGCTCGACCACCACACGTCGGCACGAGGGCGCGATTTCTCAGATGAGAGCCTCTGCCGCAGCGAGCCACGCGTCGCCTCTGTGTCGGTCACCACGCTGACCTTGACGCCCGTCTTGCTCTCAAAGAGCGCGACTACCTGCTGCACGAGGGGCTCGTCGGCCGTCGTGTAAAGCGTCACCTTTGTCCCATCGTCGAGCGTGCGGCCGGTCCTCCCCCCAAACGCGTACCACGCCGTCAGTGGCAGCAACGCCAACGCCGCGATCGTGAGCCAGAACGCAAACGCACGCCCTCGCGAAGAGTTCACCCAAAGGCGAACCTTCTCGGTGTCGATCTCCTTCTCCGCTATATGGAAGATCATGGCATCACTCCGTGGTGGCACACTTGGGTAGCACGCGTTGGTGGCACGCCCCTCCGGGGCGTGTCTTCACCCGTCTCGCCAGCCGCGGTTCCAACACCAAGAAAGCCACAGCCCGCCAAGGCGTGCTACCAGATGCACAGAATCACTCCCGGCTCACTTCTTGTCCGCCGGCTTCTTCTTGTCGAGCTCATCCTTGCTGGCATCCTTCTCGCCGTCCTTGTCCGCCGCGGGCGGCTCCTCGTCCACAGGCTTGCCGCTCTTGGCGGTCTCCTTCGCCTGAGCCGTCGCCTTCACCACGTCCGCCGCCGGCAGCACCACCGCGCCGCGGAAGTTGCGAAGCCCGCCGAACATCCCGCCCTGCGAGGCCTCCATCTCCTCCGCGCTGGGGAGCTGGAGCACGCATGTGCCCACATACTCGGCCTTGTCGTTGAACGCCGGCATCCCAAAGCTCGACGCGAACTCCGAGCCCGGCAGCACCAGCACACGGGGCTTGCTCACCAGCGCCTTCACGCGCGATTCCGCGACCACTGGCGCGCGATCCATGAACTTGCCGAGTCGCTCGACCACCAGCAGCCTGTCGCCAAGCTCCGCCTTGCCCGACCTGGCCAGATCGACAAACTTGAACTTCTTCCCTTCGACCTTGGTGATCTGCACCCACGCCAGATCGAGCTCACTGTCGCGGGCGATCAGCTTGGCCTCCACGCCCTCGTTGTCGTCGCCCACCATCACCTTGATGTCCTTGGGCGAACGCATCCGCCCGCCCATCATCCGCTTGTACGCTTCTGGCACGCCACCCATCAGCGTGTTGGAGGTCATCACCAGCCCGCCCTCTTCGATCAACACGCCCTGCACTTCCTCTTCCTGCTCCTCGTCGCCCTGCTTGAGCACGTACTTGATCGTCACGATCGCCGCCGACCGCTCCTCGACAATTTTCTTGTACGCGGCGGCCACCTCGTCGGCCATCACGGCACCCATCACGGTCGAGACAGTGGGTGCCGACGCGGGCATCGCCGCGGGAACACACACGGGCGAGACAAACGCTGCCCCGGCGAGGGCGGCCAACAGACAGATCTGAGACATCCGATGAACTCCTCGGGCAAGTCTGCCCAAAGCTCGGTCATCGGCCTTGGGACACACGCCCACACCGACACCCGTATGAATCCACTCCATCCCCAGTCATCCACCCAACCGACTGTACGGCTACTTCGTCGCGGCGGGTTTGGCCGCGTCCTTCTTTTCATCTTCCTTGGTCTTGGGCTTCCAGTCGGGCTCGGCAAAAAGATACGCCGACCGGTTGTTGCGGAGCACGACAAAGACCACCCGCTCGGGCTGATCTTTCGCCAGCCCCGCCATCACCTTGCGGAAATCGTCGATCGTCTTGATTTCCTTGTCCTGAATCTTCTGGATCAGATCGCCCGAAAATACGCCTCCAAGCCCGGCCCAGCCCACACGCTCCGCCCCCGTCACGATCACGCCCTCGACGTCGTCAGCCCATCGCTCGTCGTCACGATCAAAGAACGTCACCTCACGCACGTTGAGCTCGAAGTCCTTGTTCTCGTCGTGCTTCGCCTCGTCGGGCGCGGTCCGTGTCCGCTCCAGCGTGATGGGCAGCTCCACCGGCGAGCCCTCGCGCACGACCTTCAGCGTGATCTTGTCGTCGGGCTTCATCGTGCGGAACTTCCGCTGGAGCTGTCCCGCGTCCTGCACGCCCTTGGGCACCATTTTCTCGTTGTTCACGCTCGTGATGATGTCGCCCGCCTTGAGCCCGCTCACCGCCGCCAGGGTGCCGGGGTACACCCGCGTCACGCGATATCCCGCCACGCCCTCGGTGGTCAGTTTCTTCGCCAGGTCGCGGAACACCGGCTGCGTCATCACGCCCAGCCACGCCTTGGCCAGCTCCTGCGGCGGGTCTTCCTTCTTGTCGGGTCTGGGCTTGATGAGCGTCACCGTGTTCAGCCCGCGGCGATCCACCTCGATGAGCACGAACTCGGGAATCTTGTCGGGCGTCGGCACGCTCATGATCGCCTTGTAGATCTCCACCGCGTCCTTGATCGACTTCACAGGCTTCCCGTCGATCATGTGGATGATGTCGCCCCCTTGCAGCTTGGGCTCGCACAAGTCCGACGGGCTTCCCGACCTGGTCCCCGAGATCATCGCACCTTCCCGCGATTTCAGTTGCATCGCGCGGGCCATCGTCTGCGTGATCTCCTCGAGCCCCACGCCCCACGCCCGCAAGAGCGTCTCATCCCCGATCTCTCGCAACAGCTTCTCGGTCGTCACCGTGAAATCCATTGCCTTCCCGTCGCGCATCACGCCGAGCTTGATCGTCCCGCCGATCGGTGTCGACGCGAGCTGCTTCAGCAGCGGGGGCACTTCCTCCGCGAACCGCACCGTCGTCGCCTGGTCGTTCACCTTCACCACCACGTCGCCGGCCTTCACGCCCGCCCTCGCCGCCGGGCTGTCCTTCACCACCGAATTGACCAGCACACCCTCTTTGATACCGGTCTTGGAGATCGCCTTGAGCGAGAGCCCGACCATGCTCCGCCGCACCTCGCCGTTCTTGATCAATTCCGCGCTCACCTCGCGGGCGAGCGTCGCCGGGCAGGCAAAGCCCATCCCCGATCCGCCCCGCGTGTTCACACCCACCACCTCGCCCTTCATGTTCACCAGCGGCCCGCCCGAGTTGCCCGGGTTGATGAGCGCGTCGTGCTGGATCCACCGCGTGAACGTTCCCGTCGACTGCCGGTAATCCAAGTCCATCTCGTCGGGGTCTTCGGTGCCGAAGCCCGACGTGAACACCCGGCTCGTGTTGGACACGATCCCCAGCGTCACGCTGCGCGAGAGGGAATAGGGCGAGCCCATCGCCAGCACGTTATCTCCCACCTGCAATTCATCGGAATTGCCCCAGCCCGCAAACGTCAGCTTGGTTCCGGGCCTGAGTTCCGCCACGTTGATGCGCAGCACCGCAAGATCGGTGAGCGGATCATCACCGACCAGTGTCGCCGTGACTTCCTGCTTGTCCGCCAGCGTGCAGTAGAACTTCTTGCCCTCGTTGGTCACGTGGGCATTGGTCACCACAAGCCCATCCGCCGACAAAATCGTCCCAGAACCGGTGCCGCCGCCCTTGTGCTCCTGTCCACCCGAATAGGTCACGGTCACCACACGGATATTGACGAGCGCGGGAAAAACCTTGTCCCGGGCCGAGGCCGTCAATTCCCGCATGCTGTCTCGAAGGTGGTCGGCGGTTGCCCCGCTGGGCGGCTCGCCACCCTTGGACGCACAACCCGCCGAGAGAATCAGCCCGATTGCGATCGACGCCGTCCCTAGAAGCCGCCCTGCAAAGCAGGGGACAGGCTTGATTTGGTCATTCTCGTTCACGCGGTTACACTCCATTTGGGTAGTCCCTCCCACTTCGGCGGGCCAAGGGTAGCGTACCGAAAGTTCCGGGCTCTCGCGTCGCAGGCAAGAGGGATGGTCCGAACAAAAGTAAACCGTGTAAAGGCTTTCTTTTTTATTATTCTCTTTCAAATTTGTAGCATTTATGCTAGCTTGGTGACGTTCTCACCCAGTCGGCCGCGATATCCGGGTCTTGCGGCAGACCAGCTGATCTTTGTGAATCGTTCCCCGAATGTTCAGGGTGTGCGTTATCCGCCGGCTTCGACTCGAATGGGAGTTCCGCGCACTTGAACCTCCAACATCCCCGCCTTGCGTCGCGTGCCCTTCGCGGTGCGGTCGTCATCGCCTGCTCCGCGTCGTGTGTGCCGATCCCCGCGGCTCTGGCGGGCGACTTGGGCGTATGGACGCTTTTCGGTCAGGCCTATCACATTCACCGCTTCGACTATGACGCACTGGTGCGCTTCCCCGATTCCAAGACCCCCAGCAGAACCATCTCGCTCAACGGGGTCATGGGCGCGTACGACCTGGGCGCGGGACGATTCCTCGTCTGCTCAAACACCGAGCACAACTCTCCCAACTACTCGTACAAAAGCTACGTCATCGAGGTGCGGCTCGTCACCAACACCGAGGGAATGCCGACGGGCCTCTCCTACGTGCGCACTGTTCTCACCAACGATCTTGCCCGCGACGGCTACGACCTGGACCCGCGCGGACTCACCCTCAACGACTCGCTCGTGGGTCTGGGCTCGGGCGCTGATCTCGTCGTCGCCAGCGGCGGGAACATGCTCCGCGCGTTCGACTACCCGCTGGGCACGCCCGTCCCCTGGAACGGCGGCCCCACCAACGGCTTCACCACCTCCGCCATCAACTTCTCGACCGAGGACGTCGTGTTTGTGCCCCAGCGCAACACCTTTTATACCGCGTATCGCACACCCGAGAGCACGATCACAAGCTTCAACCGCCAGGGCCGCATCGGCCCCGCCTTCCGAGTGGGCAAGAAGATCAATAACACCCGGGGCCTTCCCAGCGGGCTCACGCTCCTTCAGCCCGCCAACACCTTCCCTCGCGTGTTTGACTACAAGCCCGCGATCATGGTCTGCCTCGACAGCTTCGGACCGGGCCTTGAGGTGTACGACATCGACAGCCGCCCCATGGGCTTTGAGCCGCTCTCCAATCTTCTCACTCCGGGCCGCACCCCCCTGCCCTTGCATGGCTCAACACAGGAGCTGTGGCTCTCGGCCGTGACGGCGGACTTCATCACGGGCCGGATCATGCTCTTCAACCGCGGCAACGCGGCCGGTCAGACCGACGTCTTTATTCTCACGCCGATTCCCGTTCCCTGCCCCGGCGACTTCAATCTCGACGGCTCGGGTGACTTCTTCGACTACGACGACTTCATCACCGCCTTCAGCGAGGGCGACGCCCGGGCCGATTTCAATCACGACGGCTCGATCGACTTCTTCGACTACGACGACTTCATACTCGCCTTTCAGGCCGGATGCTGAGCGTCAAGGTCGCCCGCTGCTCAAGCCCGCTCCTCGCGCACACGGCCCGGCATGTCCATCGCCCGCCGCAGGCGTGTGGCACGGCCATTGGGATCAGCTTCGATCAACGAGAGTCTGGTTTGGTCTTGACCCCGGATCCTGATCCAGGGTGAGTGAGAGTTTTCTGGGATGATACCGGCCTCTGTATGGGAGGCCGACGATGAAGCGGAAGCGATTCAGTGTGGAGCGGATGACGTACGCGATT
>JAYVUC010000190.1:0-11306 GCA_043788295.1 Phycisphaerales bacterium
ACCCGCCACGACAAGCTGGCCATAACCTTCCTCGCCATGGTCAAGCTCGCCATGATCCGCCGGTGCGTGAGGCTTCTCGATCCGTGAGACAGAACCTAGGAACAAGTGATGCCCATACCCGGATACCAGGATTTCATGTTTCCGCTCTTGAAAGTAGCCGCCGATGGCCAGGAGCACAAGGCCTCCGACGTTATTGACACGGTGACCAATCAGATGGGGTTGACTGAGCAGGAGCAGGCGGCATTGCAGCAGGGGAGCGCGCAAACCATCGTCTACAACCGGGGCATGTGGGCGGTGACGTACTTGGCCAGGGTCCTCCTTATCAACAGGACGGCACGCGGCTACTTCAAGATCACTTCGCGGGGCGCGGACGTTCTCAAGAAGAACCCGGCGAGAATCGACAACGCCTTTCTCATGCGGTTTGAGGAGTTCCGCGCGTTCAAGCAGAAGAAGGGCAAGACAACCGCGACAGTCGCCGTCACCGACCATGGCGCGGCGGATGAGGGAGACACGTCTCTTACGCCGTTGGAGCGTGTCGAAGGTGGCTACAACGAGTTGCGGGAAGCGCTGGCGGACGAGCTTCTCGGCAAGGTGCGCGTGATGAAGCCCAAGAGTTTCGAGCAGTTGGTGGTCGATGTGCTGGTCGCGATGGGCTATGGCGGCTCGCAGCTCGACGCCGCGCAGGTTGTGGGCAAGAGCGGCGACGGCGGTATCGACGGTGTCATCAAGGAAGACCGGCTCGGCCTCGACATGGTTTACGTTCAGGCCAAACGGTACACGGCAGACGTCGGCCCCGGCGCGATCCGTGAGTTCGTTGGGTCGCTCGGCGAGCACAAGGCGACCAAGGGGGTGTTCATCACCTGCGGCGGCTTCACGTCGGGAGCGAAGGAGGCCGCGGTCAAGGCCCATCACCGCATCGTGCTCATCGACGGCGACCAACTTGCGGACTACATGATCGACAACGGCGTCGGTGTCGCGGACTACAAGGCGTACACGGTCAAGAAGTTGGATAGCGACTATTTCGGCGAAACGTGAATCGTCCTCCGCCCCTGCCGGGGTGGCGTGCATTTGTGTCACGGTTTCCACGGGTTGCACTCCGCCCGGCGATGCCGGGCTTCGCTTCACCCGTGGCGACAGGCCGTCGCCCCGGTGGGACGAAGAGGCATGGTCGTCGCGGACGGTGGCATTCGGCTCGTTCACGGGAGATAAGCCCGTTGAAAGCGGGCTGAGATGCAAAGAGAAATGATTGAAAGGTTACCACCGCTGAAGCGGTGGCCTATGAGCGAGCAAGCCCGCTGAAGCGGGCTGGGGAGTCGCGGTCGCGAGTTGGAGGGAGATGGGCGCGAAGGGTGGGCGGGGGTTTTACCCTTGCTTGCGCTGCGGGCTCGGATGGAGTTGGGCGCGCTCATGGCGGGTTGAAGAGCGACGGGCTGTTGGTGTGTGTGCTGGTGCCTACGGCACCTCGGCGGCGGCGAGGAGGGCGGCGTAGGCCTTGGCGAGTGCCTCAACTTCTGCGAGCGTTTGGGACACGGGCAGGAGCTGCGTTTGAGCGGTGGCGGCACACATGGCGTGTGCAGCGGCGGCTTGCGTCATTTTTTCTCGAAGCGTGGCGATGGCGGCTGGTAGAGCGGCCTGGCGGGTCGCTTCGTCTTCGATGGCCTTGCGGGCGACGGCGACGACGGCTTCGGCGGCGGCGTGTGATGCGGCGGCGCGGACTTGCGTGTCGCGGGCGGCCTTTGTCGAGTCGGCGAGCGAGGTGCCGGCCTCGGCGGCTTTGGTTGCGGCGAGGGTAAGGGCGGTGTCTTGTGGCGAGCCATCGGCACGGGTTTTGAGTGTGGCGGCGACTGCGGACATGGATTCGAGATCGGCGGCCCGCTGGGCTGCGATGGTTGCGGCTTGCTCGGCGGCGAGCTTGGCGGCGGCGGCGGCGGCGATCGCCTGTTCGCTGGCGGTGAGCCGCTGCTTGGTGCGGTCGGGGCCGGCAGCGAGTTCGGACTGGGCGTCGTTGAGCTGGTTCTGTGTTGCGGTGAGGGCTGCCAAGGAAGCGGCGGCGGCATCAACGGCGGGTTTGGCGGCGGCCTCTCGCTCGGCGAGCCTGGTGCGTGCGGTGTCGAGCTGGGCTCGTGCCTGTCCAGCCTGACAACGAGCGATGGCGAGCTCGCACGCGCGGGCCTCACGCGACGCGGCGTCTTTGGCGGCGGCGGCTTGATCGGCGGGGGCTTTGGCTTTGGCTGCGGCGGCGGTGAGTTCGGCGGCCCGGGTCTTTGTCTGATCGGCGACGCTCTTGGCGGTGGCGAGGGCTTGATCGGTGGCTTTGGCGCGGGCAGTGGAGGCTGTCAGAACGGCTGCGGTGGCCTGGGACTCTTTGCGAGCGGTGTCGTGCGATGTGAGCATGACGGTGTGGGAGGCTTTGGCTTTTTCGCTCTCGTCGAGAGCTGAGCGTACTTTTTTCGACGATTCGCTGGCGGATGCCAGCATGCCGGTGATTTTTTCGGTGGCGGATTGAGCGGCGGACTTGGCGGCGTCGGCTGCGGCACGTTTTTGCGGGTCGTCGTTGGCGGCGGCGAGCTTTGTGGCCTCGGCTGCCTTAGCCTCCAGGTCGCCCTGGTCCTTTTGCGCGAGTGCGATGTCGGACTGGAGCTTGGTGTCACGGTCCACCTCGGCTTTGAGGGCCGCGAGCGACTGCTCGAGGTGCGAGGACGAGGCGGTGGTGGCTTGTGCGGCAACGGCGGCGGCGGCGATCGACTGGTCGGACTTCAGCTTTGCGATTTGCTCTTCTGTCTGGGCGGCGGCAAGCATTGACTGCGCGGCAACGGCGGCTGCTTCTGCCGTCTGCTGATCCTTTGCGGCGACATCGGCCGTTGAGTTTGCGGCGGCCAGAGCTGCGGCTGCGGCATCGCTTGCCTTTTGTGTCTCTGCGCGTGCCGTCGCTGCTTTCGCGGAGGCTGCGGTCGCTTCGGCGAGACGATCCTCGAGCGGCTTGGGGTTGGGCGAGAGGAAGCCGAGCGCGGCGGCGTCCTTTGCCGACCAGACTGACACGGTGCCGAAGAGGTCCGCGCCGATGATGCGTTCGAGCGACGCGTCGATGGATGCGGCGAGGGCGATTTCGGGGAGTGCGGGGTACTGCTTGATGAGCGTGCCGTTGGCGTCCCAGAGTTTGACTGCTTTGTCGCGGCCGGCGGTCAGGAGATGTCCGTCTCTGGCAATGCGGACGCTCAGTGTGCCGCCTGGATGGGCACTCCATTCCTTGATGAGGTGCCCGTCGTTCATGTCCCAGAGCTTGACGCGGTCGTCCTCGCCTGCGGTGGCGAGGACGTTTGCGTCGGGGCTCCAGTCGAGCGAGCGGACGGCGGCGCCGTGGCCTGCGAGTGAGAGGTATGGGGCACTGGTGGATGCTTCCCATATGTGAACACCACCGGCGCGGTCGGCGGTAGCGAGCAGCACGCCGTCGGGGCTGTATGCGAGGGCGGTGACCCAGTCGGTGTGCTTGACGATTCGGTGGAGGAGCGAGCCGTCGGAGGCGGCGTGGATTTTGACGACGCGTGAGGGACCGCCGAGGACGACGCGGTCGTGCCTGGCGTCAACATCGGCGGCGAGTACGACGTCAAGCTCTTCGCCCACGACGGCCACGGGTTGCCCTTCGGGGACGGACCAGATTCTCACGCGTCCGCTTTTGCCCTCGACCCCCCCACCGGCGAAGAGGTAGCGGCCGTCGCGGGTGAAACCGAGCGTGTGGATGCTGTCGCCGCTGGTGGGAAGTGAGCCGACCAGCTCGCGGCGGTCGAGTGAGTAGACGAGGATCAGTTGCTGTCCTGCGAGGGCGACGACGCCCGCGCCGGGGTGGGTGGCGATGGCAAGCACCGCGCCGGGCCTGGCTGTGGGGGCGCTGGTCAGCAGGGGCATGCGCATGGGCGTGGACGCGGGCAAGACGGCGGCGGCCGTGCCGCCGAGGGAGACCTTGGGCATTTCGGCTGCGGGTTTGCTGTTGGATGTTTCGAGGCAGCCGCCAGCGATCCACTTGCGGATGGATTCGATCTGGGCGTCGGGGATTTTGCCGTCGTTGAGGGGCATCTTGGGTTCGCCCGTGTGGGCCACGGACTTGAAGAGCTGGCTTGCCTCGGGGTTGCCGGGGACGATGACGGAGCCGCCGCTTCCGCCGGCCATTGTGGCTTTGAAGGTGGTGAGGTCGAGGTCGCCCTTGAGGCGGTCGGGGTTGTGGCAGTTGAGGCAGCTGCTCTCGAAGATCGGCCGGACGTGGTCGGCGTATGTGGTCTTGTCCTGAGCGAGGCACTGCGGCACGGAGGCAACGCACGAGGCGATCAGTCCTGCGAAGACTGCTGCAAAGCGGGGGGTTGAGAGAGTGTGTGCTGGCATGGTCTAGTGGTTGAAGATGAACTCGCGGCTATTGAGGATGGCCCAGAACGCGTCGTCGAGCCCGGTCCTGGGGTCGCCTGCCTCGGCAACGCGCGCGAGGAGGCTCGTCGTTTCGTCTGGTGAAGGCTTGCGAGCGAGGCAGACGATGAAGAGCCGTTCGAGGATTTCCGTGGGTGACTTCCCAGCCTTGAGCAATCCGTCGATGAGGCCGCTCTGTTTGAGCTTGTCGTTGACGGTCTCGCCGTTGATGAGGTTGAGGGCCTGGGAGAGGCTTGGTTCCATGACGACCTCGCATGTGCAGACGGTGTCACGCTTGGCGCGGCCGAAGGTGGTGAGAAAGTAGTTGCTGGTTGTGCCGTCGGCAATCTGAACGGCGCGCGAGCCCAGAGGAAGCCCGTCGAACTTGTCCTTGGTGCCAGTCGCCTGCGAGATGCAGTCGAGGAGGAACTCGGCGCGGATCCGTCGAACGTTGGCGTGGGAGAAGTTGCGATCGTCCTTCTCGTTTCCGGGGACGACGTGTGTTGATCGCTGATAGGCGCGTGAGGCGCAGATATCCCGCACGAGCGGCTTGATGTCGTACTTGCACTCGACGAGGCGCTTGGCCAGCGCGTCGAGCAGAGCGGCGTTGACGGGCGGGTTGCTGGCGCGGACGTCGTCGACTGGATCGACGATGCCGCGGCCGAAGAAATGAGCCCAGACAAAGTTGGCGATGTTTCGCGGGAACATCGTGTTGCTGTCGGAGGTGATCCACTCGGCGAGCACAGCCCGACGGTCGCGTCCGTCGGGTGCGTCGGGCCCGCCAAGGAATCTGGGTTTCACCACGCGGCCGCCGACGGGATGTTTCATCTCGCCGTTGCCGGAGTTGAAGACGATGGTCTCGCGCGGGTCTTCGCCGGGCTTGCGTGCGACCTGCGTGAAGAAGGCGGCGAGGCCGTAGTAGTCGTTCATGGTCCAGCGATCGAAGGGGTGGTTGTGGCACTGGGCGCACTGCAAGCGGGTGCCAAGAAACGCTTGTGCGACATTTTCGGAGAGCTTGAGCGTGTCGCGTTCGAGCTGGTAGAAGTTTGTCGCGGGTGTGTCGAACGTGCCGCCCTCGCTGGCGATGATCTCTCGGACAACCTGATCGATGGGTGCGCCCGACGCGAGCCTTTGCTGGAACCAGGTCGCGTAGAGGAGCGTGGCTTTGGGGCTGACCTCCGGGTTGGAGCGAATCCCGAGCCTTTCGCACCACTTCATAACCCAGATCTCCGCGAACTCTTTGCGGCCCATGAGGGCGTCGGCAAGCTGTGCTCGCTTGGCGGGATTCTGGTCGGCAACGAAGCGGTCGTACTCGTCGGCGGTCGGGAGCTGCCCAGTCAGGTCGAGTGTGATGCGGCGGAGATACTCGGTGTCTGTGCAAAGCCCGCTTACGGGCACGCGCAGCCTGCGGAGTTTGTCGGCGACGTGCTTGTCGATGAAGTTGGGAGGTGTCCCGCCTGCGGATTCGTCGGCGAGAAGTGCTGCGCCTTTGGGAACGATGATTACGCTGGTGCCGAGGGCCAGGCCACCGAAGCGGGCGAGGATTTGGGCCTCACCGGGGTTCACGGCGGTGACAACGGCGTCGTCGCCCACCTTGGCTGTGTAGTCGTTGTTTGAGACCAGAGTGGCAAGCCGCGTCACATCGCGGTCGGTGCCGTCGGAATAGGTGGCCCGCACACCCAGAGTCTGTGTCCCGCCGATTTCGATTGCGATGTCCTGCGGGTAGACTTCGACACTTACGACGGTGGGCACCCCCGGGGCATCGTCTGGCGCGCCGTCGCGGAGCCACTGGAGCGCGGCGGCGTATCTTGCGTCCTGGGGGTCCATGCGCTTGTTGCCGGTGTGGGGCACCGCGCCGATCGCTTTTTGCAGGAGGAGGCTGAGTTCGGGCGATGCGAGATTCAGGCGTCGGCCCGGCTGTTCGCGTGTGATGGCGTTGAAATCGCTGGCGGGGTCGAAGCCGAAGAGCGAGAGGTGAAACCCGTCCTGCCCGCGAGCGGACCCGTGGCAGGCCCCGGCGTTGCAGCCCGATCGCGTGAGCGAGGGCAGCACGTCGAGCCTGAAACTCGTTGCGGGCACCGGTGCTTTGCAGTTGGTGACTCGAACGATGACTGAGATCGTCTTTCCACCTGCGACGACGGTGACGGATGTCTCGCCATCGCCCGCGGGGATGAGCGTCGTGCCCTCGCTGCGGGTGATTTCGAGATTCGCAGGTGTCAGGATTGCCGAGGCGGTGAGGTCGACGGTCAGGCCGGTCGCGTCTACGCCGCGAACGATGAGGCGGTGGCGGTCGATGGGGCCTTGCAGAAGGACCACGTCGGGGAAGGCCTCGACGCGAGCGAAGTCCTGGGCATCGCCCGGGGCGGCGATGGACACGATACAGAGGCTGAAAGCCGTCAGGATCACTTCGGGTTCTCCTGCTTGGGCGCGTCCTTTTTTTCGTCTGCTTGCTTTCGCAGCTGCTCGAGCCTGCTGAGGGGTCTTGGCGGGGGAGAGCCGGCGGGCGGAGGAGGCGGTGGCGGGGGCGGAGGTGTTGGAGTTGCGGCGGTTTGCGGTGGAGGAGGCGGCGGGTTGTCGATCCTGAGTACGCCGTCGTATGCCAGCCTGTGCTTTACCGTCTCTGTGCCTTGCGTGACCTCGAGTTCGCAGAAGAGACCGCGGTGCTGCCCGACTGGAGCGTCGGGCTCGGTTGCAATCTCAAAGATGGCCTCGGCGTCCGCGCTCGTGATGTCTTTGGGCTCGCACTTGACCTTGGGCGGCAAGCCGAACAGCGTCAACTTCGCTTTCCCATCGAACGCCCGGACGCTGGTGAGTTTGCAAATCATGCCCGCGGGCTTGCCGCGTTCGGTCGCCGCCAGTTCCAGCTTCCCGCCTTCGTATGTATCCGCCACTGCGAGGTCAACGAAGTCGGACGCGATCCAGACCTCGCCGCCCTGCACGGCTGCGTGCGCGAGGACGCACACTTTCCACGTCTTGAGCGGGGCATCTCCGGCGGCGTTCACGGCATATTCGGCCGACCCCTGGGCCGCCGCGACGTTGACCGAGGGCGCCGAGGTGACTCCTGGGGGGTTCCAGAGCATCTGGACTGCGACATCGGACGTGAAACCTTCGTCGCGCTCAACGATGACCTTCAGAACGCGCCCGCCCTGTCGCAGCACGGGCGTCGCGGGCTGTTCGAGTTTGACACGAAAGGGGACGGCGTCGGTGACTGCGGCTGCCAATTTGTCCACGGTCGTCTGGTAGTAGACGGTGTCGTTGGGCGGCCCGAGCACCAGAGGCATGTTCTGGGCGAGTACACCCGAGGTGTCGCCGACCTTTGCTTTCACCTCGCAGAGTGTACCGCCCAACGGAGCGTCGGCGGCCGCCTCGAAGAGGACTGGCGACGCGGGCAGGTCGCCCGGCACCGGCACGGCCTTGACGGACATGCCGGCGGGTAGGCCCGGGATGTCGAGGGCCATTTCACCGCCGATGTCCTTGCGTTCGGCCCGCATCATCACGGCGAACCTTGAGCCACGGGGCACAGCAACGGCCTGTAGAAACTGCGGGCGGCGAGGATCGACGCGGTCGATCGACACGCCGACGATCGGGTGGGGCGGTTCGACCTCCACGCGGTACACGAAGTCGTCGCCGCTGCGATTGCGAAAGTCGCGGACACGAAGTTCGTAGACGCCGTCGGCAGCGGGCGTGAACCGAAGCTCGGGGTCGGCACCGACGGCGTCGTCGTTGCCTGTGATGTGCGCACCCTTGGCGTCGAAGATGTCGAGCACGGGGTCCATCGGGGTGCGAAGTCGCCGCGCCAACACTCGAACGTCGAGTGGTTGTCCACCCTTGGCGGTGAATCGGTGCTTGGCGACGGCAGGCGTGTCGTTTGATTTTTTCAGCACGCCGTGGAACGCAATAGGGGCGGGTGGTTCGGCGGCGTCGGCGGCCACGGGAAAGTCGGCGACGGCGAGCCAATTGGGCGAGGGCGCGAGGCTGGCGTTGTCGGTCGCCCAGACGCGTTGCAAGTGCCGCCCTGGGTCCAGCGTGACAGCGAGGGAGGGGACTGGCTTGGGATCGCCAGGCCAGGAGACTTGCAGTGTTTCGCCGGGCTTGCCTCCGGGTGGCCAGGCGGCGTGGGGGCGCGGGAAGTTGCCGATGTGAAGGCGATACTGGCAGGCGTCGCTGCCGCCGTAGGAGGCTTCACGGACCTGGATGTAATAGGTGCCGTCGGCAGGAATGACGACCGATGCGGTGGAGTCCTGCCCGAGCAGGGCGGAGTCGTCGCAGACGGCGAGCTCGAAGCGTTTGCTGTCAAGGATGGCGATGGCGGGGTCGAAGAGGGCCCGCCCCAGGCGCATGCCCTCGATCTCGGCGGTCAGGCGTTCGCCGGCCTTGGCGTCGACCGCAAAGAAATCGGCGTCTTCGCGTGTCACGACGCCGGACACGGTGACGTTCATGGGGATCTTCTGGGCGGCTGCGAACTCGCTGTTGGGCTCAACTTCGGTGACGACAGGGAGTGCGCCCACGTAGATGGTGTGGAGATCGGAGAGGCCGCCGGAGGTGCAAAGACGCAGGCGGTGTTCGCCCGTCGGACAGTCCGCGGCGATAGATCCCTCGGCGACGACCGTCTTGTCGTCGGTGTTCTCGACCTTCGTGATCGTGATGCCAGAATCATAGAGAAGAATCTGCTGTGCGCCGGTGAGTCGTTCGCCAGTCAGCGTGAGCTTGATGGCGGTGCCTCGCTGGAAGCCCGACGGCTGAACGGCGGTCACGGTGGGCGAGCCCGGTGCGGCAAAGACTGCGGAACAGATCAGGAGGTGTGTGAGGACGATAAGGATTCGCATGGTTGGCGTTCAGGCCTTCTTGGCGAGGATTTTGTCGAGAACGTGCCCGTCTCGGACGAGGCGGACGGGCCTGTCGCCCGGCGAGAGCAGCTCGTTGTCGGGTGAGATGCCGAGCTGGTTGTAAACGGTGGCGGCAAGGTCTTCGACACTGACAGCATCGACATCGGGGGCGGTGCCCGTCGCGTCGGAGGCCCCGTATACGAGCCCCTTGTGCACACCACCGCCCGCGAGAGCGACGGAGAAGACGCGAGGCCAGTGGTCACGGCCACCTTCGCGGTTGACCTTTGGGGAGCGGCCAAACTCGGTGGTGACCATGACGAGGGTGGAGTCGAGCAGCCCGCGTTTTTCGAGGTCGAGGATGAGGGCGGCGTAGGCCTTGTCGAACTCACGGAGTGGATCGCGGAGGGAGGCGATGTTGGCGTGGTGGTCCCAGTTGCCGAAGGTCATGGACACAAACTTGACGCCGGCCTCGACCAGACGCCTGCACAGGAGCATGCGCTGGCCTGCGGCGTTGCGGCCGTACTCGTCGCGCGACGCGGGTGTCTCGGCGGCGAGATTGAACGCCTCGCGGGCCTGCTGGGAGCTGAGCAGTTTGTACGCCCGCTGGTAGAAGTCGTCCATCGTCGCTATGGAGTCTGAGCTTTCGGTCTGGCGGAAGTGGTTATCGACGGCGTCGAGCATGTGGCGTCGGCGCTGTACTCTGACATCATCAACACCGCCCGGGGAAGCCAGGTCGCGGACCTGAAAGCCCGCACCGGCAGGGTCTGACCCGAGGCTGAAGGGGCCGAAGCGTTCGGACAGAAATCCCGAGCCCGCGAACTCGTTGGGGATGCTGGGGACGCAGACATAGCACGGGAGCTCGTTCTTGGCTCCGATCTCGTGCGAGACGACCGAGCCCATGGAGGGGTACTTGACGGCAGGGCTCGGGCGATAGCCGGTGAACATGTTGTGAGTGCCGCGCTCGTGGGCGGCTTCGCCGTGGGTGAGGCTGCGGATGATGGTGATGCGGTCGGCGATCTTGGCGGTTTGCTGGAGGCTCTCGCTGAGAACGATGCCTGGGATGGAGGTGGCAACGGTGCCAAGGGGACCGCGATATTCGATGGGGGCGAGGGGCTTGGGGTCGAAGGATTCCTGGGCCGAGAGCCCGCCTGGAAGAAAGATGTGAATGACGGATTGCGCGACACCCTGCTTGAGCGGGACGCGACGAGGGTCGGCGGCGCGGGCCGTGCGGGAGAAAAAACTTGGAAGAGTGAGCCCCAAGCCCCCGGCGACGCCTCCCATCATGCCGACGTAGAGGAACTCGCGGCGGGAGCGTGCGTGGCGGAGTGATGGCGTGACTGGGTCGGGGATGATCATGGGTTGTCCAATTCTGGGGCGATCGACATGCGTGTCTAGTACAGGGTATCACATCTCTCTGGAAGCCGGTGAGAAACCAGCTTCAAGGTGGCGATAACCGGGATGCGGGGCGTGCGGGGCATATTTTTTAGATTCGAGACTTTTATATCCGATTATGCTAGCGCAAGCTGCATGTTATGAGGCGATCGAGAACTACGCCGGACTCGAATGGGTCAAACGAGTCCTGTGCTATCTGCCAACTCACGAAGAATGGGAATCACCGAACACCCATGAGGAGGTTGCCACGGGCATGGCCTGGAATGGCAAGTCATTCGGCTCTTCGACCAGGCTTCCCGTGCACAAGGACTGGTACTTCTACAACTCTTTCAGGCCTGAGCCCGACGCCCGATCGCCTGAGCATGCTGACCACGCCTCACTCATCATCGGGTTTGTTGCGTTCCTCCTCTGCAAGCTCACAGAGGTTACCTCAACCCCGCCAACACCAACTGGAACAACGGAACACAGGGCAATCTGCCGTGCGGCTCTCACCTCATTCATCCAGAATCATGTCGCGTGGTGGGTGCCCACCCTTGGCCGTTGCATCGAACTCCGGGCTGAACGCCTCGCGGGCGAGGTGGCAGCGCGTTCGCTTCGCGAGGCCGCCGACCTCGCGGGCCTGGCCCGCCGTTACAGCGTCGAGGTGCGGTTCATCGAGTACATGCCGCTGGACTCGGGCCGCGCGTGGGATTCGTC
>JAYVUC010000191.1:0-21168 GCA_043788295.1 Phycisphaerales bacterium
CCCAGCGTGGTCGCAAGCCCCGCCGTTCGCAGCTGGGCCGCCCGGTTGATCGGTCGCCTGGGGTTGGCAAAGTCGATGGTGGGCCGACCGAGCAACTCCTCGATCAAGAGCCCCACGAGCGGCGCGGTCGCCGACCGTTCGCTCTCGGGCATCGTTTCGGGAAGCTTCACGCTCGCGGGTGAGCCCACGACCTTTGACGGAGCGTCGAGTTGCAACCCGCACTTCTCGCCCACGAGATGGGCCAGATCCCCTTCACCCAGCACCGCGACAAGATCGGGCGCGCCGCCCGCCTTGGTCGATCGATATCCCATCCACGTCCGCTTGAGTTCCACAGCAATGCGCTCGGCGAATGCGTCGTGCTCCGCCCGCGAGACCGGCCTGGGCACATCAACGCCGCGTGCGAAGGTCATCTGGCCATCCTCGACCACGACGAGCTCGGTCGAGCCCCATCCCACCGCGACCCCCACGATGGTTCCCGCGCTCGTCTGGCTCATGGGCCCAAGTACCGCAGCCACGCCGAAGCACCGAAGTCCGATGCGGTTGAGCCTCAGCCCTGCCGCTTGTGCAAATGTCTGGCACCACTGAACCCGGTTGGCCGGCATCGCACCCGCGAGCACGGGCCACGCCTGGGCACCTGCCTCGGCGGGCATGGTCGCGTAGTCGATCGCGGTGCCTTCCACCGGCATGGTGAGCTGCCGGGTCAGTTGCAGGCGAACCATCCCGCCAAGCTCGGCCTCCGTCGCCCGCTCGGCGTGGGGCACCGTCAGCCACTTGAGCACGACATCGCCGCGCGAGACCGACACGATCGCCTGCGCTTTGGCCATCCCCGCCTTCTGGAGTTCCAGTTCGGCCCAGGCCCCAACCGCTCCGGCGTCGTCTGCGAGCACCGTTTCGGGGCGGATGGCCGAGATCCAACGGCGGACCTCGACGCTTCCCTTTGAGAACGTCGCAGACACCGCGGAGAGCCTGGAGCCGTCCATCTCGACAACAACAGCCATACGCCCTTGATTGATCATTGTGACTTCCTCCCCGTCGTCCATCTGCCAGTTCTTGGATCGTGAATCATCGGCGGTTTGGGCTCCGCCGGTGGAGCGTCCTTGGAAACCGCCGGGTTCACCGGCGGCTCTGGGGCCAAGGGTACCGCAGGTTCGAGCTGAGGCTGCGAAAACACATCGGTTGCGGGCGGCGTGGGGGGTGTGGGGTCGGGCAAGGGCGACTCGTCGGCCGCCTTCTTTGCCGCCGCCTTGAACCGCTCGTTCAAGATCAGCGCGGCGGGAAGCAGCGTGACGTCACGCATGTACGCGAGCCTGGGCCTCGCGTCGGCCACGTCGATCACCGCATCGATGACCACCCTGTTGCGGAGGGTCGTTTCCGAACCCGCTCCGTTCGACTCGCTGGCGAGGCCCGCCTCGATCCGCACACGCCATTGCATCGATCGTGCCGTCAAACGCCCCGCCGCAAGTTGAAACTTGTCGGCATCAAGAATGCCTTCGGACAGGGGCCATGTGACGCTTGCACGCTTTGACGCGGAGAGGGACTGCCTCGCTTCCACGATCGCTGTTGCTGCGGTCTGATCGATTCCCGGCACGGTCGCCAGCACCCGCGCGTCAGCCGCATTCACGTCGATCAATCCCTGAACAAAGGGATCGCCTGTCGTCGTCAGCTCGTCGAGCACCGCCGGCCACAACGCGGCGGGCACCGCCGCCCTTCGCATCGCCGTGACAAGGGCCGTCCCGGTGGGTGTTTCGGATGGAATGTCCTTCATCGCCTTGAGCAGCAGGGAGGCCCCGGCCCCGCATCGCGCGTCGATCGACGCCGGGAGAGTGGTTGAGGGCTCAAGCATGTTCAGCCTCGCCTCGCCGGAGGCTGTCTGGCTGCTCGAACGGTCCGACTTTGCGCCGCCCACCGTGCTGATCGAGGGGTCGAAGCTGTGGACGGTGAACACCGAGGTCAGGGGGAGCGGCGAGACCGGAGGTGCCACGACGTCCTGCTGGACTGGTTTGTCGTTGGGCTTGTCATTGGGCTTGTTGTTCGACTTGTCAGCAGCCTTCGTGCCCGCGTTGCCGATCGGGTTGTCGCCCAGCTTTCCTGCTGACTTTGAGAATGAGAGTGGGGGGGGCGGGGGCAGCGCAGAACTTGCCGATCGCGGCGCCACGTTCGACTCGCTCTTCCCGTTTCCAAAGAGTTCGGCCGGTCCGATACCCGGCAGTGAAGCCAATTCCTCAACACTCGACCAGGGGTGCTGGGCACGCCGGGCGATGATCGCGTCGACCATCGCCTCGTCGAGCACCGCCAGCTTGATGAGCGAATCGCGGTCCGCGAGATTGAGATCGAGCTTTCCCCCTTCGGGCTGGGCGACCGGCGGGGCATCGTCGCGTGCCGAGGCTGAGGAGAACGGCATCAACTTCGCTGTCGCGGTCTTTGTGCCGTCGTGCCAGAGGCTGTATTCGCCCTTGAGGGTCGGAGCGTTCCCCAGCAATAGTTGTTCACGCTGCGAGCCCAGGTCGGCCATGACAGCCTGAACCGCCGACCAGGCGAGCGTCCGCTGATCGAGCCTCGCCGTCGCGCGTGACGCCGTCATCGAAGCACGCGAGCCCGCAGACAGAACGGTCATCCCGATCACTGCCCCGACGGCCACGACCAGCAGCGCGGTGAAGAGTGCCGATCCATGCCGGCCGTCGCGTGTGAGCTTTGGAGGAAGCATGGGCGTCATGCGGCCTTCTCCGTGAGAGTTGCAGCATCGGGAATGGAGATGATGCGAACCCGATCCGCCGGCACCTTGGGCAGCGGCAGGGTTGATGCGGGTGAGGGTGTTTCGTCCGGGCTGGACTTTGTGAGAACTGGCTTGGGAGTTGTCGATGGGCTCGGGGCGGTGGAGCTGTCGTCGCTCGGCGGCTTGTTGAACCAGATCGAAACCTCAACAGCAGGGGGTAGGCCGCCGCGGGCGGCGCTGTCGAAGTGGTCCGACCACGTTGTGCCGTCGAAGTACCGGAAACGAAGCGCACCGACGGACCCGACGCGCGACGAGACGCTCGAACCGCCCCCGCCGATGGTCTTCTGCTCAAACTGCATCGTCGACGACCCCTCGTCGCACGCGAGACTTGTGGCCACGAGATCACCGCCCAGGGGCTGATCGGCCGACCCTTGCACCACGATGGGCACGCCGCGTGCGAGAACTCTGATGCTCGTTGCGGCCCCCGTCACACCCGCGCCGGCCTCGCCGCCGCCACCCGGCACACCCGCGATGCTCTGGGCGAGCTGCTGCTCGAGGCAGTCGAGAATGTGCGTTGCAGCCACGTGCTGCTCGACCTCGTCGTTCACGCTGTGCTGGCTGAGCTGGAGATTTCCCAGGAATGCCCACAAGGCCGCGATCAAGCCCACCAGGAGAGCGAGCGCGAGCATCACTTCGAGCAGCGTGAACGCTCGATTCCTGGCAGCGCCGGTCTCCCGACTGGTGTCTCTTTGAGGCGCAGCGAACGCACTGCTCTGGAGAGCAGTGCCACCAGAGGCCATCCGTGCGACGAAACCGAGGGTGGAACTCACTTTCCACCTCCCGTCTCCGCCCGCACAAGCTGCCTGATCGTGTGGCTCACTTCAACGATCCGCCCGTTGTCCGCCGTCCGCTCCGCCGTCACCGTCAGCAGCACGAACCCCGGCTCGTCGCCGGGCTGCGTGTCCACTGTCAACCGCCAGCGCCCGTCGCCCGACGACGGGCTCGCCGACCGCGAGTCGGCGTCAACAGTGAGACGAGGCGCTCCGCCATCCTCTGTGATGAGCGTCGCCACACTCTGAGGCGTGGCGACACCGATCTCAACCGCTGAGATCGCGGATCGGGCCAAGTCTGCCGCTTGCTCTTCGGCCAGGGCCTGGGCAAGAAACCGCTCGCCGCGGTGTGCCGCCGACAAGATCGCGCTTCCCGCCCCCACGAAAATTGCCAATGCAACGACAACCTCGAGCAATGCCGACCCCATGGCGGCACGCACCGTTGCATGCCCCATGGTGGCACGCCCCTCGGGGGCGTGTCTCTTCGCATTGATCATCCCGGGTGCCTTCACGCGTCACCCTCCGTGCTGTTTCCCGAGCTGTTCTCAGTCCCGGGCTTGCTCTGGGGTGCCTTCGTTCCGTCGGCCTTGATTTCATCGGTGCGCCAAGAAACCCGCCCAGTGAACTCGTCGATCGACATCGTCGCGCTGCGTACGAGTCCATTCGCTGTCGGAGTGGTTCGTCGCACGGGGTCGGTTGGAGCAGGCGTCGAGCGTGCTGCGGCCGTTCCATCCGACTGTGTCAGGTGGATCGCGCCCTGCGATCTCTTGATCATCCCGTCGGGCATAGCGACACACAGGGGCAGCGAAACGGGCCCATCGCCGGCCTCGCTCTTGGGCTCGTTTCCCGTCTCGCCTGAGGCCAGTGCCAAGCCCTTGTCGAGTTCCGCGAGCACCGTCCCTTTGGGACCGGCTTCATCGCCGCTTTCATCGCGGCCTGCGCCTGGCTCGGCAGCTTGCGATCCCGATGTGTCTTTCAGCGTCTGCATGATGAGCCGTGTGGTGCCGTTCACGCCGACTTCGGCGACGAGCACACGCGGCACGCCGTCACGCTGCGAGAGGCTCGCGCACTTGGCGATCATGTCGGCCACCGTCACCTTGCCCGAATCGAAGATCGCCTCGCGCCGCCATGATGTGAACGCAGGCGCGATCAGGCCCGCGATGAGAACGAGAATCCCGACGGTCAGCATCACCTCGATGATCGTGAACGCGCGTCCGCCGTGAGGGGCGCGCAGCCGCCCTCTGTCCCCACAACCGCACAGATTGGGGCGAGCGACGCACATGGGCTTCCCTCATTCCAAGGTCTATCGCTTCGTGGGATTCCCGGTGCCGCCGCCCGTGCCGTCCGCAGGGGGCATCCAGTAGTGGATGTCGTCGTCGGTCCCGTCCTGCTTGTCTGGCCCAATTGACCACACGTCAAAGATGTTCTCGTCGGACCTTCGCTCGTCCTTGGCCTTGTAGCTCCATGGGGTTCCCCACGGATCCTTCTCGGCATTCTCTGGCTGATCGATGAAGCGCATCCAGTTCTTCGCCTCGGTCTCGTCGGTGAAGACCGACTTGTCCCACAGGGCCTTGAGCCCCTCGTCGTCGGTGGGGAATCGCTGGATCTTGTCGTTGAACCGGTCCAGGGCCTTGGCCAGCGTCTGCAGATTGATCTGGGCTGTCTTGACCTTGGCCTCTTCCTTCGTCCCGCGAAGGTTTACGACCACGAGCGTCGCGAGCCCGATGATGATCGCTAGAACGAGCATGACCTCGATCAGCGTGAAACCGCGGCGTGAACGCGTGAGATAGGTGCCAAGATGCGTGTCGCGGCGAGACTCCAAAGTGTGCGTAACCATTGGCTTTCCTCCACGGGGCGCCGCAAGACGCGTCGCCCATGCCTGGGATGCACGAACATACCACAAACCTCCCCGAATACCCCAAACCTATGTTACCGCATACTAGCAGGAAATGTTCCACACCACCACCAAATACTGGCAAAAACCTTCCCCGGACCGCTCATTCAGGGAGAGGGGCTAGAAGCCCAAACGGGTCGATTGTCTCGGCATTGCCGCCGGGTTCGCTGATGATGGCCGCGACGTGAAACCGCGCGCACAGATCGGCGGCCGCATCGCGTCCAAAGACGGTCATGGCGGTCGCGACGCCATCGGCGATCGCTCCTTCGAGCGCGACAGTCGTGACGGATCGGTGGGTGGTCATGCCGAGCCCGGTTCGCGGGTCGATGATGTGCGAGTAACGCACGCCCGCGATCTCGACGAATTGGAAGGTGTCGCCCGAGGTCGAGGCAGCCGCATTCGAGATGGTCAAACGCCGCGGCGTGCCACCATTTTGCTCCGAGTCGGCGAGGATCGTCCACCCGCGTGCCCCGGGCGGTGCTTCTCCGGCGGCGATATCCCCCGCGAGCGACACGAGACATATAGGATGCCCGAGTTCGCGGAGTCGCTCGACTCCCGCCTGCGCGGCGTATCCCTTGGCGATGCCGCCCAAGTCGATCCTGGTTCCGGCCTTTGGAAGCCGCACCGAACGAGTGGCCGCAACGAGTTCGATCGCCCCTTCGCCGCCGGTCGCCTTTGCGGCTTCGATTTGGGCCTGCGATGGGAGCACCGCCGACTTGCGGGAGTCTCGCCAGAGCCGCACGCTTCGCCCGATCGCCACGTCGAACGCGAATCCGCTCGCCCGAGAGATCGTCAGGGACGTCCGCAGAATGTCGAACAGCTCTGGACTCACCTCGACGGGCATGGCCTTCTGTGCCCCGCCCGCCCGATCGGACAACTTCGAGAGTTCGCTTCGCGGTCTGTAGTCGCTGAAGTGGTCTTCGAGCTGGGCGATGCGGTCGAAGGCCGCCGCGGCGGCGTCGCGTGCAATCTGCTCGGATTTGGAGTAGACTGTGACCCGGCTTTGCACCCCCATCTGCACCCGCTGAAACTCGTACCGCGCGAGTGGCACGGGCGAGCAGCCCGGAGTGAGGGCCAATGTGAAGACAAGAGTGAGGGCGAGCATCGCCAAGGCCGCACGTCCGCCAATTCGTTCGAGTCTGTATCCAAGGAATCGCATGAGAGAATGGATCGCAACCCTGTGTCTGGCCGCTGGTGTCCCCTGCTCGGCACCGATCGCCGCGTCGCCTAAGCCCCAAGCGTCGCCCGTGACGCCGCCCAAGCCTGCCTCCGCAAAGGTCGAGTCGTTCAAGCAGGAGATTCCCGGTGCGGCGTTCAGCATCGACATGATACCGATCCTGCCGGACGCGACCATCGCCGCCAAAGGGCTTGCCCCATTCTTCATCTCTGCGACGGAGATTTCGTGGGACGCCTACGACGCGTTTGTGTTCAACCGCGACGACGAGAAGGGAATGACGCCGCTCACCGCCGACGCCGTCACCCGCCCGAGCCGCCCGTACATCCCGCCGGATTGCGGCTTTGGACACGCGGGCTATCCCGCGATCTGCGTGCATCTGAACTCGGTCGTCGAATATTGTCGCTGGCTCTCGGCCCGCACTGGGCTCAAGTATCGCCTGCCGACCGAGGCCGAGTGGGAGTTTGCGTGTGCGGCAGGGTCGAGCAAGGCGTACTCGTTCGGCGAGGACGCGAAGGATCTGGGCGACTACGCGTGGCTCGAGTCCAACTCGGATGAGTCGCCGCACCCCGTGGGCAAGAAGAAGCCCAACGCGTGGGGGCTTTATGACATGCACGGCAACGTGTCGGAGTGGGTGACGGGCACCGACGGCAAGAAGATCGTCAAGGGCGGGAGCTGGCAGGACAAGCCCGAAGGCCTTACGACCAAGACGCGGCTCGAATACACGATCAAGTGGCAGAAGACCGATCCGCAGATCCCCAAGAGCAAGTGGTGGATGTCGGACGGGCAGCACGTGGGCTTTCGTGTTGTGTGCGAGGCCGACGCCGCGACGGGAAAGCCGCTGAAGGCGGCTGATGCCAAGCCGGACGCAAAGCCGGTTGTGAAGCCGGATGACAAAGCACCCGACGCCAAGAAGACCGACGACAAGAAGTAATTTCAGATTTCAGATTTCAGCATTTCACATTGACAAGGGACTCCAACATGACCGACAGCGCACCATTCTCGTCCTTCGACCGCCGCGACTTCATCAAAACGGCCGCTCTCGCCGCAGCGGCGATCGCGCCGCTCTCGGTCGCACGGGCCGCCAACGTGCGCGGCAGCGACACGATCAAGGTCGGTCTTGTCGGCTGCGGCGGCCGCGGGAGCGGGGCGGCAGCCCAAGCCCTTCACGCCGATCCCGGCACCGTGCTGTGGGCGATGGGCGACACGTTCAACGATCGCCTCGCGTCGAGCAAATCCGGCATCGAGGGCGAGATGGAATCTCAGGCCAAGGACAAGGTGCAGGTGACCGACGCCCGCAAGTTCTATGGCATCGACGCGTACAAGGCAGTCATCGACAGCGGGATCGACATGGTGATCCTCACCACTTATCCCAACTTCCGCCCCACACACATCAACTACGCCCTGGAGAAGGGCAAGCACATCTTCGCCGAAAAACCCGTCGCCGTCGACGCAGCGGGCATCCGCTCGGTCCTCGCGGCGGGCGAACTCGCCAAGAAGAAAAATCTCGCCCTTCAGGTCGGCTTCTGCTGGCGGTACTTCGCGCCGATGCGTGAGGCCTTCGCCCAGATTCAGGCGGGCGCGATCGGCGAGATTACCGGCTGCTACACCAACTACCTCACCGGCACGCTCCCGCGCAACCCGCGCAAGCCCGAGTGGTCCGACCTTGAGTTCCAGATGCGCAACTGGTGGCACTTCCCCTGGCTCAGTGGCGATCACATCGTCGAGCAGGCCGTCCACTCCATCGATCGCCTCTCGTGGGCGATGGGCGACAAACTCCCGAGCCGCATCCATTGCCTGGGCGGGCGTCAGGCGCGCGTGGGGCCAGAATCCGGCTCGGCCTACGACCACTTCGCCGCGATCTATGAGTACGACGCGCCGGGCGGGACTATCCGCGCTCACCATGGCTGCCGCCAGATCAGCGATTGCCCATCGGACAACACCGACTACGTGTATGGCACCAAGGGCAAGGCGACGATCAATGGCTGGAGCCCGCAGGCGATCAAGCTCCACGATTACGCGGGCAAGGAAATCTGGGCGTACAAGGGCAAACCCGAGGATATGTACCAGGTCGAGCACAACGAGCTGTTCAAGAGCATCCGCGACGGCAAGCCCATCAACGACTGCCCGCGCGCGCCCAACAGCGTGATGATGGCGATCGCGGGACGCATGGCCGCGTATTCGGGGCAGACACTGACGTGGGAGCAGGCGATGAACGCGAAAGAGAACCTGCAGCCCGAGAAGATCGGTTTCGATGTGAAGCCGCCCGAGCCCGTCGTCGCCATCCCGGGCAAGTACAAGATCGTTTGAGGCGGGGAACGCAGAGGGAGCAGAGGGAATCAGAGGAACGCAGAGAGGAGATAAGAGGGAAGGTTAGAAAATAGTGCAAGCGAAGTGTGAGGAATGACCAAGCCGCATCTCCACACGGTCTCATGTCTCTCCTCTCATGTCTCTCCTCTGCGTTTAATAGGAACTACCAATGACCAACCGGAACCGCCGTGAGTTCATCGCCACCACCGCCGCCACCGCCATTGTCGCCGCGTCGGGGGTGGCGTTCGCCGCTCAGCCTGGCACGCCGCCCGCCGCCGCCCCCGCCAAGCCCAAGCGGACCCTTCGCAAGGCCGTCATGTTCGGCATGATCGGCGAGGGCAAGACCTTCGCCGAGAAGTTCAAGATTCTCAAGGAAGCCGGCTTCGACGGCGTCGAGGGGGACAGTCCCACCGACCTCAACATCGCCGAGATGCGCGAGGCCGCCGACAAGGCGGGGATCACGATCCATGGCATGGTGAACTCCAAGCACTGGGGCATCCCGCTCAACGTGCCCGACCCCGCAGCCCAGGGCGAGGCGGACAAAGCACTCGAAACCTGCCTCCGCGACGCCAAGAAGGCGGGCTCGACGAGCATTCTGCTTGTGCCGGGCGTGGTGAACGAGAAGCTCGCGTACGACGACTGCTGGAAGCTCTCGATCGCGGCGATCAAGCGGGCGTTGCCGGTTGTGAAGGAAACGGGCGTGCGGATCGCTGTCGAGAACGTCTGGAACAACTTCATCATGAGCCCGATCGAAGCGTCCAAATACCTCGACGAGATCGGCGACCCGATGGTGGGCTGGCACTTCGACATCGGCAACGTCATCAACTTCGGCTGGCCCGAGCAGTGGGTGAAGGTGCTTGGCCCGCGCGTCTTCAAGCTCCACATCAAAGACTTCAGCCGCAAGAAGCGCAACGACCTGGGCCTGTGGAAAGGCTTCGAGGTCGAACTTGGCGAAGGCGACGCGGGCTGGCCCCGCGTGATGACCGCCCTTGATGTGTGCGGCTACTCCACCGCCGAGAAGGGCAACTGGGCGACGGCCGAAGTGGGCGGCGGGGACACGAAGCGACTGAAGGTGGTCGCCGATCAGATGGACAAGCTGTTTGCGATGTGAAGGCGAGGTGACCGAACGCAGAGAGCGCGGACGAACGCGGTGAGATTGCAGTTCGTCTCTTCGAGGCGTAGGAAGGCTTGAACGCAGAGGGCGCGGAGGAGCGCGGAGAAAGACAGAGGAACATGTTCAATGCAGGGAGGCAGGGTCGATCGACCTTGTCTCCCTGTTTCGTTTGTGCGGTGTGTTGGGTGCGTAGTGCTTCGATACGCTCTTCCATGGCACGCGGGCGAAAGAGATTGAGAGCCGGTTGGACGCTCGTGTACTTTGGCATGATCCTGTGTGGTGTCGGTATGGCGTCAGGGCTCGTCTATTTGTTGCCGGCTGCGGTGCTCGTGATCGCCGTCGGCGTGCCGCTGGTGCGATCGGGGAGCCGTGTGCTGCTTTGGCAACGCGAGTGGCGGTGCCGTGCGTGCGGCCACGACTTCAAGGGCCTGATCGCCGGCGCAACGTGCCCGAAGTGTGGACGCGTGCCGGGAAAGGCTGGGAGGCCATGTGCCGCGTGCGGCTACGACCTGAAGGGGCTTGACGCGGGCGCGGCGTGCCCGGAGTGCGGGAAGGCGCGGTAGGGACGAGATCGGGAAACATGGGATGTTCGATTTGAGATCTCAGATTTTAGATTTGAGATCATGCGTTCGGCCTTCACATCCCCCGGCTCATCTGCGTCATCGGGATCACCAGCGCCGCTGCGATCATCGCAACCACTGACGCCAAGGCGACAATCAGGAGCGGCTCGATCAGTTTCAACGCCGACGCCAGCAGGCGATTCACGCGCGATTCGGTCGTGTCGGCCACGCCCAGCAGCACCTCGCCCAGGTTGTTGGCTGTCTCCGCCACGGCGATCATCTCCACCACGTCGTCGTCGAAGAGCCCGCTCGCCCCCAGCGGCGCGGCCAGCGGCTGACCCGATCGCACCGCGTCGGCCGCCAGCGTGATCGCATCTTCCATGAGCACGTTGCCCGCGGCGTCTTTGGCGATCTGCATCCCGGCGAGCAGCGGCACGCCGTGCTCGGTCATGGTGCCCAGCATGCGGCAGAAGCGGGCGGTGGCCATGGATCGAACGAGCGGCCCGATCACCCACATTCGTGTCCGCACGATGTCCAGTTGGCGGCGCACGTCCGGCCGATCGGAAAGGGTCCAGAACGCTACGCCCGCGGCCACAAGAGCCCCGACGACGAACGGCCACGCCCGCCCTAGGAAATCGCTCGTCCCGAACACGACGATCGAGATCATGGGCAGCTTCTGCTCGGGGTTGAGCATGCTGCGAAACTGCGGCACAAAGACAATGAAGATAACGCAGATGATGGCGGTGCCCACGAACGCGAGCACGGCCGGGTACGTCATGCTGCCCACGACGTTGGACCGCAGCTCGGCCTGCGCGAGCACCATCGTGCCCAGGCGTGCGAGCACGGCTTCGAGAAACCCGCCCTTCTCGCCCGCCCGCACCATCGCCACATGCACCGGCGGGAAGGCTTGCGGTTGATCGGCCATCGACTTGGCAAGCTCGTCGCCCGCCGAGACGCGGTCGGCAAGCTCGCGGAAAACATTTGCGAGCTTGGGCTTGGACTTTCGGCCCGCAAGCAGCTTGAGCCCGCGCAGGAGCGGCACGCCCGCCCGCAACAGATCCGACATCTGTGTGTACGCGCCCGCGAGCTGGCGGATCGGCACGCTGCCGCCGGTGGCTGCCGTCTCGGGCTCGGCGTGGAGCGACATGGGCGTCAGGCGACGCGATTCGAGTTCGGCCAAGACGGCCTGCTCGCTCGCCCCGGCCAAAACGCCCTTCACGCGTGAGCCGCTCGTGTCTAGCGCGATGTACTGAAACTTCGGCACGTCGTGGTCAGTATATGGGCTGCGGCAGGGCTCGCAAGAATTCGGCGAGCCGCGGAAGCGTCGGGCTCTCCCCGTCGCGCACGTACGCCCCGCTTACGGCGGTGCCCACCGCGAGAGATTCGGCGAGGGGGAGCCCCAGCGTGCGGGCGATGGCGAACCCGCCGTTGAAATGGTCTCCCGCGCCCGTTGAGATGAGCGGTTTCTGGGTGAGGGGCCCGTCAAACCACGCCGAATCGGTTTCTTGCTCGCCGATCGACGCGGCGGCACCCTCGCGCGGATGGATCACGACACACGCGAGTCCGAGCCTGGCCCTGATCGCCGCCGCCGCCCGGCGGATGTCGGCTCCCGATCGCCCCTGACCGAAGGCATTGGCCCCCGCGACGGCACTCACACGCTCTGCTTCCGACAGGTTGAGTCCCAATGTGACCGGGATCGCACGATTCAGCGCGAGCAGGTCCGCAAGCCCGATCTCAATGTCGGCGTCGGTGCGCTTGGCCGGGTCGGACAGATCAATGAACACGCTCCGCGCCCGCGATGTCGACACCTTGGGCAGAATCTCCTCCCGCAAACCTCGCCAGATACCCGGCACGCCGCCCATGAGCGACCAGTTCACGATCCCGATCAGGCTCGACTCATCGATGAGCCGCGTGAGCTTCTCCAGTCCCGCGACTTTCACGAGCACATCCCAAGTGACCGCCTGCACCGCCGCCGTGTTGTTGAACATGAGCTTGCCGTCGTCAAACTCCAGGCAATCGGTGAACGATGGCGGGCTTGTCGGGATGACCTCTCGGCACCGTTCCGCGAAAGGCCCAAACACGCGATGCAGTTTGCCCGTCTGACCTTCGCCCACCGCGCCGGCATAGGTCACCGGCACTCCCAGCCGCCCCAGTGCGCTGGCCATGAGCGGCCCGTTGCCGCCGAAGCGATCCTCGACCAGCACCTGCTCGATGTTCGTGCTCTTGCCAGCCGCACTCGCGCAGCGCGCCGCGAAGGTGGTGATCGTCCGAAGCCGCTCATAGCCCGAGGGCGACATGTTCCGCCGCACATCGACCATGTGGATGATCGAGTCGATGAACCCATCGAAGCCGACGAGGGCGGGAAAGTCCGCGATCCTGGCCGCTTCCATTGCGCTTGCCCCGCGCGATGCGACATCCTGCCTTGTATCTCCCATTCGCATCCTTCTCTGGTGGTACTGCTCTCACGAGCAGTGGCTTCACGGGGCTTCAAGAGGCACCACCCTGGAGATGTGGTGCCACCAGAGAGTCTAACGCGGGTTACTGCGATCGGGCGTGGGCCGCGCGGAGTCCTTGATCGGCTCCACCGATTGCCACTCGACCTTCACGCCCGATTCGGCGAACGGTCCCAGCAGCGGCGGATAGTCGAACACGCTCGTTCCCCCACGCGCCGCGTTGAACGTCGGTTCGGCCTCCATCGTCGCTCCCACCTCGATGAGACTTCCGACGGGCAAGGCCCGCACCTTCACCACAAGCGCGAGCGGCAGCGGGGAGACCACCTCATCCCCCAGGGGTACTCGCGTCATCGCGTCGAGTACCTGATACCGCACCGTTTCTTTGCCCGGCTCCTCGTTTCCCGCCTCGACGAGCCGCACGAGCCACCGCACCCGCCCCCGCAGAGCCCTGGGCATCTCGCGGCACCACCGCTGCACCTCGGTGAGCCGCTGCTTGCGACCGGCGTCGGTCTCGGCGGCGGGCTCGTGGAAGTCTGCCTCGTACTTGCGTTTGAGTTCCGCGAGCAGTGAAGTAGGACACGCCATCGGGTCTTTGGGAACTTCAGCTTTCGCTGACGCGGGTGTGCCCGGGCTGCCAGGCGTTGCGATTGCAGGCCTGGACACAAGTTGTTTCAACATGCCCTTGAGATCGGCGAGTTGGCCGATCAAGGCCGTGAGCTGGCCGTGCAACTGCGAGAGTTCGGTACGCGAATCGGCGATCACCTGCCTCAGTCCGGCCATTTCTTCCCGGAGCTTGCGATTCTCCTCCCGCAGAGAGGCCACGTCATCGCTCGAGATCGCCGAGGTTCCCGGTGGATCGGCCTTGGGCTGAGCGAGTGACCCCGTCGCCAGCATTGCGCCGCCACAGACCCATCCGATCGAGATCAATGTTCCCATTTGCATCGTCATTCTCCAGCGTCGATTCCATTCCATACCCTCCAAGCATACTCCGGTTCCATTTCCGATCCGGTATTCTGACCGTTTGCCTCTCGCCCGGTTGGTTCGCGATGATTCTCCACGCCGACGACGCCATTCCCCGCTCGATTGAGAACCTGCTCCCGCCGGCCCTGGCCCAGCGCATCGACCGGCTCGACTTGCTCTCACGCAAGATATTCGCGGGCAAGCTCCCAGGCGAACGCCGTTCCAAGCGGCGTGGCAACAGCGTGGAGTTCGACGACTTCCGAAACTACTCACCGGGCGACGACCTCCGCCACATCGACTGGAACGTCTTCGCACGCCTGGACAAGTTTTTCATCAAGCTCTTCCGCGAGGATGAAGATCTGTGCCTGAACCTTGTTGTCGATGTGTCGCCCTCGATGGCCGCGGGCAGCCCGGGCAAGCTCGCGTTCGCCCACCGCGTCGCGATGGCGCTCGCGTATATCGGACTCGTGAACAACAACCGCGTCACGATCTCGACCTTTGGCGGCCCCGGTGCCACGGGCGTTCGCCAGCTCGCGCCCGTTCGCGGGCGGCCCAGCGTCGCTCTGGTCGCAAAGTTCCTCCTTCAATCCGCCGCGAACGGTGTCGAGGCGCGGGCGGACGGTGGGGGGAGTGGGGCGGTTGCCGAGACATTCGTTCGTGCCCTGCGCGATGTAGCGATGCGTCGCGCCGGCCGCGGTGTGATGGTCGTCCTCTCCGACTTCCTCGTGCCGGGCGGGCCCGCAGCACTCGCCCCGGCGATCAACGCGATGGCTTCGGCAGGCTCGGCCGCGTATGACACCTCGCTCCTCCAGATCCTCGCACCCTCCGAACTCGACCCCACCCTCGACGCTGGTCGCGGATTGACAGGCGACCTGCGGCTCACCGATTCGGAGACCTCAAGGGCCGCCGAGATCACCATGTCGTCGCGGCTCATCGAGCGATATCGAATGCGCGTGACCGAGTACGTCGACGGGCTGCACGATCTGGCAACCTCTCGCGGGCTTTCGTGCTTTCTGGTCCCCAGTTCAACGCCGGTTGATGTCCTTGTTCTCGACTCGCTGCGACGGGGCGGGATTCTGCGTTAGGGTCACGGTTGGGTTTCCGGCCTACACTTTTCCATGCTCCACACGCTTTACGTGGACATGAACTCTTTCTTTGCCTCCGTCGAGCAGCAGCTCGATCCGTCGCTGCGTGGGCGGCCCGTGGCCGTCGTTCCCATGCACGCCGACACGACCTCGGTTCTCGCCGCGAGCTATCAGGCCAAGAAGTTCGGCGTGAAGACCGGCGTGCGTGTGGGCGACGCGAAACGCATGTGCCCCGGGCTCGTGTGCGTCGAGGGAAACCACGGCGAGTACACGCGGTTTCACCACAAAGTGCTCGCCGCGATCGACACGATCATCCCCGTTGATCGCGTCTGCTCGATCGACGAGGCGGCGTGCAAACTGCTCCGCGAGCAGCGCGAGCTTGCCAACGCGATCAAGGTCGGGCACCAGGTCAAGAAGGCGATCACCACGCTCGTGGGCGAGTGCATGACCTGCTCAGTAGGTATCGCTCCCACGCGATTTCTCGCCAAGATCGCGGCCGACATGCAAAAGCCCGACGGCCTCACCGTCATTCAGAAGTCGGAACTACCCCAGCGTCTCTACCACCTCGATCTCATCGACCTGCCGGGCATTGGGCGCAACATGCTCGCCCGGCTGCAAGGCGTTGGCATCTCGACGGTCGAGCGACTCTGTTCGCTCTCGGAGGACGAGCTGGGCCGGGCGTGGAAGAGCGTCATCGGCCGCGAGTGGTACCACTGGCTTCGCGGCGAGGCGACTTATGAGCCGCCCACGGTGCGCCGCACGATCGGGCACTCCAACGTGCTCTCGCCCAAGCGTCGCAATGAGGCTGGGGCCCGCGCGGTGGCGATCCGCCTGCTCACCAAGGTCGGGCAGAGAGCCCGGCACATGGGCTACGTGGCCGATCAGCTCACGCTCAGCGTCACGTACCTCGTGCCGCGTGTCGAATCGACGGTGATGCGCAAGCCCAGGCCGGGCGATCCGCCCTCCTGGTGGCACAAGACCGTGAAGATCACGAGCATCAACGACTCGCCGAGCCTGATCCGCGCTCTTGCGCCGCTCTGGGACGCCAAGCCGCCGGGCCCCTTGCTCAAGCTCGGGATCGTGCTCCACGATCTGACGCCCAGCGCTTCGGCGACGGGTTCGCTCTTTGAAGATCGCCGCGATCTCGCCAAGCTCTCCAAGGCGATGGACGCGATCAACCAGAAGTACGGCTCCGACGCGGTCTATCCCGCTTCGATGCAGGACGCCCGCAAGGCGGCGCCGCGGCGCATCGCTTTCGGGAACATCCCCGATCTGGATGTGCCCGACATCGACCGCTGACTTGTGTTTGCTGTGTTCGCCTATTGTGAGACTATGGCTAGATCCCGCGAGTTTGGCTGGCTCCAGATCGACGACATCGCCCAAGGGCTCGCCCTCGGGCACCCCGATGTTGATCCATATGGCGCGCGATTTCCTGACCTCAGGCGAATGGTGCTGGCTCTGCCAGGTTTCCGCGAAGAGGAGGGCCATCCGGTGAACGAGCGGATTCTGGAGACGATCCAGGCCCGGTGGATCGAGGAACGCGAGGATGGCCCCCGCCCCCCCGGAGCCGAGGACGACGAGTAGGGCGGATACCCTCGCAGTGACATGCCAAAGCCACGTATCCTGCAGGACCAGTACTTCAAGAAGGCCAAGACCGAGGGATACCTCGCCCGCTCGGCCTACAAACTTCAAGAAATCAACGAGCGACAGGCGTTCATTAAGCTGGGCGACAAGGTTCTGGACCTTGGGTGCGCTCCGGGCTCGTGGCTTCAGGTCGCGGCTCAGATCGTCGGGTCGCCGGGCGGCAAGGGTCAAGTCGTGGGGATCGATCTCCAGCCGTCGGACCCCAGCGTGCGTGAATCGGCGTGCGTCACCGATCTCGTGGGTGACATTTTCACGACCAGCGTCGAAACACTTCTGGCGCCGATCCAGGCCCGCGATTTCAAGGCTCGCCAGGAGCCGGGCAGCACACTGCCGCCCCTCAAGCCGCGGCTTTATGACGTGGTGATGAGCGACATGGCTCCCAACACCACGGGGCACGCCGACGACTTCATCTCGGCCCGCCTTTGCCGGCGCGTGCTGGAGCTTCTCCCTGGCTTGCTCCGCGAGGGCGGGCAGATGGCGATGAAAATTTTCGAGGGAGCCGAATATCCCGGAGTGCTCGCCGAGACCTCTCGCATCTTCATCAAGGCACGCGGCTTCAAGCCCCACGCCAGCCGCGACGTCTCGCGCGAGATGTACATCGTCGGCCAGAGCTTCGCCCCGCACCGGGCGCCTCCGCCCAGGCCCACACGCCCCATTGCGCCACGGGGCTGGGGAAGCGGCAACGCGAACGGTGGCGCGTGACGTTTCTGGCGCCCGAGGCCGCGATCGTCGCAGGTGTGCTCGCGTTTCCGGCACTCGTGGCGTTGTATCTGCTGAAGCTTCGTCGCAGACCCATCCGCATCAGCTCGACCGTGCTTTGGCTGCAAGCGGCGCACGACCTGCAGGTCAACGTACCGCTCCGGTGGCTCAAAGCGTCGCTCCTCTTCGCCCTGCATCTGCTGATCGTCGCGTGCCTGGTTGTCGCGATTGGACGCCCTGCGCTGCAGCACGGCGCGTCGGCTGCACGCAAGGTCATCCTGCTCATCGACCGATCGGCGTCAATGGCCGCCACGGATGAGGGAACATCTTTCTCGCGTCTGGACCGCGCGAAGGACCAGGCTTCCAAGCTCATCGACGATCTCTCTCGCGGCGTCGGCGGGGCGACCGTGGGCGTCGTGACGTTTGCCGCCGACCCTCGTGTGCTGCTGGGGCCGACCGCAGATATCGCTCTCGCACGCGACACCGTTGCCGCAATCGTGCCCACCGATCAACCGGGAGACCTTTCCCGAGCGATTCAGATCGTCTCGTCGCTCGTTTCGCCCATAGGCGGCGAAGAGGCCGCCGACCCTGCTCTTGTCGTGCTCCTGAGCGATGGATCGTTCGCGAGCGCCGCCGGCACCGCGCTGGGCGACGCGGAGTTCCGCTTCGTGCGCATCGGCCCGTCCGAAGCACAGTCGATGGCGGGCGTTGACAATCGCGGGATCACCGCCCTTTCAGCCCGCCGAGACGACCGCGAGCCCTCGCTCGTCCGCGTCTTTGCTCGAGTTATCAACGCGGGCCGCCTCTCGGTTTCCACAACGCTGAATCTCGCCTTCAACGGCCGTTCCGTCACCAGCCGTGCGATCACCGTGCCCGCAGCGGGCAAGGATGGTCCGGGTGTCGCGCCCGTCACGCTCGAAACCACGGATTCTGCCGGCGGCGTCGTGACCGTCACCCTCCCGGGCGGCGATGCGCTTGCCTGCGACGACACGGCGAGCCTGATTCTGCTGCCGGCGAGCCGGCCTCGCGTGCTGCTGGTCTCGCCTGCCGCGAGCAAGGCGCCTGCCAGCGTGGGAACGCTCACGCCCGACCAGATGCTGGGCGATGTACTCGCCGAATTGCCCCTCGCGGTGCTCGATCGCAAGACCGGCGTCGAGTTTGCTATCACCATCCCCGCCGAGCTTGCGGCGTACGACCTGATCGTCTTCGACCGCGTCACACCCGACGCCCTGCCGTCCACGGCCACGCTGAGCTTCGCGGCCGGCCTTCCCCTGCCTGCCCACGATCTCACGCCCGGCGATGCGTCAACGGGCGGCACGTACATCCTCACCTGGAAGCGCACGCATCCGGTGCTGCGAGATGTCGCGGCCGACACCATCTACATCGCCCATCCCTTCCGCCTTGCCGAGCCAACCGCCGATGCGACTGCGGCGTCGAACATTGAAGACCTTGCCCGCAGCCAATTCGGCCCCTTGCTCCGCACGAGTGAAACCAGTGGCCACCGCCATCTCATCGCCGCCTTTGAGCTTGCCCAGACCAACTGGCCCCTCCAGCCCGGCTTCACGATCTTTCTCGCAACATCAGTCGAGTTCCTGACCGGCAAGGCCGGCGACCTCGCCGCTCTCGCCGCCTCCACAGCCCGCGCGATCGGTGTCACCATCCCTGCGGGCGCAACTCGCCTCACGCTCCAGGGCCCGCAAGAATTGACCATCGACGTGAACTCGCCCGACGCACCGACGCATCGAACCGTCGGTCCGCTCGAGCGTGCCGGCGTCTACACGATCCACTCGGACATCGGCGAGCCCAGCCCCCGTGTCGCGGCTGTCAACCTCACCGACGATGTCGAATCGGCCTTGGGCACCCGTGATGCGGTCGAGATATCGGGGCAGACCGTGAGCGCCGCAGCATCGGGCAATGCCCCGGCCGAGATCTGGCCCTGGTTCATCATCGCAGCGGCCGCGCTGCTCGTTGTGGAATGGATCGCCTTTGCGATCAAGAGCCGGGTTTGAGTGCCCCGCGATCGGACGCGACCGCTTCGCCGATGCCATCCCACGTCGAGAGATCAATCGCCACCCGCGAGGGCTCGGCCTGCCACGGGAACATGGGCCGAGGCCACGCGTAATGCCGCCCGATCGCGTCGGTGAAGTCCATTCCGATCAACAGCACCCCGTCGGCGGTCGCATCAAACACGATCGGCACCTCAACCGCCCATCCGCGCTCGATATCGCTGGGCGGCCCGCCCGCGTCCTTCGTCGGGATCGTGATCGTCGGGCGGCTTCGCCCGCTCGCTGCGGTCCACACTCTGAGCGTGGGCGTGCCCACCGCACCCGCAGCAAGCTCGGGCGAAAGCCCCGCAAACTCGACGTGCAGCATCCACCCCTCGTTGATCTTGCGTCCAAGCGCTGTCGCCCACGCAGCCCGGATGAGCGAGACCGCAGCGGGCGGGCGGGCTCCGCCCGACTCGTCGCTCGCAGCGGGCTCCAGCGATGCGAGCGTTCGATCCGGCTCCATGGGGCCCAGCAGCACACCGGGCGGCTCCGCACGCGCCAGCCCGCCTTGCACCATGATCGTCGTCGTCCACTCGCCCACCTGCAGCCGAGCCTTCCGCGTCGGCATCACGCCGTACTCGGGCAACGGCGCCAGCGGGAGTCGGATCGTCCGCAGCGGCTCCACGCGTGAAAGCTCGCCCCCGTCCGCGCCCAGATCGGAGTTCTCCGCGACAAGCCTCACAAACCTCGCCGCGTCCGTGAGATTGACCGCCTCAATTTCCGCCACTGGCAGCCGCGCCCTCGCGTCCACCGATGCCGCGTCCGACGCGATCCACGCCGCACACGCGGGCTGGAATGCCAGCCACTGCTCTGCCGCCCGTCCTCGCTCACCCTTGTGGAGCCCGGGAGCAAGCAGCTGCGTCAGCAGATCATCCAGCGAGGCCTGACGCACGGGCCAGACAGGCACGATCGCCCCGGCAACCTCCGCCGCGAGCGTCAGCCGACGCCGCACCCGCTGGCAAACCGCCTTGTCATCGGCCCACAAGAGCCCCAGCGCGACACGCCACCGCTCTTCCACCTGTTCCGCGATCACCTCAAGGGCCGCGTCCTCGAACCGGTCGGCCTCGCGCGGATGCTCATCGGCCTCCTGCCTTGGCAGCAGCGTCCCAAGCGCAAGGCGGCTCCGCCACCGGCGAAACGGATTGCCCGCCTCGTCCGTCGCCGCCGCAACAACACCCGGGCTGCGCCTCGATCGCTCGTCGAGCGGCGACCCCCATGGCATCGTCGGATCCCGATCGGCGATCGTGCGCGACGATGCAAGCCAGTTGGGCGAAACGCGCCGACCCCCTATCCATACGCCCTGTCCCATCGCCCCGCTGGGCACGGAGAAAACCGCGAATCCCGCCGTCGCCTCGTCGGTCGCCTCCTGCCTTTCGCTGGCTTTCACCTCCCGGGTGCTCCACCGTCCCACGGGCGGCATCCATCCCGCCCGTGCGGTTGGCGGCACCGCCTGCAACGTTCCCGGCGCGGTCACAAGCGTCCGCACCACAACCTCGACCGCGCGACCATCGTCAAGCCGCACATGGGCAAATCGCCCCGCCGCCGCAGCCTTGTCCGTGTCAAAGAAATGCAGCGGCACCACGATCGTGCTCGACCACGCCACATCGAGCCGCTCAATTTGCGGCAACGGCGGCCGCACGCGCTGCGGCTCGGCAACCTTCTCGCCCCCGCCACACGACGACGA
>JAYVUC010000192.1:0-30916 GCA_043788295.1 Phycisphaerales bacterium
TGGGCGTCATCATGCTAGGCGGGGTGGGTTACACACTGGCCAAGAGCGCGGTTGCTACGGTGGAGGGCAGGATCGCCTCGCTCGAACTCAAGCAGCAGGAGCTGACGGGCGATTATGAGCGGATGCTCGTCGATCACGCGCGGCTGGGCAACTTTCAGCAGTGGTCGGGCGCACGGGTGGACTGGCTCGGGCATATCAACACCATGTGCGGGCAGGTGCCCCAGGGCGGCGTGGCGTACGCGGAGGATGTGCGGGGCTTGCTGGAAACCACGGTGGCGTTTCACCCCAAGGGCGGCGGCAAGGCGGTGAAGTATCCCGACGGCGAGTGGACCACCGACCCGAGCGTGAAGTTCGACTTCAAGGGGAAGGCAATGGGGTCGGGAATTGCGACTGACATGCGCGAACGGTTTCTTGTGGGCGATCTGTACATGGTGGAGACGATGGGACCGGACTTGTCGGACAAGTTCTCGCTCCAGCTTCGCACGACAAAGGTCACCCCGATGGACGCGGCACCAGCGGCCAAGAACGATGGCACCAAGACCGGCAAGCCCGCCGCGAGCAAGCCGGCCGCCAAGGGGGACGCGAAAGGCGAGAGCAAGCCCGAGGCAAAGCAGCCCGAAACCAAGATTGACCCCAAGTCTGATCCCAAGAAGGGAGGGCGGGCGTAATGGCCGACCCCAAACACACGCGAATTGCCATCATGGCCGGCGCGACGGCGATCTTGCTGGGCGGACTCTCCTACGCCTATAGCGTGATGTACGCAAGGCCCATGGAGAGCGCTCGCACGCGGCTCGCCGACGCGCAGCGGTCGGTCGATGAGCTGAACGACAAGCTCAAGGACGATCACGGAATCCGCAAAGAAATCAAGGAATCCGCGAAGAGCACGCTCGGATACAACAAGGATCAAGTCGAGCACCGGTTCAGCGCAGGACTTCGCAAACTGGCCGAACGCAACGGCATGATCAAGGTGGTCGTCACGCAGAAGGACTTTGAGAAAGCGTCCAATCCGCTCGTGAAATCCGTGGGCTTCCGGCCCGAGGCTGTAAAAAAGGCTCTGGCAAAGACGCCCGACTTCTGGATTCTCAAGGGGGCGGTGCGCGGCACGGGCAGCTTCGACCAGGTGCTCAGGGCGATGGCCGAGATCGACGCCCAGCCTTGGGTGCGCATCGAGGGCTTCCAGCTTCGTCCACTCTCAAAAGAGGCCGATCAGTTCTCGCTCGATCTTGATGTGGCTGCCCCGTGGGTGCGTGATTGGCTCAACGACGAACTGCCAAGTGTCGAGCTGCTGGAAGAGAAGCCGCAGGCCGGGTGGGCTCGTCGCGCGATCGTGACTCGCAACGCGTTCCGCGATGCGCCGCCCGTGATGGTGGCACAGGCCCCAATCGTGGTGCCCCCGCCCGCAGTCGCTCCAGGTGGTGGCGGCACCCAGCCTTCGACTGCGCCGCTGCCTCCGCCCCCGCCGCCTTACAGCGAGTGGCTCCTGACGGGCATCGTGATCGGGCGTAACACGGGTGTGCAGGCATTCCTCTCGAACACACGCACGAGCCAGACGATGACGGTGCTCAGGGGTGCGCGAGTTGAGGACGCGATCCTTATCGACGGGCAGGGAGAGTCGGCAACATTCGAGATCGGCGGGAGGCGGTTCACCGTCATGATCAACCAGACCCTGGCCGACCGCAAGCCCTGATAGCAGACCCGGCACAGCGTCCGGGACGGGTGGAGTGAGATCAGTTCGAGTAGACTGCGGCGTGCCCGCCAAGCCCCTTTGGGGCGAGGCGGAGGCGTCAAGTTCGGAGGTGCCTGATGAAGCGTCGGACAAATAGCCGAGCGTGGTGGATCACAGCGATGATGCTCGCCACGGGGATGCCCGTGTGCGTGCTTGCGGCTCGCCCCGAGAGCTGGGAGACGAGCGCGGATGGTGGGCTTGGAACCGACAGGTTCTCCACACTCTGCGACATGCAGCCGGCGAATCCCGCGCCTGCACCTGCGCCGGTTCCTGCCCCTGTCGCAGCCCCGGCTGCAACACCTCAACCCGTCGTACCCGCTGCGACACCTGTTCCCGCGCCGACACCGGCGACGGCCCCCGTAACACAGCCCCCCGCTGCGCCCGCGCCGACGACAGCCCCTGCCCCAGTGCAGCCCGTCCTGATCCATTTCAACTTCAAGGGCACCCCCATCGACCAGGTGCTCGACTTCTTTGCACGCGAGTGCGGCCTGCCCATCATCCCGGAAGCCGAAGTCCCCAAGGGCGCCATCACGTTCCTCTCGCCCACGGGCTATTCCTTCGAGGACGCGCTCTCGATCCTCAACCTCAATTTGTACGGACGGGGCGTGCAGCTCCGCAAGCAGGACAAGTACCTCTATCTCGCCACGCTCGCCGACAGCCAGAAAAAGCCCGGCATGGTGATCAATGGCCCGCTGCCGCCGGGCGTGACGCCCGACATGGTGCTGACCATGGCGATTCCGCTGAACTACTCGCGCTCCGAAGACGTGGCCAAGCAGATTGAACCCTTGAAGGGGCAGTTCGGGATTGTGGTGCCGCTTCAGACGCAGAACATGATTCTGGTGACCGACACGGCTGCGCAGTGCCAGCGCATTCAGGAAATCGTTCGGGCGATCGACCAGATCAAGCCCGTGGACTCGCAATTCAAGCTCTATCCGATCAAGTACGCGCAGGCCGACGTGGTGCTGGCTGCGCTCAAGGGGCTGGTGGCCGAGAAGATCGTGCGCGAAGTGCAGACCCCAGACGGCAAGAGAACGAAGATCGAGGAGTACAACGTCGCCGGACTGAATCTGCAGGCCGATCCGCGCACCAACTCCATTATCGCCGTTGGCTCATCGGCCCGCCTCGCAACCGTCGAAGACCTCATCAAGCTGCTCGACGTGCCAGATGCAGCCTCGGGCGGCTCCAGCGAGATGGTCACGATCGCCCTCGCCAGCGTCACCTCCGACGTGGCCGCGACAAAGCTCAACGAGCTCTTCAGCAATGTGCCTGCGGACAAGAAGCCGCGGATCGTCTCGATGCAGCAGGTCGCCAAGATCACCGTATTCGGCACGCGCTCGCAGATGGATCAGGCCGCCTCGCTCATCGCGGTTCTGGACCCCGGGAGCGTCGATCAATCCACCGGGCAGCCCCGCGCCGAGGCCCGCGCGCGGGTGGTGCGTCTGAAAAACATCGAAGCGGCGAAGGCGGAGACGGTCGTTCTGAAGCTTCTCAACACACGTCAACTGGCGATGGTAAAGACCGCCCCCACGCCCGACGGCAAGGGGCTCGTTGTCGCCGGTCCTGGTGGTGATGTCGAGGCGGTCGAGCAGATCATCGCGGGTCTCGACGTCGCCAGTGGCGGCCAGACCGATGTCCGCATCGTCAAGCTTCCGCCCTCGCTGGGCCCCTCGCTCACCGATCGCGCCCAGAAGCTCTACACCGACAAGATCGCGGGCCTGCCGCCCGAACAAGCCGGCCCAGTCAAGGTTGAATACGACGCGGCAAGCGGGAACGCGATCCTCACGGGTCGAAGCGAGTCGCTGCGCATGTTCAGCGACATTCTCACGCAGGCGATGCAGCTCGTCCCGCCCGCTCGCTCGACCAAGGTCATCGACATCACACACGCCAGGGCATCGGACGTGTTCGGCCCGCTCAACGACCTTCTCACCAAGGCCGACAGCATCGACCCTTCGCGCAAGGTGCCCGCGCCGGTCATCCAGGTGATCGAACAGACCAACAGCCTGCTCGTGAACGCCGAGGACGCCCAGCACGCGATCATCGCGGATTACGTGAAGCGTCTCGACCGCCTCGACAAGCTCGATTTGCCACCCATGAAGCTGCTCCAGCTTCGCACCGCCGACGCCGAAAAGACCGCGGCGATGCTCAACACCCGCTACAACGAGCGTCCCCAGGCCGAGCGCGCGACCAAGCCGGTGGACGTGCGTGCCGATGCCCCCACCAACACGCTGATCGTGTCGGCCCATCCCGACCTCTTCGATCAGATCAAGACGTTTGTCGACGATCTCAACAAGGACAAGAAGGAAGGCACCGACAAGGTCACGCAGCTCTTCCCGCTCAAGGTCGCCAAGGCTGTTGACATAGCCTCGGCGATGGACAAACTTTATCCCCAGCCTCCGATTCCAGTCGATCGTCAGGGCCGGCCTCAGCCCTGGCTCCAGCCACCCAAGCCCGTCACCGTCTCGGCCGACGCGGGGACCAACTCGCTGGTTGTGTACGCTGGCGCAGACCAGATGCAGTCGATCAAGGAACTCGCCGAGAAGCTCGATCGCGTCGAGCTGCCACCTCAGGCGCAGCTCCGCTCATTCCGCGTGCAGGGCAAGAGCCTCGACGCGGTGAAGACCGCTTTGCAAGGCATGGTATCGCAGGGCGTGATCGCCCCTGCCCCCACTCCCGGCAAGCCCCTCATGCCCGTTGTGATCTACGGCGAGCCCTCGTCGAGCATGCTGATCGTGACCGGCGACGACGCGGTGTTCGCCAAGGTTGAGAGCGTGCTCAAGGATTTGTCCGCCGTTCCCAACGAGCGCGCCCTGCGGGTTTATCCGATCGTCAACGCGAAGGCTGTGGATGTCGCAAAGCGTGCGAACGACCTGTACAAGGCACAGACCGCGGGTGATCCGACGGCGACGCCCGCCGAGATCACCGGCGACGAGAAGAGCAACACACTCAACATCACCGCCGACGCGCTCTCGATGCCCAAGGTCGTGAAAATCCTTGACGAGCTGCAGAAGCAGGCGGGGCCCACACGTGACATCCGCATGATCGAGCTCAAGCTCGCCAAGGCGGGCGAGGTGGTCAAGTTCCTCACAGAACTTGTGAAAGGCACCGAGAGCCTCAACATCAAGGGCGGCGCGGACCCGGTCTTCGAGCCCATCGAGGCGACCAACAGCGTGCTGATCGCGGCGACGCCCGCGCAGATGTCGGTGATCGAGGCCCTGGTGCGAAATCTGGATGCGAACAAGACGCTGGCGAGGCCCCCGCTGCGCATTCTGAAAGTCACGACGAGCGACGCGGCGAACCTGGCGCAGGTGCTCCAGGCCGCGTACAACCAGCGTTCGACGGACCAGAAGGCCAAGTTCCCGGTGGATATCCAGGCGGACGCGGGCACGAACACGCTCGTGGTGTCGGCTCACTCCGAGATGATCCCCGAGATCGAGAAGATCGTGAGCGATCTCAACGAGACGCAGGCGCTCGACAAGGCCGGGCGCGAAATCCGCATCTTCCCGCTCAAGAACGCCCGGGCCGAGGAACTGGCCCTGACGATCGACCAGATGTTCCCCGATCCGCCCGTGCCGCTCGACCCTCGCACGCGGCAGCCTCGCCCCGATCTCAAGCCCGTGCGTGAGATCGCCGTGCGCGCCGACCGGGCGACCAACTCACTGATTGTCGACGCGCCGTCGCGGCGTCTCGCGGGCTTCGAGCAGATCGTGCGAAGCCTCGACCAGGCCAAGCTGCAAGCGAACGCCGAGGTCCGCACGTACAAGGTTCAGCGGGCCGAGACGATGAGCGTCGCAACGACTCTCAAGAATCTCGCAGCCAACGGCGGCCTGCCCGGCGTTTCGCCCACCACACCCGTCACCGTCAACGCCGAGCCCGCAACACGAACCATCGTCGTGAGCGGCCCGGCCGAGGCCTTCATCGGCGTGGAGAAAGTACTCAAAGACCTCGACGGCGCACCGTCGACACCCCCCACCATCGTGAAAATCTACGCGCTCAAGTTCGCCCGGGCGGAGAAGCTGCAGCCCATGCTCGAAAGGCTGCTCTCGACCCGTGTGCGCGTGGATGCGCCGGTGAACGCGGCCGGTACGCCCGATGTCAAGAGCCTGCTCGAAGTCGCCGCCGACGCCGCGAGCAACAGCCTCATCATTTCCGCGCCCGACGGCGTTCAGAAGATCGCCGAGGAACTCATCAAGAGCCTCGACCAGGACGGCCCCGGCGGCGGGCGCAATGTCGTTCGCGTGATTCCCCTCGCGTTCGCTGATGCCGTGCAGACCGCCCAGACGCTCCAGCAGGCGATCCCCGCGATGGAACTGCCCTCGGGCGGCAAAGTGACCGTTGTCGCCGCCCCGGGCAGCAACGCGCTGCTCATGAGCGGCATCGCCGTCGACCTCGCCAAGATCGAGGAGCTGATCAAGCCGCTCGATGTCCGTCCCGCGACGGGCGACGCCCCAGGCGTGCAGACGTTCACGATGAAGCACGCCGACGCGGCGGTGATGGCCAAGATGGTCGAGTCGCTGCTCGTCGAGCAGCAGCAGACCGACCCCCGCATTCTGCAATTGCAGATGCAGTACGCCGCCCGCAACCGCCAGGATCTTTTCAAGAAGCCGACGATCAAGGTCGAAGCAGACACACGCAGCAACTCGCTGATCGTGAGCGGGCCCTCAACATCGCTCGATCTCGCCAAGTCGGTGATCGAGAAGCTGGATCAGCCCGCTCCGCAGCAGGACCGCACAGCCAAGACGTTCACGCCCATGAAGGGCGACATCGCGGCGCTTGCGACGCAGGCGGCCAGGATCGTGAACTCGACAGTGGCGCAGAGCCGTGGACCCGTCGAACTGACGCCCGAGCCCAAGACGGGCACGATTGTCGCGATCGGCACGCAGGTGCAGGTTGACGAGGCATTGAAGGTGCTCTCACAGCTCGAAGTGCAGTCGGCCTCGCTGCCGTCGGCCGATCTTGCGATCCTACCGCTCACCAACACCGACGCGACGACGATCGCGGGCGTGCTGCAGACGGTGCTGCGCGACAAGAGCCGCTGGCCACAGGTGCTTCTGGCGGCCGATCGCGCGGGTCTGCCAATCGCCCAGCCGACCGCCAACGCGGACCCAAAGGCTAATCGCCTGCTCATTTCCGCACCCACGGTTCTCATGCCGATGGTTCGGCAGTTGATCCTGACGCTCGACGTGCCCGCCGGGACCGCCACGGTCGACATGCGTGTGATGCGTCTTGAAGCCGGTGATGCCGCGTCGGTCGCGACGGCGTTGACAACCACGCTCAGGGCGGCCGCGCTGCCGGGCGAGCCCTCGCCCACGGTGCAGGCCGAACTTGCCAGCAACAGCGTGATCGTGAGCGGGACAGCCCGCCAGCTCGACAAGGCCGAGGAGATGGTGCACCAGATGGACCAGTCGGCCAAGCCCGATGGGCTGGGCGTGCGCACGATTTATCTGAAGCACGCCCGAGCGGAGACGATCAAGCCCGTCATCGAGTCGGTATTGACACAGGAGAGCATGCTCGACATGCTCGGGCCCGCAGCTCGTTCGGCGATCATTGCCCGGGGCGGAGCACAGGTGCAGCCCAAGGTCCGCGTGGCGGCCGAGCCCAGGCTCAACGCCGTCGTGGTCAGCGGGCCGCGTGCCCTGCTCGACCTTGCCGAGCAGATGGTGACCGAACTGGACAGCGACCCGGCCGGTCGCACGGGCGACAACAGCTCCCGCTCGGTGCGGATCATCACCGCGCAGAACGCCGACGCATCGGACCTCGCCAAGAATATTGACGGGATCTTCAAGGACGACGCCACGGGGTCGCAGGCTCCCACCGTGCAGGTCGATAAGAGCAGCAACTCGCTGATCGTGCGTGCGACGACCGCGCAGCTCGCCACGATCGACGAGTTGGTGAAGAAGCTGGACGCCGCGACGCTCGGCACGAGCCGCCAGATGAGGATGGTGCCCATCGACAAGAGCAAGGCCGACGCGACACTGCTCGCCGAAACCATGCGGCGGATGCTCCAGCAACGCGAAGGCGGCGCAAAGGTCGAGGTCATCACGACCGAAGAGCTGCTGAAGAGACAGAAGGACAAAGCGGGCGGGAAGCCCACGGCGATGGGGAAGGGCCGCGAGTTCACCAATCCGACTCCCTCATCTGTGTCGCCATTCATCGTCGCGATGATGTCGTCGGTCTTCGCGTACTGCGACGAGCCCGCTCCCAAGATCCAGCCCGAGCCGAAGGTTGAACCCGACGTGATCATCGCCGTCGACCCGGCCACGAACACACTGATGATCGTCGGCAGCCCCCGTGCGACCGAACAGCTCGCCGCCCTCGCCAAGCAGTTGCAGGACGCCCTGCCGGGCGAGTCGGCCAAGGTGCGCGTCGTCACGCTTCCCACAGGCGTCGATCCTCAGGCACTTTCCTTGCTGGTAACGCAAACAGTCACACAGATCGGCCGATTGTCCCCGACCAACTCGGGCGGCTTCACCGGCCCCGTCAGCGTGCTCCCCGACCCCACCGGCGGCGCGATCGTCGTGCTCGCCAACGACACCGACTTTGAGACCATCGGCGGCGTCATCGCGGGCGTCGCACAGGTCTCCACCGCAAATCAACTCACGATCAAGGTCTATCCGCTCGTCAACTCGTCCGCCAAGCAGGCCGAGGAATCCATCAAGGACTTGCTCAGCCCCGACCCCTCGGGCGCACAGGCCAAACGCATCCGCGCCGCTGAGGTCACCGTCGTCGGGCCCGACGGCAGGTCCAGCACCGCCAAGTTCGACCCCGCGCTCGTCCGCGTCGCCGCCGGCCCGGGCGGCGCATCGCTCATCATCTCGGCACCCAGCGATTCGCTCGCGATTCTCGACCGGTTCATCTCGCTCATCGACCAGAGTTCCGTCGAAGGCCGCCTGGCGATCCGCCGTTACGAGGTGAAAAACGCCAAGGCTGCTGATCTCGCAAAGACTTTCCAGAGCCTTTTCGATGCGCAGCGTCAGGGCGCCGGTCCCTCCGCGACCGAAACACCAACGGCCAAGTTCATCGCCGATGAGCGTTCCAACGCGATCCTCGTCACCGCGAGCAGCACACAGCACGCCGAGTTCGGCCGCCTCCTGCTGACAGCCGACGCCGCCCTCGATGACAAAGACCTGGAACTGGCGATCATCCCGCTCCAGACCGCGACGCCCTCCGCCGTGCTGAAAATCGTCGAGCAGGTCGTCATCGGCCGCGACCCCGCACGCAAGGAAAGGATCCGGGTCTCCGCCGAAGAAGGCAGCAGCCTCTTCGTTGTCCGCGCATCGAAGGAAACCCTCGCCGAGATCCGCGACCTCGTCAAACGCATCGACACCGCCGAGGTCAACGGCCTGCCCATTCGCTCCATCAAGCTCGAACGCGCCGACGCCCAGAGCGTCGCTCAATCACTCAACCAGTTTTTCCGCGACCGAGCAACCGTTTCCAGCAAGCCCGGGAGCAAGGCCGCCAATCGCGTTGCCGTCATAGGCGACCGGCGCAGTTCCACCCTCGTCGTCGCCGCCAACGACGACGAGTTCTCCCAGATCCAGGAGCTCGTCAAGACCTTCGACAGCCCGGCCCCGAATCAGGACACGCAGTTCAAGGTCATCGCCCTCAAGCACGCCCGCGTCAACGACATCCAGACAACCGTCTCAAGCCTCATCGACGAGTTCCGCTGGTCGTCGTTCGGCCGCGGCGGCGACCGTGCCCAGAACGACCAGATCTTCATCCAGACCAACGAACGCACCAACAGCGTCATCCTCATGGGCTCGGGCGAGATGATGGCGACCGCCGAGCGACTCATCGCCACGCTCGATCAGCCCGACGAGGCTCGCGCCGCACTCACCATCAAGGCCGTGGGCATCGCCAAGGCCGACCTCCGCACGCTCAAAAATGTCATCGAGAAGTCCATGGCTACGCCAGGCTGGCGTTCGTGGCGCGGCCCCGACCCCGACGGCGTCTCCGTCGAGATCGATCAAGGCCGCAAGAGCCTCGTGCTTGTCGGCAAGGCCGATCGCGTCGCGCAGGCCCAGAAGTACATCGAAGAACTCGAAGCCGCATCGGGCCGAGGCGACCAGAAGATCGAGTCGATCACGCTCCAGCACGCCAAGGCCGACAGGGCCGCACAGACACTCAAGCAATTCTTCACCGAGCGTGCGCGTGCCCAGGGGTTGCAGGAAAGCCCGCTGAGTCTCCTGGGTTCCGCCGACGGCAATGTGCTTGTGATCTCCGCCGACGAGGCCGACCTCAAAACCGTGCGAGAACTGGTCGCTCAGATCGATCAGGACACGCTGGGCAAGGATCGCCGCACCGAGATATACGTGCTGCAGAACACGAGCGCCATCGAGGCCGCAAACACCCTCAAGACGCTCTTCCCCAAGGCCGGCAAGGAAGACGAGCGCGTCGTCATCACGCCCCAGCCCACGCAGAACTCGCTGCTGATCTCCGCCCCCGAGAGCGGCTTCGCACAGATCGCAGCGCTGGTCCGGCAGCTCGACGCCGCCCCCAAGCCCGAGCAGGCCAACATCAAGACCGTCACGCTCACCGCCGCCCGTGCACAGGAAGTCGCCACCGCCCTCAGGACCGCCCTCCCGCAGAACGTGAAGATCGCCATCACCGCCGTGCCGCGGTCCAACTCGCTCATGCTCACCGGCAGCAACGAGGCGATCTCCGTCGCGATGGAGCAGATCAACAAGCTCGACACCGAAAAACCCAAGGCCCTGAGTATGTTCCGCCGGTTCAAGCTCGACAACGCCCTGGCCGACGACATCTCATTCACCGTGCGGCAGATGCTCCAGGGCCGACCCCATGGCGAGGGTGAACCCTCTCCCAGCGTCGACTACGACCGCGCCAGCAACACACTCATGGTCTCGGCCTCCGCCGACGCCATGCCCGACATCGAGAAGATGGTCGTCTCCCTCGACCTCGCTCCCGACAAGCCCCGCAAGATGGACTTCGTCAAGCTCGACTACGCCAAGGCCGAACAGACCGCCAAGGCACTCGAAAACTTCTACGGACGCTACGCGGTCGACGCGACACCGTCGGCCCGCAACGTCACGATCATCCCCGACCCGGCGAGCAACTCGCTCGTGATCTCCGCCGAAGAGACCCAGTGGGAGGGCATCCGCGCCCTGCTCAAGAAACTGGACACCAAGGAATACGACACCGCCCAGCAAGCGACCGTGATTTCACTTCAGCACGCCGACGCTGTCTCAGTCGCCCGGGCGATCAACGAGGGACTCCGCGCCCCGCTCCAGGCCGAGTTCGAGCGTGAACGCATCCGCATCGAGCGCGAAAGCCGCGGCCGGCGCAGCTCCGACCGCCAGGACTTTGAACCCTCTCCCTCGGTGCTCATCGACACCAAGGACATCCCCACCGTCTCGGCCGAGCCCCAGACCAACAGCCTCGTCGTCTTCGCGGGCGCGAAAATGCTCGTGAAAATCCAGGCGCTGGTCAAGCAGCTCGACATGCCCGCACTGACCAACATCAACGACATCCGCATCGTGCCGCTCAAGGCCGGCAAGCCCAGCGTTATCGCTCAGCAGATCCGCACCCTCTTCCAGAACGCCCCAGGCGAGACCGATCGCCAGCAACGCACCCGCGGCGTGCTGATCGTGGGCGAGGACACCGCCGGCGCGCTCATCGTCCGCGCCCCCGACGAAGAGTTCGCCCAGATCAAGGCCCTGGCACAGAGCCTGCAGGGCGCGGTTGATTCGGGCCGCGTCCTCCCGCACATCTTCAAGCTCGCAAATGTCCCAGCCGCACGCCTCGCGCCGACTCTTCAGCGCACCTTTGCACCAATCGCCGTACAGATGGGCGAGACCATCGCCGTCGAGATCGAACGCGGCACCAACGCGCTCGTCGTCGCGTGCAGCGAGCGCATGCTCGAGCAGGTCACCAAAACCATCAAGGAACTCGACACCAACTCGTTCGCAGGCCAGCCAAACACGCCCGGCGCCGCCGGCAAGCTCGGCCCCAGCGTCTTCATCGTCGACGTCGTCAACAACAACCCGGCCGAGATCAAGAAGCAGCTCGAAGAGATGGGCCTCACCAGGCCCCAACCCGCCGACAAGCCCGGCGTCGTCACCGAGCCCATCACCATCGTCGAGATGGCGACACGCCAATCGCTCGCGATCCTCGCCGAGCCCGGCGATGGGCCAGCCGTCGTCAATCTCGTCAAGGCCTTGGATGCCGCCCCCGCCGAGAGCGGCGAGGTCGTCACGATCGTCCGCCTCAAGCAGGCCTCCGCCGCCCCCATGGTCGCCACGCTCCAGAAGCTGCTCGACCAGTCCAAAACCGCCAACACGCTGGGCCCCGCCCCCGCGCTGGCCGAACAGCTCCGCCGCATCAAGATGATGCGCACCGCCCTCTCTCAGGGCGACATCGAAATCGATCTCGCCAAGCCCATCCGCCTCGTCACCGACGTTGAAACCAACAGCGTGATCATCGGCTCCACCGCCGGCAACGTCGCCGCACTGAAGCAGGTTGTCGAGATGATGGACGCACTACCCATGGGCGACGCCGTCGTTGTCCGCATGTTCCCGCTGCAAAACGCCCTTGCCGCACGCATCAAGACGGTCATCGATCAACTCTTCACGCAGGGCGAACAGCTCAGCCGCCTGCCCGGCACCACCCGCCGCGGCGAGCCCGTAACCGCGACGGGCAAGGCACTCACCAGCGAGGTCGCCGTCGCTATCGACGAGCGGACCAACACCATCGTCGTCGCCGGTCGAGATGATGCTGTCGCGTTTGTCGAGGTGCTCATCAAGAATCTCGACAGCGACCGGGCGAGCAACTGGATCGAGCCCGTCGTGCTCGCGATCAAGCACGGCGACTCGGGCCAGATCGCCGCCAAGCTCAACGAGGTGCTCGTCAAAGGGCTCGCTACCACGCCCGAATCCGCGGGCCTCCAGAAGCAATACGGCCGCCTCCGCATGGTGCAGCAGGGCAAGGACCCGGGCAAACCCGAGAACCGCGTCGAGGCCGACCTCTTCGCGCCGCTCAACGGCATGGTGATCACGTCCGACTCGACGCTCAACGCCGTGATTGTCGTCGGCAGCCCCGGCAACATCGCGGTGGTGAAGGAACTGATAGCACAGCTCGACGTCGAGGCCGTCGCCGCAGCCAACGCTTTCCGCGTCTTCGCACTCCAGAACGCCGCCGCCGACCGCGTCGAGCGCGTGCTGCTGGACCTTTTCACCCAGCGCGACAAGGCCGGCGCACTCCGCCCCGACGACAAGCTCGTCATCAGCGCCGATCTCCGCACCAACGTGCTCATCGTCTCCAGCAGCACGCGAAGCCTCACCGTCGTCGAGGCCCTGCTCCGCACGCTCGACAACAAGGACGCCAACCCCAGCGTCGCCCTCCACGTTCTCCCCGTCGCCAGCGGCGACGTCAAGGTGCTCGCCACCAAGATCGAACGCCTCATGAAAGAACGCATCCAGGCGGCAAGCCGGGGGTCGCAGGGAGGTGTCGCCAACCCGATGGACGCCTTCAGCATCGAGGCCGAGCCCAGCGACAACCTGCTCATCATCGCGTGCAGCGAAGAGAACTTCGGCGTCGTCAAGGAGCTGGTCTCCGCCCTCGACAAGGCCGGCGAAGCCCTGGCCGCGAACCAGGAATCGGGCCTCATCCAGCTCAAAAAACTCCCAGTCGCCGACGCGATCACCCAGATCAAGACGATCTACTCCGACAAAGAGAACGCCAAACGCGGCGCAGGGGCCGTCAGCCTCGTCGCCAACGAACGCCTCAACGCTGTCATCGTTGGCGGCACCGCCAAGGACATCGACGAGGTCCGCAGGCTTATCGATCGACTCGAAACCACCGAGGTCGCCCTCGTCCGCGAGCTCGACCGCATCGCCCTCCGCTCGGCCAACGCCCTCGAGGTCGTGAACCTTCTCACCAACGTGCTCGCCGGCCGCAACGTCGAGGGCCAACGCGTCGGCCCCAAACAGGCCACCAAGATCCGTTACCTCCGCGAGGAAGCGGTCAAGACGCTCGGAAAGGACACGCCTCCCACCGAGGCCGAGGTTGACGGCGCGATCCGCGACCTCGTGTCGTTGACGCCCGACCTTCGCGCCAACGCCGTACTCGTCAACGCCCCGCCTCAGATGCTGGCACTGATCCGCGAGCTGATCGCCGACATCGACACCGGCAAGGCCGACCGAGAGATCGCCACCTTCCGCCTCAAAAACGCCGACGCGACCAAGATGGCCGACGTTCTGCAGCGCGTCTTCACCCTCAAGCAGCAGGGCACAAGCTACATCCTCGTCCCGCCCGACGACGCCCCCGGCGCGCCCGGAGCCGAGCCGGGCAACGGCGGAGTCAAGCCCTCCACTGTCACCGCCGTCCCCGATGAGCGGCAGGCCCTTTCCATCGCCATCGACGCCCGCACCAACTCGCTCATCGTCAGCGGCACCAAGAAGTATCTCGACCAGGTCCGCCAGCTTGTAGACAAGCTCGACGAGATCGAAGCCGTCGAGCGCATCCAGATCGTCTACCACCTCAAGAACGCCAAGGCCAAGGACATGGCTGCCACGCTCCAGGACATCTTCAAGCAGGAAGCAGGGCTCACGAAAGTCACACTCGGTTCGGGACAAATCGGTTCGCTCGAACGCCAGCTCGAGGCCGAGGTCACCGTCGTGGGCGACGACAACTCCAACAAGCTCGTCATCGCCACCAGCCCGCGGTACATGGACAAGGTGAAGAAGATGGTCGAGGAGCTCGACAAGACGCCGCCACAGGTCGTCATCCAGGTCTTGCTCGCCGAGGTCACCCTCGACAGCGAAGATTCCTGGGGCGTCGATCTCAAGGTCGGACCCTTCGGCGGCGACACGTATAACGTCAGCACCGCCGGCGGCGGCCCTGGCGGCATCGCTAACACACTTGGCGGCGGGCACCTCTCCGTCTCTTCAGCCGATTTCTCCCTGCTCGTCCGCGCCCTCGAAGTCCAGGGCAAGCTCCAGGTGCTCTCACGCCCGGAAGTCACCGTCAACAACAACAAAACCGCCAACATCTCCGTTGGCGACAACATCGCCGTCGCCACCGGGTCGGAGCTCACACCCCAGGGCGGAAGCCGCGCCACCGTCGCACGCCAGGACGTGGGCATCAGCCTCGAGGTCACGCCCCGCATCTCCTCCGACGGCTTCGTCCAGATGGACATCGCCCCCAAAATCTCCTCCCTCACCAATCGCAGCACACAGATCTCCGAGACCTTCTCCGCCCAGAACATCAACCAGCGCTCCGTCAAGACCGTCGTCAACGTGAAGGACGGACAATCCGTCGTCATCGGTGGCCTCATCCAATCCACCGACGAGGACCGCCATTCCAAGGTGCCCATCCTTGGTGATGTGCCGTTCATTGGATCGATCTTCCGAACTTCCAAAAAAACCAGCGTCAAGACCGAGCTGGTCGTCATCCTCACGCCCCGAATCGTCCCCGGCGGCGGGCCCGACTGGACCGACCGCGCCGAAGAGCTCAATCAGCAGATGCTCAACAAGCTCACCGATCCGACGCAGCTCCGCGACTACCTCAACGGCCAGAAGATCGACACCCAGCAGCTTGAGAAAGTCGGCAAGACCGCCCCGGGCGATCAGGGCCCCACGCCCGATGCGCCGCCCTCTGATCTCATTCCGACCGACACCAACCCGCAAAGCTCGACGCCAAACGCTCCGAGGAAGCCATGACCTCACCACCCACTCGCACCTTCAGCGTTGTTCTCACCGCTGCCGCCCTCGCCGCCGCAACTTCCACTCTCGCCGGGTGCATCTCCGACGATCCGTCGAAGCCGGCAGGGCTGGGCAGCCATCAGCCCCCCAGCGATCCCAAGATCGCAAGGCTCGTTCTCACCGCCCGCTTCCCGCGCGACACCAACGCCAACGGCTATCCCGACTCCATGACCACCCTCGTACGGCTCTTCGAGGAGGAACCGGGCTGGCCTCTCGCCCTTGCCGTCCCCGGCACCTTCAAGTTCGAGATGCTCGACTCGCAAAAAAAACTGATCACCACGTGGGCATTCGACGCCTCGGCAGCACAGGCCGCCGCAACCCGCGACGCAACAGGTGTCTGCTACCAGTTCGACCTCTCGCTCCTTGAAGGCGGACGAACCGACCAGCTCAGCACCGAATCGGTCGATGTCCGTGCTACCTTCACGCCCACCAAGGGCGGCCCGTCCCCCAACGGCACCGTCTCGCAGCATTTCGGCCGTACCCGATAGCCTTTTGCACTCCCTCACTCGTTGCCGACCACGCGAGCCCCGCCTATACTCCCCGCCCTACAGGATGGGAATTGGTCGGTATTGCGCGAACACCCACGCAGGCTGGCACTCGGAGCGGTTGTCGATGAAAAACAAACCTCACAAGGGTCTTCTCAAGCGGGTCCGCATCTCCAAGAGCGGCAAAATCCGTCACCGTTCGGCCAATCACAAGCACTTGCGCTCGGGCAAGGGCGGGGCTCGCCTCCGCCAGCTCCGCAAAGACCCAATCGCGTCCAACCCCGATGCAAAGCGCCTTGAGAAGCTGCTGTATCGCCGCCTCCGCGGGCGCACGCAGCCCCGCACCGCCCTGCGTAAAAGCCCGTCACCGGCCCAGCGCCGTGAGGCACAGGCCGCCGCGAAGGCCCAGGCCAAGATGATCGCCAAGAGCGGGCCCGCCGCCAAGGTCATGGGTCGCATGGGCCGGCAGATCGCTCGCCGCAAGGCCGCCGAGGCCGGAGCGAAGGCCGGCGTCTCCAAGAAAGTGACCGCCGGTAAGAAGTAGTACAACGATCCAGCGGGGCGATCGAGCCCCGCACACAAACGCCCGACGGGCCCCAAGCCGTGGCTTCCTTGCCACGCCCCGACATCGGACGTAAGCAGGAGTTTGCACCATGCCACGAGTTCGTAAAGGCGCCGCCCGCGCCCAGGCCCGCAAGGCCATCTTCCGCAAGGCCCGCGGGTACTTTGGCTCCAACCACAGCAGCAAGTACCGCGCCCGCAACGCCATCATCCGCGCCGGCGTCTACGCCTTCCGCGACCGCCGCGCACGCAAACGCGACATGCGGGCCCTGTGGATCGTCCGTATCACCGCCGCATGCCGCATGCGAGGCACCCGCTACAGCCTCTTCATGAACGGCCTGCGCATGGCCGGCATCCTCCTCAACCGCAAGATGCTCAGCCAGATCGCTATCCTCGACCCCAAGGTCTTCGATCGCCTGGTCGAGACCGCAGTGAAGGTCTCCAGGGCGACGCCCGCCAAGGCCGCCTGAACACCGACGGAAGTGAAGTACCAGAGGCCCGGCTCGCACGAGCCGGGCCTCTTTCTTTTCTACCCTTCTACGCTTCAGTGTCCAGGAGACTTCACGATGACCAGATGGTGGGTAACTGAATACTGGGCCGTGAGCCCGGCTTTCCTTATGTCACGCGTGTTCTGGAGCCTCCTTTCGGTGACGCTCCACGAGCTCGGCCACGGCTGGGCCGCCATCCGCCGAGGCGACGACACGCCCATCCACACCGGGCACATGACCTGGAACCCGATCGTTCACATGGGCACGTTCGGAATGATCATGTTCGCGATGTTCGGCCTGGCGTTCGGCGCCATGCCTGTCGATCCCTCGCGACTGCGAGGCCGCTATGCCGACGCGTACGTGTCCTTTGCTGGCCCGATCATGAATCTGAGCCTCGCGGTGGTCTGCCTCGTCGCCTGCGCACTGTGGAAAAAATACGGCCTCACACTCGAACCCACCCCGTTCGCAACCAATCTAGGCCTGTTTCTGCTCGTGGGCATGATGACAAACACGGCTCTGTTCCTCTTCAACCTCGTACCGGTACCCCCGCTCGACGGGTCATCCATCCTCGCTGACTTTTCCACGGCTTATCGAAACTTCCTTATCACCGAACATGGAAAAATGTTCGCGTTCATCGGGTTTCCGGTGCTCTTTCTCTTTGTCGGAAAGTATGTTGTTTACGCGGCGCAGGACGCTTCCCTCTGGATGTTGGCCCACACCATCAAACTCCTGGGCTGATCTCGCCCTCACCTCAGCTCCATCACGCCCGCCTCGCTCTCAACACCCGCCGCCCCGATCGCCCACACAGCCACCGCGTCCACACCCTGCCCCCCGATCGTCGCGAACGACTCACCGGGTAGCCCGGGCCGAAGCGTCCACGTCCCGCCCGCCCGTACCGCCAGCACCCAGTGCCGCACAACCGCGCCCGGCGAGGACGACCAGCGCACCGTCATCGGCGACCCGGACTCCACGCGCACCGTCGGAGCCGGCCCTCGCGCCGAAAGCCACGGCATCGCCGGCGGCAGTGCCCACGCCGCATACGGCCCATTCGCAATCGCGTCGGCGATGCCACCCGTGTTCTGCACGATCGTCTTCGCCGAAAACTGCACGTTCCCGCCCCCGCCAATCGTCCGCGTCGCGCCGATCTGTCGCACGATCTCCTCCGCAGCCCACGCTGGCGACTTGGTATCCTTCGACCCCGCCACCTTGCTCGCATAGTTCCCGGGCCAGATCGCCCGCCCACGCGGGTTCTGACCCACCCACCACTTCAGCAGCGGCTCATAAGGCTGTTCCCTCGAGTCGAGCTTCCAGTAAAGCTGCGGCGAGCAGTAATCAAGCCACCCAGACGCCAACCACTTCCGCGCATCCGCGTACAACCTCGCGTACGAATCAAGCCCCTTCACCCCCGGCGGATGATCGGGCCGCCAGATGCCAAACGGGCTCACACCCACACGCACCGCAGGCCTCGCCGCATGTGCCTCGCGGCTCATCCGCTCCACAAACGTGTCGATGTTCGACCGCCGCCAATCGTCGCGGCCCAGGCTTCCGCTCGCCTTGCGATACTGCTGCCACGCGTGCTCATCGGGAAACTGCTCGCTTCCTTTCGGATACGGATAGAAATAGTCGTCAATGTGCAGCCCATCCACGTCATACCGCGACACAATGTCGCGCACCACGCTCAGGGAATACTCCATCGCGCCGTGCTCGCCCGGATCGAGCCACAGATACTGGTCGTATGACTTCACAAGATCGGGCCGCTTGCGGGTGATATGCCCCGCCGCCGCCTGCCCCTTCTCCTCGAAGTGCCGCGCGCGAAACGGATTGATCCACGCGTGAAGCTCAAGCCCGCGCACGTGCGCCTCTCGAATCCACTCCGCCAGCGGATCCCACATCGGGTCGGGGGCCCTCCCGCTCTTGCCCGTCAAAAACTCCGACCAAGGCTCGATCGACGATGGGTACATCGCGTCGCACGAGGGCCTCACCTGCAATATCACCGCGTTGAACCTCAACGCAGCCAGCTTGTCGAGCATCGCCATCATCTCGCCCCGCTGCGTCGACGTCGGTAAACCCGACCGGCTCGGCCAGTCGATGTTCGCCACCGTCGCCACCCACACGCCGCGAAACTCGCGCGGCAGCGCAGGCAGCACCATCCGCGAAGCATCCGCCGCCTTCCACTGCTTTCCCGCCAAACTCGGTGCCTGCGGCTCGGAAGTGGTCGCAACTTTCGGGTTCACGCTCGTGTAATCCCGACGCGTCGTCGGCGTGCTCTGGCACGAGGAGATCACCGCGGCCGCTCCCGCGATCAGCGCAGCCGCGCCCAGCGTCACCACCCGCACGTTCCACATTACCAATGGCCCACCCATGCTTCACCCCACAAACCTCACCCCACAAACGTCACAAGCCCCGTCAAACTTCCCGCCGATCGAATCTGCACCGCGTCCGCCAGCGACGCCGGCACCAGCACCGTCGCGCCCGCGATCAGCCGTGTCTCGGGCGCACCCCGGCCCACCAGTGTTCCTTCGCCGCTCAGCACCATCACCACAGCACACCTGCCGCCCGCCGGCCCGACATCCACGCTCCCACCGCCCGAAACATGCACCCCATCAACCGCGAAATACTCGGTCCCCACCAGCGGCCCTCGCGCCTTGCCCTCGGGCACACGCGTCGCGCCCGGCGCAGGGCCAAAGTCGATGCACGCCAACGCCTGCTCTACATGCAGCTCCCGCCCCTTACGACCCCAGTCATACACGCGATACGTCGTGTCACTCGGCGTCTGCACCTCCGCCACCAGCACTCCCGCTCCCAGCGCGTGGCACGTCCCGCTCGGCAAGTTGTGGCACTCCCCCACCACCGCCGGCACCGAGATCATGTCCTCCACAACCTTCCCAGTCGCAATATCCGCCGCAAACTTCTCCCGCGTCACGCCCGGCTTCACGCCCTTGTATATCACGCTGCCAGGCTCGGCCGCCATGATGTACCAGCACTCGGTCTTGAGATTCGCTCCCGCATTCCCCGCGGCATATGCCGGACTCGGATGCACCTGCACCGACAGATTTTCCCTCGCGTCCAGATACTTCACCAGCAGCGGAAAAGCACCCTTCGCACCGGGCTTCGCACACCCGTACAGAGCCGTGCCCCACGTCCGCACCGCGTCCCGAATCGTTCGCCCCCGAAATCGCCCCCCCGCGATCACCGAATGCTCCGCACCGCCCCCGCCGCCCGACGCGCTCGTCGCGTCCAGGTCCGCAAGCTCCCAGCTCTCGCCGATCATCTTCCCCGCCGCAAGCTTCTTGCCGAAGGCCTCAAGCCTCCTTCCGCCCCAAACCTTGTCCTTGAGAATCGGCTCAAACACCAGCGGATAGGGCGAGGACATGCGATCACTCCGGGGACAAAGCCATCGACTCAGCGTAGACACAATTTATCGGCAACCCGCACGCCCCGCCATCACACGATCATGCCCGAGATTCGCGCCGAGAACGTCACGCGGTCTCGCACAAACCCCTGAATATCGCAGATGAACCGCCGCCGGTTCACCTTCACATCCTGGCACAGAAGCAAGAGATCGTCGCCCGGCACCACCATCGACCGAAACGTCGCATCCTCGATCCGTGTGAACACGCTCAGCCCGATTCCCAGCTTGCGATAAAAATACAAATAGCACGCCAGCTGCGCCCCGCTCTCCACCTGCAGCACGCCGGGATACACCGGCTTGCCCGGGAAGTGCCCCGCGCACCAGAACTCGTCGGGTCGGACGTGCTTGATCCCAAGCCCACGCGAACCCCCGTCCGGACTCGCCCAGATCACCCGGTCCAAGAGCGCCATGTGCCCGCGGTGCGGATTGCACTCGCTAATCTTCGCCACATCCGCAAAGCACCCGGTCATGTCGATCGACTGGTAGTCAAAGAGCGCGCGCGATCCAGCCGACCCATCTGCGGGGATCGCGTTCGATGGCATCGCGTTCTCCGCAGCCTCAAGCTTGCTTTGCGTCATCGCGTACTTCCAGAACCTTCACGCGCACTTCCTGCGCCGCTTCCTTGATGTCCTGCATCGCCTTGCGCACTCGCGTGCCCGCGGCCTTGTTGCCACCAGACCACTTCGACACGTCCGCCTCAGCCTCAGCCACCAGCTTCTTGAGTTGCTCAAATGATTCCATCTGATTTCCTTTCGCCCGATCCGGGGACACACCCACTCCATCTCACCGCAGAATCGTGGGTGGGGACAATCATCGCAACCAAACACCCCCGGGGCAAGCCCAGATCGCCAATCACCCTCACAATTCCGATCGACGCCCGAACGCCACCCGGCCTAATGCACCTGCGGCAGGTATTTCTCGATCATTTCCAGCGCACCATGCACATACCGGCTGTTTCCTTCCCGATCAAGAAAGAGCGGCACCAGCGACGCCATCAGCACCCGCCGCACGATCGCCAGCTCGGCATAGGAATCCTCAACCGGCAGCCCACGCTCGCGGCGGAGCCTCGCAAGCGTCGAAACGGGCTTGATACCGTGCAACTGCTCAGCGTGCCCCCAGTATTGCCGCTCCAAATACACCGCGTCCTCGATCCAGTGCCCCGGATGCACCATCGCCAGGTCGATCAAGACACACGACCCGGCCCGATCACCACCGGCACGCCGAAGCGCGTTGCCAGGGTGCAGGTCACCGTGGCACCACACTGTGATGGGCCTGGCATTCCATCTCGCAACGAGCGTGGGAATCGCCTTCTGCACATGCTTAAGCGCGTCATTCCACCTCAGCGCGTCGGCAAAGCCGCCCGCACGCACGATCACGCGAGCCTTGGCGACATTGGTCTCCCAATCCACCGCCGCCGGCCTCTGATCGATCGGCTTCGCAAGGGTTGTCGCCGCGTGAAATCCCACGAGCGTCTCGATCAACTCCACCACCGCCGACTGATCGAACTGCGTCGAGAGCGGGCGCCCCTCGAGCTTCTCGACCACCAGCCAGCTCACGTCAACATCCCCAAGCGAGCTTCCGCTCGCCAAGAGCCGCGGCACAACTGGAAAGTCCGCCTCGCCCAGCGCCTTGGACCAGAAGAGTTCGACTGGCCCCACCGGCAGCTTGACCATCGCCCGCGCCGGGTGTCCGCCCTCCTCGGCATGCCACTCGGCAAATCCAGTCGCCGCACCGCCGTGCTGCCATGCCGATCTGAACCATTCCACGGGGCCCAGTCTTGCGTCGCAGGCCTCTCGCAGCACGGCTTCCTGCCGGATCGCGAGCGAGTGGGCATCGCCCATGGAGCGGGACTCCACTCGAACTGCCACGCTGTGGTGATCGGCCGCATCGCCCATCAGCCCGTGCCCTCCTGCTTCGACATCAAGGTACCACATCTCCCGGGCGATGTGCAAGGCCACTTCGCGTCTTCCACCACCCATGCACCAAAATCACCTCTTGCGGCGTGAGATTCTCGGCCCGTCGCGTCAAATCGATTCCCGGTGGCAGCTCCCCCAGCCCCCCATCGCCCATCCCGCGAAGCACCGCCCCGAGCTGCTTGCGACGCTTGTTGAACAATTCCTGCGTGAAATCCGCCAGTCCCCTGAGATCGGTTGAGAGGGGCACGGGCCTGCGAACCAGCTCGATCATCACGCTCTCGATCTCAGGCCTGGGCCAGAAGCACTCGGGCCCGAGCCTGGCAATCCGCCGCCCGTCGCACGCGGCGGCCGCGATGATCGAGATCGTGCCGTACTCATCGCTGCCCACACCCGCGATCAGCCTGTCACCCACCTCTCGCTGCACCGTGATCCACATCCCGCCGCACGCGGGGTGCTGGGCCATCAGCGCGATCAGAAGTGGTGTCGCCGCCCCGTAAGGAAGATTCGCAACCAGCTTGAAGGGCTGGTCCCCGATCGCCGCCGCCGCCGCCCGCGAGAGTTCCCGCTTGCTCTCCAGACAATCGCCGTGAACCACCGTCACATTCGCCCCCGGCATCGCCTCGTACCGCTCTTCGATGAGCGAGGCCAGCCCGCCGTCAAGCTCGCACGCGATCACACGGCAGCCTCGGCCCACAAGCTCATCAGTCAACGCACCTGTCCCAGGTCCGACCTCAAGCACAAGTTCGCCGGGTTGAACACCCGCCGCGTCAACCAGCTTTCGGATCAGATTGTGATCGATGAGAAAGTTCTGCCCCAGAGACTTCTTGGGGGCAAGCCCCCGCGCTTCTAGAAGTTCACGAATCTGGGCCAGCGTCTGCACGACGGAGTTGTAGGTTCCCCGCTGGCCCGGTTCTCTGGTGGCCCGTTCTCTGGTGGCCCGGGTCTCCGAACCGGGTCTCCCAGGGAGCACCGGCCTCCAAGCCGGTGTTTCTTCAAGGCTCCCAATGCACTGCTCTAGAGAGCATTGCCACCAGAATCCCTACAGGCTAATAGGAATCGACTGCCTCCGCCCAACTGCCCCATATGCATCAATGACAGCCCGCACCTGCCCGCTCGCCTGCCGCTGGAGTGCCACAAACGACCGCGCCGAAGCCGCCAGTTCGCGGCACGCTCGCACATCCCGCAACGTCGCCAGGAGCCCTTGCCCCCACGCCTTGGCGGTTGTGCCCCCGATCAATCGGGCGGTGAAGCCATTCTGGAGCGACGAAACCATCGGATCCGCCGCCGCGACAACGATCATGCCGCTCGCCATCGCCTCCAGCAGAATCGAACGCTGCTCGCCCCGTGCCTCGGGCACGACGAGCAGATCGCCGTCGAGCACGAGATCGCGCCGGGCCTCAAGCTGGTCGATCAATGTCAGATTCGGCACAATCCCCAGCTCGTTGGCAGCCTTCCACAACTTGGTCCGCTGCGCCGCGTCCGCGTCCACAAAAATCAGTGTGTCGGGCCTCTCTCGCACCGCATCCGCGAGCCCCGCGATTGCTCCCGCGAACGACCCCTGATCCTGCCCGCTCCCGATCACCATCGCCGACAACGGGCGATCAACCGCGAACGGCACGCGGCACTCGGGCGGCGTAAACACGCCCCAGGGCGCGGCCCGCACCTGGACCCCCACCTTCGCGCCAGCGAGTGCCCGGTCGATCGCCTGATCCGGCGACAACAGCATGATCCGCCTTGATTGATCCCGCGACTCACTCAGCGCGGCGGCCCGCGGGATAAGTCCCGCCCGCCACACCTCAAGCAGCACCGGTGCCCGCTCGAGCCGCCCAAGCTCCATCGCCATCGCCCACGTCCCACCGCCCCACGCGTGAATGACATCCGCGACGGGCTCTTCGTCATCAAGCCCCTCGGCCCGTCTCACCGCTCCCCGAAGCCTCTGGGCCCGGATTCCCAGCGAAAACGGGATCGCCGCATCGCTGTACGTGACCGCCGAGGCGAACACGGGCTGACCCGCACCCGACGCCGCCTCTTCCTTCGCCGCCGCCCCCGCCGGCACCGCATGAACTACCCGGATGCCCTCATCGGCAAGCCCAAGCTCAAGACGCGACAGCATCGCCCGCTCCCTAGCGGCGAAAATCGTGTCGATGATGACCAGGGCTCGCATGTTGAGTCGCTCGCGGGTTGGATTCTGCCAACCAGGATATCGGCTCCTCGCGGCCGACCGGTGCAACCTCCGCGTTCGGCTCTTTCTGCCCTATTCGATCTTCCCCCCCGACATGTCGTAGATCCACGCATCGCCGTTGCGCGGCCAGTTCTGCACCTCGCCCGCCGCGAAGAAGAGCCTGAGCTCGCGCTCCGCCGCCTCGGGGCTGTCGCTCCCGTGGATGAGATTGAACGAGTTCGACACGCCGAAATCGCCGCGGATCGTGCCGGGGTTCGCCTTGCTGCCGAACGTCGCGCCCATCATGTTCCGCGCGATCGTGATCGCCCCGTTCCCGCAGATCGCCAGCACCAGCACCGGGCTGCTCGTCATGAACTTCACGAGACCGGGATAAAACGGCCTCTCCTTGTGCGCCTCGTAGTGCGTCGCCGCCAGTTGCTGGCTGATCTGCATGAGCTGGCATCCCACGACCTGCAACCCCTTGTTCTCAAAGCGGGTGAGAATCTGCCCCATCAGGCCGCGTTGCACCGCGTCGGGCTTGAGAATGATCAGTGTGGTTTCCATGTCGAATCTCCCAGAAATCGTGTGTGTGTCCGGCAACGGCGTCGACTCGACGCTCGCTGGAGGGTCAAACAATAGGCTTCTTCGACGCCTCTCTCCCACACACATCACCCCATCGCCATAGCCTCTCTCCACACAATGACCCCACCAAACGACCAACCCGCAGGGCACGCACACCTCCCGATCCTGGATCGCCAGCCCGAGATCGAAGCCCTGATTCGTGCCCACCAGGTCGTCATCCTCACCGGCGAGACCGGCTCGGGCAAAACCACGCAGCTCCCGCAGATCATCCATGCGATGAGATCGCCGAAAGCCCGCGCAAGTGCCATCGCTCACACCCAGCCGCGCCGCCTCGCCGCCCGGGCCGTCGCCGCCCGAATCGCCCACGAGATGGGCGTGCGCCTGGGCGAGCTTGTCGGCTACAAAGTCCGCTTCGACGACCGCACGTCCGCCGCCACCGCCATCAAGGTTCTCACCGACGGCATGCTCCTGGCGGAACTCAACAGCGACCCCACGCTCGCCGCATACTCCACGATCATCCTCGACGAGGCCCACGAGCGATCGCTCAACATCGACTTCCTCGTCGGGTACCTCCGTGATCTCCTGCCCCGTCGCCCCGACCTCAAGCTCGTCATCACCTCGGCAACCATCGAGCCAAAACGATTCAGCGACTACTTCGGCGGCCCCGCAGTCGCGCCGATCATCGAGGTCTCCGGGCGAATGTTCCCCGTGGAACTCCGTTATCGCCCTGCTTCCGCCGACATCGCCGAGTTTGAGAACGCCACAGCCGCAGCGATTGTCGATGCGGTCGAAGAGCTCGACGACCCGGGCGCACCCCTTGGCGACATCCTCGTGTTTCTGCCGGGTGAACGAGAGATCCGAGTTGCCGCCGAGGCCCTGCGCCGCAGCGGATGCCGCGCGGAGATTCTGCCGCTCTTCTCAAGGCTCACGAATCAGGAACAGGATCGGATTTTCGACAGGCCGCTCGCGGGTGCTGGCGGCACTGCGAGGCGACGCGTCATTCTTGCGACCAATATCGCCGAAACTTCGCTCACGGTGCCGGGCATCCGCTGCGTCATCGACACGGGGCTCGAACGCCGAAACTTCTACGACCCGGCGCGCAAGGTCTCGACGCTTCCTGTCGTGCCCGTCTCGCGTGCGTCGGCGAACCAGCGTTCGGGCCGCTGTGGCCGCGTCGCGGCGGGTGTGTGCATCCGGCTCTACAGCGAAGAATCGTACCGGGAGCGGCCCGCCTTCACCGAGCCCGAAATCCGCCGCACCAATCTCGCCAGTGTCATCCTACAGATGAAATCACTGGGCCTGCCGTCGATCGAGGCGTTCGCGTTCCTCGACTCGCCAGACGCCGCAGCGGTCCGCGACGGGTTCGAGACGCTCTTTGAGCTTGGCGCGATCGCCACGCGTGCGCCCGACGCACCGATCACGGGCATCGGGCGCGAACTGTCGAGGCTGCCCGTCGATCCGCGCGTGGGGCGGATGCTTGTGGCCGCCCAGCGCGAAGGATGTGTACACGAGGTCACCATTCTCGCGGCTGGGCTGTCGATCCAGGATCCGCGCGAGCGGCCGATGGAGCGAGCGGCGGAGGCCGATCGGGCGCACGAGGTCTTTCATCACATCACCAGCGACTTCATCACGCTTCTCAATCTCTGGGAGCAGTATCGCCACGCGGCGAGCGAATTGACCAGCGGCCCGCTCGTCGGCTGGTGCCGCGACCACTTTCTCAATCCCGCACGAATGCGGGAATGGGCCGAAACAATCCGCCAGCTCACGGACCTCGCGGTGACAAAGCCCGCCCAAGATCGCAAGCCCGCGACCGACGCCGCCATCCATCGCGCCCTGCTGCCGGGCCTCATTTCCAATCTCGCGTGCCGCGACGACGCAGCGAATAGCTGGGATTACAAGGGCGTCAAGGGCAACATCGTCAGCATCTTTCCCGGTTCGGTGATGTTCAAGAAGGGTGCGAAGTGGATCATGGCGGCGGAGATCGTCCGCACCACGCGCTTGTACGGCCGCACGGTCGCCAGAGTGGAGCCCGAGTGGATCGAGGAGTTGGCCGGGCACATGCTCGACCGGCAGCTCACCGATCCGCACCTCGACACCGAGACCGGCGTTCCCAGCGCGTGGGAGCGTTCAACGATGAACGGCATTGTGGTCGTGCCACGCCGCCGGGTGTCTATCGCGGCGACCGACGCCGCCAAGGCCCGCGAGCTTTTCATACGCGAGGCACTGATCGCGGGCAAATGGACCTCGCACGACCCCTACGTGCTCGGGGTGCGCGTTGTGCTCGAATCGGCCCTCGCGCTGGAAGCGAAGTTTCGCCGCCGCGATGTCCTCAAACCCGCCAGCACTCTGGCGGAATGGTTCGATACACATCTCCCGTCGCAGATTCGTGATCCAGAGTCCTTGATCGCGTGGCATTCGGCTGCTGGTGCGGCAGTGCAAGCTGCCGTGCCCATTCTGGCCGATGTGCTCCGTGGCAGCACGCGATCCGCGAATGATCCCTCGGCTTTCCCCGACGAGTTGGTCCTTGCCGAAAGCGATGCGCCGCGGTGCCTGCCGCTGGCGTATGCCCTCGCGCCTGGCACCGACGCCGACGGCCTCACCGCCACCATCTCGCTCACCGACCTCCCCGCACTCACCGAGACCAGGGCCAGCTGGCTTGTGCCGGGGATGCTCACCGATCTCGCGGCCGCTCTCATACGTCTCCTGCCCAAGGCTTCGCGGGCGTTAGTTGATGCCAAGGGTGACCTCGCGGCGGTGGCGTCCTCGTGCGCGGGCGTGATGGACTTTGCACAGGGACCGCTGGCCGAATCGCTCAGCGAGGCCCTGGAAGTTTTGCACAACATCAAGATTGCTCCCGACTCGTGGTCGTTTCGAAACCTTCCGGCGCATCTCGTGCTGCGTGTCCGCGTCATCGACTCGGCCGGCAAGGAAATCGCTGTCGAGCGCGATCTGGTGGCTCTTCAGGAACGACTCGAAAGCAAGGTCCGCAAAGCGCGGGCGGCCGGTGTTCGAGCGCGATTCGACCGCGACGGTATTCAGACCTGGGACATGGGGACGCTGCCGGAATCGGTCGCGGTCGATCACGGGGGCGAGCGTCTTACGCTTCACCCGGCGGTCGTCGATCAAGGCGATCGTGTCACGCTGACACTCGTTGAAACAACCACCGAGGCGGCGTCTCTTTCCGCCCGAGGCGTGCGCCGGCTCTTCGCACTTGCGTGCCGCGAGCAGGTCAATAGCGATCTTGCCTCGCTTGCGCAGTGGGCCGATCTTGTTCGCTGGCACAACGCGCTGGGATCAACCGAACAACTTCGCGACGGTCTGACGTGCCTGATCGCCGAACGGGCGTTCATCACCGCGCCGCTGACTCAGGCCGCCCTCATCCGCACCGAAGCCGATTTCGACGATCGTTTGCAGGCAGGATGGGGCCGACTCGCGCAAGTCACCCGCGACGTCGCCGACATCGTCGCCCGCACGCTCGATCCTCGCTTTGCCGTAGCTCAGCGGCTCGCACGTGGCACGAATCGAAACTGGGCTGCGAGTCTCGCCGATATCCGCGAGCAGGCGGCATATCTCATGCCCGCCGGGTTCCTCTCACTCGCCGCGTGGGAACACCTACGCGACTTTCCCCGCTTCGCTCAGGGCATGAAAGAACGGCTCTTATCGCTCCGCGAGGATGGCTCGGGGTCTGACAAAGACCTCATGGCTCTCTTCGCGCCACACTGGAAGAAGTACACCGGGTGGGTGGCCGCCGCGATGTCTGCCCAACGGCAAACGACCGTCCCGGTGGCCCAGACACACACACAGACACAGACACAGACACAGGCGCGAGCCACGCCCACGAAAGCACCGTTGCCACAAGCGAGGCGTGCAGCTCCGACGATCAACCTCGACGCGGGCGAATGGGCGATGCAGCCCGGGAAACTTCCCGCTGCGGTCGAGCAATATCGTTGGGCCTTGGAGGAGTTCCGCCTCGCGCTGTTTGCGCCTCCGCTCGCGGGCAAGCCCCCGGTCACCGCCGCACGGATCGAATCGCTCTGGAAGGCGGTCAGCCCTCCGTAACCCGACTCACTTCGCCTCGGCGGGCAATCCGAGTGCCTTGGCGGTTGCCGCGTCGATCTGCCGCTTGCCGGGTTCGCCGTTGACGATCCCGAAGCCGCCGCCCCAGTCCCACATGCACCAGCCAATCTTGTGCGTGTCGAGCGAGCCACGCACGTCGCCAAGCCAAGCCGTGCGGTACTTTTCGGGCGCACCGCGGTACACGCCAAACTCACCGCACCAGACCACCGCGCTGTTGGTCTTGCCCCACTCGGCCGCCGCCTTGATACGGCTCTCAACCTTCGCCGCGTTCCAGTTCTGCCCGCCGTACCACTTCGCCTCGCCCCGTGCCGAATCGTCCTTGATCCCCGGCAGCACAGGCTTGATCAACTCGGCGTCGCATGGGTACGGGATGTCCTTGAGGAACTTCCAGTTCACCGACCCCCACTTCGCAGACTGATGCGTGAACGTGTGCGGCTCATAGAAGTGAAACGAGTACACCACATTCTTGTCGTCGATGGGCTTGATGAGCGATAAGCCGTGGATGCTCCCCCAGTCGTTGCCAGTCAGGATCAGGGTGTGCGACGGGGCCTTGGCCCGCACCGCCGTCGCGAGGTTTTTCTGGATCGCTTCCCAGCGCTTGGCATCCTCGTCGAACACCGGCTCGTTGAGAAGTTCCAGAAACACCCAGTCCGCACTGCGCGACGACAAATGGTCCGCGAGCGCTTCCCAATCTTTCACGAACGCCTTCTCGCGTTCCTGCGCCGGCTTCTGCGTCGCGTCCTTGAGCTTCTTCTCGTATTCCGCCTCGCCGGGTGTGCCGAGTGCGTGCAGATCGACCACCACCGCAAGCCCGGCGTCCCTGAGCATGTCGAGCGTCGCGTCGAGTTTCTTGACGTTGCCGATGTTGAGTTTGCCGCCCAGTTTGTTGGTGAAGAACTGCCCGGGGTCGATCGGTAGCCGCACATTCGTCACGCCCAGCTGCTTCAATGTCGCGGCATCGTCCTTCGTGAACCACGCAGTGCTCGCAAAACCCTTGGGCCCGTCAACTGGAAGCCAATACCAGTGCGACAGGTTGACGCCCTTGGCGAGCTTGGCGACACGTTCCGCAGGAACGCCGGTCTCGGGTTCCACCGCTGCGAACGAACACGCGGCCAGAACGAGTGGGATCAGCATGGAACGATGATAACGACATCCCGCCAAAGCTTCCCGGTGCATTCACTGGCTTCAACGATTCTGTTCGTACTTTGTCAGAATCGGCAAGTTCCTGAACCCGAAGGCATCCCAACGGCAGGCGAGCCGTAAATACTCCGATAGAACTGTAACGCTTCTTGGATTCTTGCTATGAGTGTGGTACAAATGAGCCCTTGTGGTCCTTATTTGGAGGTCGATGCGTGCCAAGGTCTCTGAAGCGTTCGATCATCGAGTCCCTGTGGGTCGCTCTGCCACTCTGTGGCATCATCTGGGCATCTACCGGTTCCGCCGACCCGCAGACCACCGAAGCGGATTTTTTCACACCCGGCTCCCAGTCGCTGGAACAAATTGACTCGTTTGAGACCGCCCAGGTTTGCGCGTTCTGCCACGGGGGGTTCCAGGCCACCCACGAGCCTTATAGGCCCTGGAATGCCAGCATGATGGGCCAGGCGTCGCGCGATCCTGTGATGCTGGCGGCCCGTGCGATTGCCAACCAAGACATGCCCGGTTCCGGGGTATCGTGTGTGCGCTGTCATTCACCGATGGGGGCGATGCAGGGGCACGGGGCGGCAGACGGGAGCCAGCTCGCCGAGTATGACCTTGAGGGTGTCTCGTGCAGCATCTGCCATCGGATGGTCAAC
>JAYVUC010000193.1:0-20385 GCA_043788295.1 Phycisphaerales bacterium
ATCGCGGCCTTCCTGAACTCTTCGGTATAGACCTTCCTTGCCATCGTGACACTCCTTCCCCCAGCCAGTTGTAGCCGGGGTTGGGTTGTGTCAACGGAACGTGGGCTGGGTCACTACCACCCTTGTCAAGCAGGGCAGACCCGCGGTTATGTGAAGCATGTGTCAGATCGAATGCCGACGCCGTTGCCGCGCCAACCGACGCGGGCACATTCGATTCCGCTCGACTGACTTAGGGTGCCTGACCGGCCTCAGCGACAAATCGCAATCAACGAACACGCCCCCCATCGCGCATCGGTAAACAGCTCGACAAAAAAGGAAAGGACCAGCCACCCATGGACCTCCTCCTCCACCCCTGGCTCCCCGTCCTCCTCCCCGCCGCTCCCCCCCGGCGGCGCTTCAACCTCTATATCATCTCCTGACGGGTCATACATCCCGGGGACCGGGATGTCGCTGCGGCGCAGAAAGACACACAAGATCGCACCCCCCGATGGTGGATCAGGTGGTTGGGGGGTGAGGAAGAAGGTCCGAATCACCATCCCTCGCGGCCCTCCACGGCCGACATTCCGATCAAACAGATCGAGGATCTCCTGACGACTGGTCCGCTTCGGGGACTGATAGTGTTCCCCGCCCCCCCCAACCGATCGCGGTGGAGGGGCGGGGCATAGTCCCACGAGGGTGCCATGAAGCTCCCTTCGAGCCAGCCGAGACTTTCTGTGATTTGGGGTGAGGGGGCGAGGTGGTTGGCGATCCAGCCGATCGTGTGCGCGATCGGGTGCGATTTGCGGATGGGCTTGCCAGCCGAGATTGTGCTGCGGAAAGCAGCGCCACCTGTCGTTCCGTTTGAACCTCCTTATGCGAGGGATAATGCTCGTCCAACAAGGAGAAAGCCCTTCGACGTGCTCGTCGAAGGGCTCGTTCTGAAACAAGTCGGGGTGAGGGGATTTGAACCCCTGACCTTTTGACCCCCAGTCAAACGCGCTACCAAGCTGCGCTACACCCCGAGGAAGGAGGTGAGTTTAGGCGGGTTGTTGGCGATTGGCGATCTCCAGCTTCCTCGACGCGAGTGGGTGTCGCCGGGTACGCTGTGGCCGATGCCAGCACACGCCAATTCAGTCCGACGCACGTCCTCAACCTCTGCCAAACGCCCCAAGAGCACGCGAGAGACTCTTGCCGACGGCGATGGGGCCATCCTCATCCGCAGGGGACGCGTCATCGACCCGGCCTCGGGACTTGACAAAATCCTCGATGTCGCTGTCTTGAATGGCAAGGTCGTGGAGATCGCCAGGAGGCTCTCGCCGGGCCCGGCTCGTCGGGTGGTTGACGCCGATGGCTGCATCGTCACACCCGGGCTCGTCGACCCCCATGTCCACCTCCGTGAGCCTGGGCATGAGCACAAGGAAACCATCCAGACCGGCGCCCTCGCCGCCGCTCGCGGCGGGTTCACCAGCATCTGCTGCATGCCCAACACCAACCCCGCTCTCGACTCGCCCGAGCTCGTTCGCTTCGTCTACGACCGCGCCGACGCCGCATTGCAAGCTGGCGGCTGTCGCGTCTTTCCCGTCGCCGCCGCCACCAAGGGCCGTCGCGGCGAAGAGCCGACCGAGATTCAACTGTGCTCCAAAGCCGGCGCGGTCGCGTTCAGCGACGACGGCGACGCCGTCGCCTCTGCGGGCGTGATGAGCCGCGTTCTGACGCAAGTCAAAGGGACAGGCCGCGTCTTCATGCAGCACTGCCAGGAGCCCACGCTCACCCGCGGCGCACAGATGCACGCGGGTTCGCTCTCCCTCAAGCTCGGCCTTGGTGGCTGGCCCCGCGTGGCCGAAGAAATCATCGTCGAGCGCGACATCCGCCTTGCCAAGAACAGCGGCTGCCGCTATCACGTGCAGCACATTTCATCTGCCGGCACATGCGAGATCCTGCAACGTGCCCGCAAAGACGACGAGGGCAAGCGGATCGTCACCGGTGAGGCCTCGCCGCACCATCTCCTCCTCACTGCCGACGCCTGCGACGGGTACAACACACTCGCAAAGGTCAATCCACCGCTCCGCGAACGCAAGGACGTAGACGCTCTTCGCGAAGCGGTGGCAAACGGCACCGTGACCGTGCTCGCAACCGACCACGCGCCCCACACAGCCGATGAGAAAGCTCTGCCATTCGAAGAAGCCCCGATGGGCATGGTGGGAATCGAGACCGCCCTCGCCCTCTACATTGAGGCTCTCGTCACCAGCGGCGCGATCTCCTGGAAACGCCTCATCGCCATGATGACCATCGAGCCCGCACGCCTGTGTGGACTCGAACTCTGCGGCCTGGGCACACTCAAAGTAGGCGGCCCCGCCGACATCACAATCATCGACCCCGAAATCACCTGGACGATTCGTGCCGCCGAACTCACAAGCATGTCGAAAAACACGCCGTTCGAAGGCCGTCGTGTCATGGGCCGAGCCCGAGCAACAATCGTCAACGGCCGCGTGGTCTTCGAGGCCCACTCCGCGCCCAACTCGACCATCTGATTGCCCCGACTTGCGTCCTCGCAGCACCCTCATCGGCAACAGTTTGGCTATTGGACGATGCGCCTCTCCCAAACTACGCTTGGGTGCTCGATTTCACATACCCTCCGCGAGAAAGAACTCATGGCTATTCGCATCGGCATCAACGGTTTCGGTCGCATCGGTCGCCTCGTCGCCCGCATCGTCAGCGAAGACCCCAGTGTCGAACTCGTGGCTGTCAACGACCTCGTTCCCGCCGACAACCTCGCGTACCTGCTCAAGTACGACACGATGCACCGCCGATTCACCATCGCCGGCAAGCCTGCCGAAATCTCAGCGACCGAGACCAGCTTCACCATCAACGGCAAGACCACAAAAACCACCGCCGAGAAAGACCCCGCCAAGCTCCCGTGGAAGGATCTGGGCGTGCAGTACGTACTGGAATCCACCGGCCTCTTCACCGATCTCGAAAGGGCCGGCCTCCACCTCCAGGCCGGTGCCAAGCGCGTCGTGATCTCCGCCCCCACCAAAAGCGACGCGGCCCAGGTTCCCACACTCGTCATGGGCGTCAACCACGAGGTCTTCGACGCCGCGAAGCACACCGTCGTCAGCAACGCAAGCTGCACCACCAACTGCCTCGCCCCCATCGCCAAGGTCATCAACGACAACTTCGGGCTCGACGAAGGCCTCATGACCACCGTCCACGCCGCCACCGCCACGCAGCCCACGCAGGACGGCCCCAGCAAAAAGGACTGGCGCGGCGGGCGCAACGCCTACCAGAACATCATCCCCGCCAGCACCGGTGCAGCCAAGGCGTGCGCACTGGTCATCCCCGCCCTCAAGGGCAAACTCACGGGCATGAGCTTCCGCGTGCCCACCGCCGACGTCTCGTGCGTCGACCTCACCTTCCGCACAGCCAAGGACACGAGCCTCGCCGAGATCAACGCCGCGATGAAGACCGCCAGCGAGGGCTCGATGAAGGGCATCCTGGGCTACACCGATGAAGAGATCGTGAGCAGCGACTTTATCAGCGACCGCCGCAGCTCGATCTACGATTCCCTTGCTGGCATCGAGCTCAATAAGCGGTTCTTCAAGGTCGTGAGTTGGTACGACAACGAAGCCGGCTATGCCACCCGCTGCGTCGATCTCATCCGTTACATCGCCGCGAAGGATGGGGTGAAATAAACAGCGGATTTCACGGGACGGCATCTGGCCACGCCGCCAGCACGCCCAGCACGTCGCGACTGCAACTTCAAGAGGCAATGAGCCAGTCGGACAGGCGACACCCACCGGCACCTATGCTCGCACCGTGACGATCCGGACATCACCGGCCTTCGGCAATTCGCGCCCTGCCGCGCCTACGAGCTAGGCCGCCGTGCGATGCGATCGCATCGCTACGAGCGGCAGCCTCGAGGTCTTTCCGGTGATCGTGCTGGGATATTTCGTCGGTTTGGGTCTGTTCGCGGGTGAGCTCTATGCGATGATGATCCTGGCGGAAGTCGCTTTGGGCCTGGCGCCGGGTTCCGTGCTGCTTGAATACCTCAAGAAAGCCGATCGCATCGCGCTCGCGTTTTTCACAGTGTTCATTATCCTATTCGCCTTTCTCATGCCCCGGGTGATGCGATTGGCGCTTGATCGCCGCTGGGCCACCATGACTCGCGATCGAAGAGTCAAGCAGCGACGGATGCGACGGAACACCACTCGCCTTGCTGTCGTGATGACGCTGATGATTGTTGCCGCACCGACAGCAGCGGCAGTCTTTGGACCATGGCAAATCGCGGCGACCCTTTCGGCGAAAATCGCCGTGACGAGCGGCAGCGCCATCCTCGGCTTTTCAATCTTTGGCAGGCGTGGATCGCGACTCGTGTGCGCCCGCTGCGACTACCCGATGTCCACCTGGCTCGGCGCACCCGGCCAAGCCCCGAGTGCGGGAATCATTGGCGGAATCCCTGGCGGGCACGGTTCGGCACGCGCGGCGTGCGAGTGCCGTGGCTTCTCACCGGGGTCGCGCTGCTAGGTGCCTCGGCCCTTCTCATGGCGTCTGTCGGAATGTGGAGCCCGTGAACTGACCGCGGGCTTCGGGTACACTTGGACAGGAAACAGGAGTCACATCATGCCCACCAACCCCCACACGCCAAACGCTGCCCACACCCCCGACACCGTCCGCCTCTACGAGGGCGAGGCCGAGCGGGTGCTCTCCTCCGAAATGTTCGCCGACCGCGTCACGCTCCTCCCCGGCGCGGGCGGCAAGCTGCACACCGAGACTCGCCTCCGCATCCTCTGGGGACAAGACCTGCTCCGCGACCTGCTCGATGGCCGCTACCGCACCGTCATCTGCGGCGTCAACGACGAGGACAACTCGCGCGGCATCATCGCCCAGCTCTGCGAGCTCGTCCACACCAGCCAGTGGTCCGCCGCCACCGTCACCAGCTATGCCAAAATGTTCCATGAATCCGTCAGCGTCCACGCCGCCCATGACCGCGAGCCTTACGTCCTCAAGCTCGACCTCGACAGCCTGCTCATTCTGGCGATCCTCCGCCCCCGAGGCCGCAAGCACTTCACCCTCGACGACCTCTCACGCGGCTTTGTGACCTGCGCCAAGATGCTCCGCGACCGCCGCGAACGCCTCCCCGTCGCCACCGTCTCGTTCCTCAACGCTCGCGTCAACATGCTCAGGGACACCGGCGGCCAGGAGCCCAGCTTCGAGGCTGTTCTGCAGTCCATGTACCACGCGGGCTACCGGGGAGATGTCTACGCCTCCCCCGCCATGTGGAAGTTCGGACACGTGGGCGTGTTCCCGAGCTATCCGTTCCCCGAGGGCGTCGACCGCATGCGCGCTGGCAGCTCGTAATCAATTCCGATAACTTCGAGCACGTTATCGCCTCCCACAACTGAGGAGCAAGGTTGTTCCGTGTCGATCTATCGCGGCCAGGTTTGCACGCACGCGGCTTGCGGAGATTCGACCATGAACGAGCACGACATCGGTGGTTATGTGCAGGCGGCCTCGGGGGACGAAGCCATCAGCGAGCCCAAGCCGGCCGACGGGGGCGTGTTCCTGACGCCCCGCGTCCTCGACCGTGCCGCGTTCGAGCAGATGTCGTCGACGCTCAGGGATCTCATCGGCGGCGCAAAGGCCGAGGGGACCACGCTCCGACAGACCGTCGGCGACGTGCAGGGGCTGACCGGCGCGCTGCGGCAGGCGCTCATCGAGCTCCAGCAACGGCTCGAGCGTGCGGGCAAAATCACCCCCACGCTCGAAGAGTGGCTCCGGCAGGCCGAGGAATTGACCGCCAATCCGATCGACCCGAAGCGTGTCGTGGCGCAGTTGCGTGACGTGCTCGACAAGGCGGTGGAGTCCAAACGCGCCGAGTTTGAGCGCGCCGTCGCGCCGACCATTGAACTGCTGAGGCAGCTCCGCCGCGACACCGAGCGGGCAGCCTCCCAGGACGCCGCGATGTCCGCGATCGTCACCCGGCACGCGGCCTTGCAGGAAGAGCTGCGTGAGACGCTCGAACTGTCCGACATCGCCGAGAAGGTGGGCAGGCTCCGCCTGGGCGAGCTGCGAGAGGTCGAGACGCGACTGGCCCAGCTTGCCAAGCAGACCAAGAAGCTGCAAGACGACATCACAATCGCCGAAGAGCGCTCCGGCACCGTTCACACCAAACGTCGCCGCAGCGCATGAGCGTGAATGACTCGCGTTCAGTCAAGCGGTACAAGCCGGATATTGCGGAAGTGTATCTCCGAGCCCTCGCTCTGCAGGCAGATCTTTCCCGCCACTTCCTCGACATCGGTCGCGCGATTGAGTTCCTCGCCGTTCACTTTCAGCACGATCAGCCCGTGATCGACGATGATCTCGTACTCGTTCCACTCGCCGATCGGGCGTTCGGCAGTGCTCGTGCGCCGCGTGTTTCGTCCGTTGGTACGGTCCTTCGCAACGGTCATCTTGACCTCGTCGATGTTCCAGAAATCGCCGGCCTGCCCGGATTGCAACTGGGCCTCGACGCTCTTGGGCCAAACCTTGTCCTCGCCCACCATGCGGAGCAGCACGCCCGAATTGCCCGCGCCCTTCGCCGGGTCAAAGCGCCACTCCACCTTGATGATAAAGTTCTTGTAGTCCTTGGTCGTGCGGATATACCCGGCCGGATTGCCCTTGCACACCAGCTCGCCGTCTTTCACATACCACACATCCTCGGGCTTGATGCCCTTATCCTTCGCCTCGGGCACGATCGCCTGCCAACCCGTCAGGTCTTTGCCGTTCCAGAGTTGCACCTCGCCCGTCATCGGCGCAGCCAGGTCGCGGACCTTGATATCCCGGAACGCGATGCCCCCGCCGTGGTCCTGCAGAGCGATCGCCCCCTTGGGCTGCACGCCAAACCCCGCCGCGTCCTTGAACTTGCTCGCGGCGATTATCGCCTGCCATTCCTTCGTCGGCTTCCCGTCGCTCCCAAACGCCTTCACTTCCGCCATCTTCTTCCCGTTCAGCCAGTGCTGCACCATCCCGTTGCGAAGATAGATCCGGGCCTGGTTCCACTCACCGGGACCGCGCATCACCTTGTCCTTCGGTGCTGCAATGAGGTCGTACATCGAGCCCGTGAGCTGCGCATCCTTCAGCGGCCCCTTTGCAAGCCACCCCGCATCATCCAGCAACTGATACTCGGGCCCGGTCATGTACGTGTCGCCCGGCGTCTCGATGACCCGCCACATGATGCCCGAGTTCGACTCCTTGTCGAGCTTGAAATCACACACCATCTCGACATCGGAAAACTGGGCGGCCGTCACCAAGTCGCCCCCGCCCGGACCGGTCTGCTTCAGCTCGCCGCCCTCAATCGCCCACCCCTTCGCCGGAAAGGTCTTCTGCCGATACCCCCGCCACAAGGGCGAAGCATCGGCCCCGCTGTAGCTCTTCCAGCCCGACGCCTTGTCGGTGTTTGAGAGATCGGCCGGGCCAAAGGATGTCAAAGCAGCAGCGGCAGCCAGAAACGCAGCGGTCAACATTTCAAAATCTCCAGTGTGGTCTCAGTCTCACAGGCCCACAGTGTACCTCAAACCCGGGCTGCCGCCTTGACGAATGCCTTCAGATATCGCTCACGGAACTCCCCAACCGCCCGGGCCGTCGCCTCGTGCGTCACGCCCCAGCAGCTCGCCACCGGCTCATCAAACTCCACATCCGCCTGAATCATCAGTACATCATCAATCGCGTACGCCGTCGGCAGCCGATCCGCCAGATACGCCGTCAGTGCGTTCACCTGCGGAGACCCCACGCTCAACGTGGGCCGCCCACGCAGATCGTCCTGATTCAGGTACCAGATATCCCCGCACACCACCACGTCGTGCCCAGGCATCGCCGTCTTCAGGAACGCCCGCAGCGTGTGCGCAGCAGCCCGATCAAACGCCTCCGCCGCCAGCGTTGACCCCGTCACGATCAGCACTGCCCGCTCATGCTCGGGAAGCCGCTCCGAATTGGTGTGGACGAGTTTGGCCATATATGTCCCTCGCCCGGAGTATAATGGATGAAGGGAAGCCCGCATGAACGACGCCGAACAGATACAGCCTACGCCCCAGATCACTCCAGATGCCGGCGGCACCTCGCCCGCCCAGGCTGTCAAAGAACGGCCCTCCCCGCCCAAACTGGACCAACTGCCGCCCTACCGCGTGCTCCTGCACAACGACGATATCAACAGCTTTGACTGGGTGGTCGGCGCGATCACGCAGCTCACGTCGCACCCGCAGCCCAAGGCCGTCGAATTGATGCTGACCGCACACAAAACGGGCGTTTCGCTTCTGCTGGTCACGCACAAGGAACGGGCCGAGCTGTACCAGGAGCAGTTCGCATCCAAGAGCATGACCGTCACCATCGAGCCGGCCTGAAAGACGCTCCAACTTCACCCACATCGGCCACTTCTCTTCCCTTCGTGTCCCTCCGCCCCACTCCGCGTTCGGCCTTTCCACCCCTTCCCGCGACTTTCCCCCAAGCCTTGACCCAGGCGGGCCGATCACTACGATTGACCCCGGCTCGGGCCCAGCCAGGGCCACAAGTGCAGACGCCGTCGCGGCCCGCCGCCACGGCACCCCAAGGGGGCGTAGCTCAGTTTTGGTAGAGCGCATCCATGGCATGGATGAGGTCGAGAGTTCGAGTCTCTTCGCCTCCACTTGAACACAAACGCCGTAATCCAAATGGGTTACGGCGTTTGTCGTTGGTGCTTCAAATAGCCTCCCGAATCGAACCATCAAAAGAGTGACAACTGCCCGCCCGTGTCGGGCCTGCGAAAGTGGGCTGTGGAGAGCGGGCGAATGTCACGATTGAGCCCGTGCCTGCGGGTGAACACATCGAACGTCTGTGCGAGCTGCTCGACCATGGGTCCACGCCCACGCCCGCGATTGACGGTGGCCTCGTAAAGCTTCCCCCCGCGAGCCTGGCGAATGAGCGACTCGACCTTTCTCGCGCGATCGGGATGCACAGATCGCTCGAGCCAGTCCAGAAACAGATCCTTGACCTGATGCGGCAGGCGCAACAGAACCCATGCCGCCCTGCGAGCGCCAGCCTTTGCGACCGCCTCGATAATCTGCGGCAGCTCCGCGTCGGTCAGGCCCGGAATGATCGGCGCGATGTTGACCGAGACCGGCACGCCCGCCGCCGACAGCTCCCGAATCGCCCGCAATCGGCCCGACGGCGACGACGCACGCGGCTCGAGCTTCTGGGCCAGCTCGGCGTCCAGCGTCACCAGCGTGATCGTCACGCGAGCCGCATTCATGCCCGCGAGCTTCGACCACAGTTCGAGATCACGAAGCACCAGCGCGCTCTTGGTCATCGTTGTCACCGGGTGCCCGCACTCGGCCATCACCTCAAGGCACTGGCGGGCGATCCGCATCTTGTACTCGATGGGCTGATAGATGTCCGTGCTCGCCGACATCACGATGGGCTCGCACTTCCAGCCCGGGGCCGCGAGCTCCTGCCGCAGCAGCCTGGCCGCGTCGGGCTTGGCCATCAGCTTGGTCTCAAAGTCGATCCCGCAACTGAAGCCCAGGTACTCATGGTACTGGCGTGCGAAGCAGTAAATACACCCGTGTTCACACCCGCGATACGGATTGAGCGTCCAATCAAACGGCACGTCCGAGGTTCTCGCCACTCGATTGATGATCCGCTGTGTGCGATCGAAAAACACCCGCCGCTCAACGCGATGCTTCGACCCGTCACTCTCCTCGCGCTCGACCATCTGTCGGTCGAGCTCCTCCCCCAGCACATGAAGCCGAATGTCCTCGAATCGATTCCCAGGGTTGAGCCCGGCCCCGCGCCGGTGGGCGGGGCCTTTGCTGAGTGCGTCTCGGTATGTAAATTCTTGCATACCAAACATTGTACAAACCTTTGGCGATTTGTCGAGTATTTATTAGGGTCTGACCAGCCCGCACTCACGCGTCGACGCGCTCGAACTGCACTCGGCCCTCGACGATCCGGGCGAAGTACGCCTCGATCGCGTCGAGTCCCGTCACGCGGTGGACAAACGCCGCCGCACGCACAAGGTCCGCCCGCTGCACGAGCTCAAGCCTGGGCTCCTTGAGCCCCAGCCGATTCGAGTAGAACGCGCACGATTGGTGGGCGATGAGCACCACGCGCTTCAGGCCGTGAACTTCCACGAGAAAGTGCAGTTCATCGACTACGCCCTGCTCTTCCAGGTGGGCCTGCGGATGCCCTGCAAGACACCCGGGCCCGCCCGGCAACGTCACACGGTCGTATCGAGGGAGCGACAGCCCCTGTTGCAGAAAGTCGTCGAAGTGCTCACCGAGTCGCCCGTCGGAGCAGTAGATCGCGGCCGCGTGGATACGGGCTGAGTCGTAGCGGATCCGGCTCTCGTACTGCATCGGCAACTCCCGTAACACCACAATCCCACACTCTTATTCTTGGTATGCTGCGGCGGCACGTCCAGTTGCAACACCGATATCGAGCTCAATGGCGTCGGGCTTTCCAACTCGCCGCGAGACCGGTGGCTTGTCGGTCTCGGCATCGAGGGTCTGCACTGGGCACCCGCAGTAACCTGCGCCCGGCGAGAGCCGCTCGTTCTTCATGACGACGCTGTTGGGCGTCACCCACGCGTCCTCCCCGATGTCGGCCCCATAAAACACGACCGCCGCCTCGCCCACGGTCGCCCCGCGTCTCACCACGACCGGCGCGAGCTTGAGCACGCGGTCCTCGAAGCTGTGCGCCTGGTAGTTGGCGCTCACCGTCGCGTCGTCCTCGATGGTGATCATGTCCGGATCGGCCACCTGTCCAAAGCCCGGTCCGAGCACGACACGGCGGCCGATCGAGAGCCCCATCGCTCGAAGATACATGTTCAGGAGAAGCGTCCCTTCGAGTACCTCGAGCGGCCTCATCGCGTAGAACTGCCACGCGACGTACAGGAAGTCCCACCGGCTGCACCAGCACGACCAGAGCGCGTGCTGGCCCGCCTTCGCCCTGCCCAACAGCGCCCACTTCAAGAACAGCACCGCAAAGCACTCAACCGCGACCGCGCCGAGTGTCGCGACCGGCGCACCCAGGAACACTCGCGCGACCCAACCGGCATCCACCATCGACATTGCCCCGAGCCAGCCACTTACCACCGCCAGCGGCAGGGTCGGCAGCGTGAATCGCAGCGACTCCCAGAAGAGCCGCGACGTGTAGCGAAGCAGGCTTGGATTGTGCGTGAGTCGTCGGTCGGAGTCCACCACGTCGCGCCGGGGAAGCTCCATGGTGGGATGGCCAAACCACGAAGTGCCCGGCCTTGCCCGTGTCGAATCTGCAACTGTGCTGACCCCGATGAAGAGATCATCGGGAAGCCTCTCACCCGGTGGCACGACGACGTGGTTGCCCAGAAACGTGCCGCGCCCAAGCGACGTGTCGCGAATGGTCATCACACCCCGGTGAATCCGTGGCCCGCCGAGATAGATGCCGTCGGCAAAGAAACTGTGGTCGCCGATCCGCAGACTCTCGGGCACGACGTCGATGATCGTGCTGATCTCGCAGCCCCGGCCGATTTTCATGCCCGCGAGGCGGAGCCAGATGGGCCAGAACAGCGTGCCGCTAAGCCATCGGCCGGCGTCTTCGACTTCGCCGACCTTGTGCGCAACGCGGATGTTCGACAGGCTCCAGAGGCTGATTGCCGAAGGCCTCACGCGACCGACGAGTCGCACGCACAGGGCCTTGAGGATGAGCCAGACAGGCACCCAGAGCACCGACGCCGCCATCACGACCAGCAGCGACTTCACGGACCATGAGGGTTGGCCAAACCACGCTGCAACTTCCCCGGAGGAAAGACCCAACGTCCATGCGAGTGTGGCAAGAACCGCCAAAGCCGGGAGTGCCCCACCCGCACGCATCGCGCTTGCCGCCGCAATATGGAGGAAGGCGTGCGTAGCGGGATGAATCTGTCCCGCAGATTCACAGGCGGGCGAGGTCGCAGTCATCCCAGCATGTGCCGCAGGCACGCCGTCCCATCGTTCCTGTGTTCCGATCCGCTCTCCCTCGGGCAGCCACGAGAGCGCGGTGAGAGAGCCCCCGACCTCGACGGTGGTATTGGCACCCACGCTGGCCCGTGCCTCCAGGGTGGCGAAATCCCGGATCGTGACGGGCCCGATCACAAGACAGCCCGCGTGAAGTTCGACGAGCCCGACACTCGAATCGCGGGCGAGCGTGACATCATCACCCAGTGTCAGGAGATCCCAGCCACCAAGCTGAAGATTGACGCCGCGATGGATATGGACGCGCCGTCCCACCTTCGCACCAAGGAGCCGCAGCACCACGCCATACGCGACCGTGCCGGCAAGGATGTTCCAGGGGATTGCTCGCACCGCGCCCCGAACGATCCAGTGTCGAAAGTAGTACCAGCTCCACACGGGGGTCGTGATGGGCCTGTAGCGACCGATGAGCGTCCATTTCAAGCCCGCCGCGATCCCGATGGCAACAAGGGCATACCCCGCGATCCCGATCATCGCCAGCGGCAGTTCCGCCAGTAGTGTTCCGGCGATGCCAAGGCGATCAAGCAGCACGGGCATGAGCTCGAACAAAACTGCGTAGCTTGCCGCGCTGGCGGCGACGAGCTGGAGCAGCAGCCACGCCGTTTGCGCGAGCGTGACGAGATGTGGATTCGCGACGTGGCCTTGGGCGATACTGGCGTCGGGCCGCGAGACCGAGCGTGCCACACGAGGCCGCGCCGCCCTGGCCGCAAGGTGCGCTGCGGTGCGGGCATCGTACAAGTCTCGTGTCGTGATCGACGCCGTGTCGTGGTGCAAACGCAACGAGCAGATGACAGCCACTGCGGTGAGCGAGTCGCCCCCCAGGTCGAGAAAGAAATCCTCGTCGGTTGAGATCGGGGAGTCACTGCGCAAGGCCGATGCGAAGGCCGCCACGATCGCCGCCTCCGCTTTCCCGCACGGAGCAATCACCGCCCGCGGCCGCTCGTTCTCACCCTGCCCGGCCTCGCCCGCGATTTCGGGAAGTTTCTTGCGGTCCACCTTCCCGCCCACGCTTCGCGGAAGCGCGCCCAAAATCCAGAATCTCGCTGGAACCATGTACGAGGGAAGCGTTCGTCGCAGCGATTCTCTCAGTGCCGCAATTGCGGGCGGCCTGTTCGCGTCCGTCGGCACGATGTGGGCCGCGAGCAAAGCCCCGCTCCCCTGCCCCTGCACGGTGCACGCCGCCTCTCGCACCCCTTCGCACCGGACAAGGTGTGCCTCGATCGCCTCGAGCTCAATTCTGTACCCGCGGAGCTTGACCTGCGCGTCGATCCGCCCCAGATACACAAGGTCTCCGCACGGCTTTCTCCGCACCAGATCGCCCGTGCGATACACACGCCCGAGCGCGGGGTGAACGGGGAACTTCTGGCGCGTCACTTCCTCGCGGTTGCGATAGCCGCGGGCAACGCCCGGGCCCGCGAGACAGAGCTCGCCCGCGTCGCCGTCGGGCACGGGGCGCAGCTCGGCATCTACCACCCACGCAGTGTGTCCCGGGACTGGCTTGCCGATCGTCACGGGCGAGCCAGGCGTCACATCCCCCCGAACCACTGTCACCGTACACTCTGTGGGCCCGTACCCGTTGACCATGCGCCGCCCAGGCGCCCACAAGGCCACGAGATCGTCCGTGAGTGCCTCGCCCCCCACATATAGCAACTTCAAGTCCGGCAGTTCGCGGCCCGGGTCCGTGCAGCCGGTCGTCCGCAGAAGCGTCGGTGGCGGACAGAAAACACTCACACGCTCGCGCCGAAGCCACGCCACAAGGTCGGGCCCCATCCGGCTTGTGTGGTCGTCCATCACCACCACCGTCGCCCCGGCCGCGAACGCCAGCCAGATCTCTTCGATCGACGAGTCGTACGCGGCCGATGACCCCTGACCCACGCGGTCGGCGGGAGTCAGGGCGAACTCTTCGATGTCCGAGACCACGAGATTTACGACCGACCGATGCTCGATCATCACGCCCTTTGGCACGCCCGTCGTGCCAGAGGTATAGATCACGTACGCGAGCGCGTCGGGAGTGGCCGCCGCAGAAGACGGCCGATTGGCAACTGCCTGCCCGCCTGAATCCGAGGCGACCGACTGGGAAGCGACATCGATAACCCCCCCGGCCCGCAGACCCGCCCGTGCGATTCGCCCTTGCCCTTGCTTGTCGGTTAGCAGCACCGACACCTCGGCGTCGTCGAGCACCGCCTGCACATGGGCATCTGGAAAGCCGGGATCGATGCACGCGAAAGCTCCGCCAGCCTTCAGAACCGCGAGCTGCGCGACATACACCCAATGCGACGTGCGTGGCAGGAGCACCCCCACCACACCGTCTCGCCCGGTGTAAGGTCGAACCCGGGCGGCAAGTGCGTCGGCCTGAGCGTTCAGCTCTCGATACGTGACACGGCTCCGCTCCACCCGATCAGGACCAGGGGGAACGTCGACAGCAATGCCGTCGGGCTCGCGCCGGGCTGAGGCCTCGAAAAACTCGTGCAGAAGCTGAGGGTGTGTAGAACGCGGTTGGGCCATCGGCCCGACATGATACCGCAAGTTCACGCGTGCGTTGACCAATTGACAGGCAATCTCAGACTTTGGACCTTTGAAGTACTCGGCCAACTGATCGAGAGACCCGCTCCAGCCCTGCCTCATGCTGCCACGGACGGCAATCGAACTCTCCCGTTGCAGCACCCGCGCGACCGTGCAATGATCCCCGCCCGGACCGCACCTGTTTCTTCTCGGAGCCCCGCCACATGTTCCCCCGCGATTTCATCTTCGGCGCAGGTGCCTCGGCCTACCAAATTGAGGGCGCGCACCTCGACGATGGCAAAGGGCTCTGCAACTGGGATGTCTTTTGCAAGAATCCTGCGGCCATCTGGAAATCCCAATCCGGCGACATCGCCTGCGATCACTACAACCGCTTCGCTGGCGATGTCGAATTGATGTCCCATCTCGGGCTCCAAGCCTACCGCCTCAGCATCAACTGGGCCCGCGTCATGCCCGACGGCGCAGGCCGCGTGAATGAAGCAGGCCTCGCCTTCTACGACCGCCTCATCGACGCCCTGCTCGCACGCCGAATCACGCCCTGGGTCACGCTTTTCCATTGGGACTGCCCGCAGGCCCTTGCCGCTCGCGGTGGCTGGCTGCACACCGACAGCTCGCGCTGGTTCGCCGAGTACGCGGGCGTCGTCGTCGATCGCCTGGGCGACCGCGTGCAGCACTGGATCACCATCAACGAGCCGCAGATCTTCATCGGACACGGGCACAAGATCGGCGACCACGCCCCGGGCCTCAAACTGCCGACCAAAGACTGGCTCAGCGCGGGTCACAACGCCCTGCTCGCCCACGGCCGCGGTGTCCAAGTGATCCGCGCCCGCGCCAAATCCAAGCCAATCGTCGGCTGGGCACCCTGCGCCCGCGTCGATTATCCCGCGACCGATTCGCACGCCGATATCGACGCCGCCCGCCGCCGATTCTTCTCCGTTCACACCGCCGATGCTTGGAACAACGCTTGGTGGGGCGACGCCGCGATCCTGGGCCGCTACCCCGATGATGCCCTCACCCTCTTCGGCAACGACGCGCCGCACCCCGCCTCCGGCGACATGCAAACCATCGCCCAGCCGCTCGATTTCTTCGGCGTCAACATCTACTCGGGCGAAGCCTACCGCGCGGGCACCGGCGGCGAGCCTGTGCATGTGCCGCACGCACCCGGCTGCGCCGCGTCGGCCTTCCGCTGGCCCATCGTCCCCCAATCGGTCTACTGGGGTCCCCGGTTCCTCCACGAACGCTACAAGCTCCCCATCTACATCACCGAAAACGGCATGGCCAACACCGACTTCGTCTCGGCTGACGGCCACGTCCACGACCCCCAACGCATCGAGTACACACGCGCCCACCTCCGCGAGATCGCCCGCGCCATCAAGGACGGCACCGACATCCGCGGCTACTTCCACTGGTCCATCCTCGACAACTTCGAGTGGGCCGAAGGCTACAGCCAACGCTTCGGCCTCATCCACGTCGACTTCACTACTCAGAAACGCACGCTCAAAGACTCCGCCCTCTGGTACCGCAACGTGATCGCCGAACGGGGGGCGAGTCTCTGACCTTCGTGTGTGCCCCCTCTACGAAGACCTGGGCATGCTCAAGTCCGGGCAATGCGCATAAGGCCGCAGAATCCGGCGAAATCAAGGTCGATGCCTGGCAATGGTTGATGGGGCAGATCACGAGCGTGTGAGCCGTCCAGGAACACGCTGGTTTGCCAGTGCGGGACTATCGAGGGAGCATCTGAGCCTGTGTGACGGGGTTGTTGACCCAGCCGTAGTACATATCGCCACTCTCGTGGTGGAGGCGGAACCAGTTGTCGTTGCCACCCTTGACGTTGAAGAAGATCTGGTTGGCGGTGAAGTCGCGCGAGAAGTTCTGGTTCGCATCGTTGAAGTCGGACGGGGGTTTGAAAAACTCCACCGAATTGTCGAGGTAGACGATCGAGCCGCGCTTGTCGTGGCGGGTGGTGATCTGGTCCCAGTTGCCCCAGAGGCCGTCGATCGCCTGCTCGTTCCACCACTTGGTGTCTTCTTCGACAAAGAGCGGCAGGCCGCGCATGGGCTGGAGCGTCGGCACGCGGGCGGCCGGGAGCGACCAGAGCTGCGAGTTATTTCCATCGGGCACGAGCCAGCCCACGTCGGGCTTGAGGGTGGTGAATGCGCTATCGAGCCAGTTGACCATGGTGTAGTCGAACATGACGCCGATGTCGCTGTTCCACATGTTGTTGTTGGAGACGGCGTAGTTGGACTTGTTGCGCTTGTTGGTCGGGCACTCGCCCATCTTCTGCGCGTTGCCGCCATACTCGAAGAGAAAGCCCGGCTTGTCCTTGTGTGCGTTGTTGGGGTCGCTGCGATCCTCGATGCGAGCCCACCAGGCGTTCCCGCTCCACGCGGCGGTGTTGCGGTAGCGGTTCTTGCCGTACGGCGCGACGACCCAGATGCGATCCTTGTAGTCCTGCGAATACAGGATGGCGGCCTGACCGATGCCGCGAACGTTGGCCTGGCACTTGGTGGCGCGGGCCACCTCTCGCGCCTTGCCCAGCGCGGGCATCAGAAGCCCGATCAAGAGCGCGATGATAGCGATCACGATCAGCAATTCGATCAGCGTGAACGCGCGACGGCGAAGGGCGATCATGGGTGTGTTCCAAATGGCAAGGCGGGTCCGGAAGCCGATGGGGAGGGGCGGTCGAAGGCCGCCAACTGATTCCCCGACAACCAATATACTTCGGCTCGGGGGCATTGGGAAGGGGAGAACCCGTGTTCGTCATATATTTCGTCCTGTCCGATTCGGGCGGTTTATAATTGCCTTGGAACTTTCATGAGTGAACCCGTGGTATCCCAACCCCTCACCCAACCCATTGCGACGCCCGATCGGGTGCTGGGAATGGTGTCGGCCGAGTTTGTTGAGGTATTTCGTGGTCGATTGATCGTGGACCGCGAGGGCGGCCGCGTGGGAGCGATGCGGGCCTACCACCAGCTCATGCGCGACGCCAAGACCGATGCAATGTCCGCAGCGGGTGTGGAATGTCACATGCCCGTGCTGGGCAAGGTCCAGAAAGAGCCGTGCCTTGAGGGTGAGCTGCTGAAGTTCACCCTGCGGGTTGCGGGTGTGGCGGGCAAGTTTGAAGAGCTGGCAACCGAGAGCGTGCTGATCCCGATGGTGGGTCGCAGCGGGAGCCTGACGCACACGCTGTGCGTGTCGAGCCAGATCGGGTGTGCCATGGGATGCACCTTCTGTGAGACAGCCCAGATGGGGCTCATCCGGCACCTCACCGCAGCCGAAATTGTCGCGCAGTGGTGGGCGGCGACGCACCTGCTCGGCACGCGACCCTCCAACGTCGTGTTTATGGGCATGGGCGAACCCATGGACAACCTCGACAACGTGCTGGCCGCCGTCGCGGTGCTCAAGGACCATCACGGGCCCGCGCTGCCCATCTCCAAGGTCACCATCTCGACCGTGGGGCGAGTCGATGGGATCAAGCGGCTTGGCGAGAAACTCCACGAGCCTGGTTGGCACCGGCTCAACCTGGCGATCAGCCTCAACGCGCCCAATGACACTGTGCGCGACGAGATCATGCCGATCAATCGCAAGTACGATCTCGCCGAATTGCAGCAGGCCTTGCTCGCGTTCCCGGTCTATGGCGGGGGCAAGCTCTGCATCGAGTACGTGCTGATCCCCGGCGTCAACGATCGCCCCGAGCACGCCCGAGAGGTCGCCGAGTTCTTCGAGCCCATCAATCGGCACTATCAGGAAGACAAACGCCGCGGCTCCGTGCGGGCGATGATCAACCTGATCCCCTACAACCCGCGCCGCAACAGCCCATGGCCCGCACCCACCGACGAGAGCGTCGACGCCTTCATGCGTTGGCTCACCGAACGAGGGATCTTCACCAAGCGCAGGCGCACCAAGGGCCGCGAGCTGATGGGCGCGTGCGGTCAGCTCGGTTCAGCCGAGATTCGCCAGCGCAAGCTCGTCGACCTGAGCATCAGCGCGGGCGGAATGGCGTGAGCCCCGACACAAGCACGGCATGAGTACTACATGAGCATGGGGCAGCGTTTCCCAGTCATCATCGGACCCACCGCGGGCGGAAAGACTTCGCTCGCCGTCGAGCTTGCACTCGCGCTCAACGGCGAGGCCGTGACCGCCGACTCGGTCCAGATTTATCGCGGGGTCGACATCGGCTCGGCCAAACCCACGGCCGACGAACGCCGCGGCGTGCCGCATCACCTCATCGACCTCGTCGAACCCGATGCGATCGAGCCGTTCTCGGTGAGCGACTGGCTCCGCGAAGCCGAGCGGGCGATCGCCGACATCCAGGCTCGCGGCCGCCTGCCAATCGTCGTCGGCGGCACACACATGTACGTCAAGGCGTTTCTCGAAGGTCTCTTCGAGGGTCCGTCGGCCGATGAAACGCTCCGCGAGAGCCTTCGCGCGCGTCCGCCTGGCGAACGTCGGGAAGAGCTTGCCCGCGTCGATCCCGCCGCCGCCGCACGCATCCACCCCAACGACGAGCGACGCACGATTCGCGCCCTCGAAGTCTGGTGGCTCACCGGCACGCCCATCACCGACTTGCAGACGCAGTGGGACCGCGCGAGCCACGTCCGCGCCGACTGCGTGCTCATCGGGCTCGATTGGCCCGTCGAAGCGATCAATCTGCGGATCAACGCCCGCGTGAAGGCGATGATCGACGCGGGGCTGATCGCCGAAGCCCGCGGGCTGTGGGAGGGACGCAGGCTCGGCATTCAGGCTCGCGAGGCTCTGGGATACAAGCAGCTCGTCGAGCACTTCGAAGGCAGGTGCTCGCTCGTGGATGCGATCGAGAACATCAAGATTCAGACGCGGCGGTTCGCCAAGAACCAGCGGACGTGGCTCAAGCGGCTGCGAACCACGCCGGGCAGCGTGTGGATCGACGCCCAGACTGTGCAGCAGCCAGAGTGGCCGGCGATCGCGGCGCGGGCGATCGCGCCACTATGATCGAGCGTCTCGCGGGCCATCGAGGGTGAAACCATGACGACCAACTCCGCACTCCCCGCCGCCTTTCGCTGGCGGCCCATCCTGAGCTTTGGCATGGTGCTCGCTCTGTCCCTCATGGCGTACCGCACGTTTGTTGGAGGCGTCGCCGCGATGCCGCCCGTGTTCGAGGGTGCGCCCACGCTTGCCCAGGCCCTTGCCGCGCAGGCCGCAAGCCCGGGCTCCAAACCCATTTTCGCCTTTGCCACAGCCGACTGGTGCCCGCCTTGCCAGACGATGAAGCGTTCGACGCTGATCGAGCCCGGTGTGAGCGCGTTCATCCGCGACAACACGACGCCGGTGTACGTGAACATCGACCACGACCCCGCCGCCGCCAACATGCTGCACCCGACCAGGGGAATCCCCGCGACGTTCGTGATCGTCGGCAACCTGATCGTGGCCGAGTTTGTCGGCGCGTTCGACGCGGAAACGTACCTGCACAACCTGAAGGCAGCCGTGGACCTTGCGAACAGCCCGGACGAGCTGGCGCGATTGGGCGATAGCGTGCCGCGGCTTGCGCGGTGAGTTCGGCAGGTGGCCCGGAATCACAAGGGCCATGGCACGGAAGTCGCGTGGGCGACTTCCGTGACACCCGGCACCCGGCCCGCGTGCGGAGCCAGCCCTTGACGGTGACGGTGGAGCCGACGGGAGACTTGAGAGCATCAAAAACGTGACGCCAAGCCATGAGAAAGCCTCCTGAGAGGCCGATCGTTGACGCGGGGGGAAAAGTGCAACCTCAAAGGACAAGACACGGCCAAGCCGTCAAAATAATCCTTTCAGAATCGGAATCTCTGAACAATCGCGCAACTGCGGCGTGTGAATGATCGTATCGGATGTCGGCCCGCGGTGCGGGTCGCACGGAGGCGCGATCATGGGTGTGCGG